>NZ_JAHIDY010000016.1:0-131840 GCF_018732265.1 Pseudomonas sp. TAE6080
TCATGTGAACACCCCAAGAAATTGGATTGGTGTCCAACTTCTTGGGGGCAGTCCAAAATGTGGGAGCGGGCTTGCCCGCGATGGACTCACAGGCGCCGCTAATCCACCTGATACACCACCGGCTCTGCCCCCACCACCAACGCCGTCACACTGCGCCCCGCATACCCCTCCCTCTGCTCACTCGCAAAATTGGCCACCAACCGCGTGCCATCGGTAAAGGTCGTCTGCTGCAGCAGCCGGTCGCCGCTCAGCCAGCGAAAATCTGTCAGTGCCTGGGTCGCCAGACGCTCATGCAACGGCCGGAAGAACCCATCCTGACGCTGGATCATTGGCAAGCGCTGTTTCAACGTAGCAGCGCTCAAGTGATAGAGCGGCGGTACGTTGTAGAGCAGTTGGGTCAGTTCGTTTTCCGCCTGCACATTGCTCAGTTTAAGGCTATCGAACAGCCAGTGATGGGTGGTGATGACCGAGCCATGGAACACCGCCTGATATAGCGGCAGGCGCATCGCCGGGGCAAAGTACACAGTGCGTAGCGGCTCTTTGAGTGGCACGCGCTTGAAGAATACCGCTGGCTGTTCCGGTGGGTACCAGGCCCCCACGTAGTAAGGCGATTGTTTATCCTGGGTCATCTCGCGGTCGCCCCAGCCCATGACCGGCGTCTGCATGCCATGGGCGAACAGCACGCCTCGGGCGGTGGTGGCGTTGCCGTCTTCGGAACCCACCGGCAACTGGAGGTGGTTGGCGATCCAGCGCGCCGCGTCGACATTACCCTCGGCGTTCTGCGCCTGGGTCATGCCCAGCACTGAGCGATAGCTGTCAAACAGCATGCCGGTGGCGTAGGCATCGAGAAACCAGGCATTGAACCCGGCCTTGGCCTGCACCGCCGCCACCCGTGCTTGCAGCAGCGGGCGCACGCAGCGTGGGTCGGTGTAGTGCCCGGACTTCTGGAAGCCGGTCTTGAGCTGGCCATTCTTCAACATGATCGCGCAGTCACGGTAGGCACGGCTGCCCAGGTGCGCGGTGGTCCAGTCAGGGTTTTCCGTATCTGCCAGTGCGGTCTCGTAGGAGTCGTAAGGCGCCATCAAGTACCCGGCCTCGACCCCCTTGCGCACCACCTCCGGGTGCCAGAGCCCGCCCTCCCAGCCTTCACCCAGGGTCAGCAGCAGGCGTTGCAGGCCGCTGTCCTGCAGGGTTTTTATCGTCGCAGCGGACAACGTGCTACCCCAGGTTTCGGGGGTGACACTCAAGGCGCCAGAGAACGCCAGCGCCAGTTGCCGGCGGACAGTGCCATAGCCTTCGGCAAGCGCGTGCATGTCGGGCTCGGTCCTGGCTTGCCAGCCCTGGCGCGCCTTTTTGTTAAGCGCCGCGTTGAGTCCTCGCAGCAGCACGGCTTGCTGGTAGCGATCCAGAAACGGCTGTCTGGCTTGCACCACCTGCGCCGCTTCGGCATCCAGCAGGCCATTGAGTTGCGCGCCCAACCCATCCGGTGCGCGCAGCAATGCGCGTAACTGCACCCAGTCGCGTACATCGCCAAGGCCAAGCAAGTCATTGCCCCACAGGTACACATGGCTCGCGCCCAACAGTTTTTCGCCGGCAGGTAGGCGTTGTAGCTTTTCTGCCAGCGGCTCGTACAGCTCCTGTTCCACCAGCCACTGGCGATAGCGCTTGGCACCGGCCAGCAAGTCGGCCTCGCCCAGGTTCAGGCGCAGGCTCATGGGCGCGGCTGGGTCCAGTGCGGTGAACTCATGGCGCACCGACAACCCCAGGCGCTGCCCCTCGGCCTGCCACTGCAAGCGATTGTTGTACGGGTTGGTCAGCAGCCAGTTGAGGGTAAACGTGCCATGGTCGACGCCCCATAACGGCAGGCTGAGGTCCTGAGTGCTGTTCACATCGCCATATTCAAGCAGGAAGTCTTGCCACAGGCGATTGCCGGCGGGGATGTAATGCCCTTCGGCGAGCGGCCAGATCAAGCCCTTGCCCATGGCACTGGCCGGTTGCCGGAGGATTTCCAGCTCAGCGGCCTCGCGGGCGGTGACGGTGAGGATCAGGTCGCGCTGATCCAGGGTGGCACTCAGGCGATAGGCCCCGTTATCCCATTGCCAATTGGCCTGTCGGCTGGACTGTTGCAACTGGCTGACCCCATGGGCCGCCACGCCACTGGAGGCCTGCACCGGCTCGCCGCCAGCAGGGGTGACGCGCACGGCCAGGGTCGCCGGGTCGAGCTCAATGCGCCATAGGGCGTTTTCCAGCACGGTACCGGCAGCCGCCAGGGGCGAGAGCAACAGCATGCAAACCATCAAGGTATGGCGCAAATAACGAGGCATGGCAAAGACCTTCACACAAGTGAAAGCCAAGAGGGTAAAACAATTGGTTACCCGAAAAGCAACCCATTAAGACTTTGAGACGTTTCCCACGGCCCCCACCGGCGCCTACACAGGCTCGCGGATTTTGTACCAGGCCACATACAGCGCCGGCAAAAACAGCAACGTCAGCAAGGTGGCGATGATGATGCCGCCGATCATCGCGTAGGCCATCGGCCCCCAGAACACTTCCCGGGCGATGGGGATCATGCCCAGGCTGGCCGCCGCCGCCGTCAGCAGGATCGGCCGGCGCCGATGCTCGGTGGCCTGCACCACGGCATCCCACGGTGTGTAGCCCTCCGACTCGTAGGCATCGATCTGCGTCACCAAAATCACCGAGTTGCGGATGATGATGCCGATCAGCGCAAGGATCCCCAGGATCGCCACAAAGCCCATGGGCGTACCCGTGGGAATCAGCGCCAGGACCACGCCGATCAGCCCCAGCGGAGCCACGCTGGCGACCAGGAACATCTTCTGCACACTGTGCAACTGGATCATCAGGAAGGTCGCCATCAAAAACAGCATCAACGGCACCACGCTGGCAATCGGGCCCTGGGCCTTGCCGCTTTCTTCCACGGTACCGCCGGTTGCGACCTTGTAGCCCACCGGCAACGCGGCGCTGAACTTGTCGATTTCAGGCTTGAGCTGCTTGACCAGGTCGGTCGGCTGCATCTCGTCGCGCACGGCGGCCTTGATGGTGATGGTTGGCTTGCGATCGCGCCGCCACACCAGCGGTTGCTCCAACTCGTAGCGCACGGTGGCAAAGGCCAACAGCGGGATCGAGGTACCGCTCGGCGTGACAATCTGCAGGTTCTGCAAGGTTTCCGGGGTACCGCGTTCGGCGTCTTCGGCGCGGCCGACCACGTTGATCAAGTAGATATCGTCGTGCACCTGGGTCACGGACGAGCCGCTGACCACGCTGTTCATCAACTGCGCCACATCTTCGGACGACAGCCCGAGCTGGCGCGCCTTGTCCTGGGCGATATCGACCCGCAGCACTTTGCCCGGCTCGTTCCAGTCGTAGATGATCTCGCCCAGGTGGCTGTTTTTATCCAGTAGTGTCGCCAGTTCGATGGCGTGTTTGCGCACCTGGTCGATGTCCTTGCCCGATACCCGGTACTGGATCGGGCGCCCGACCGGCGGGCCCATTTCCAAGGGTTGGACAAAACTGCCGACGCCCACGAAGTCATCACGCAAACGTTTTTGCAGGCGCTCGATCAACGCGCCGCGCTCTTCCAGGCCTTTGCTGACGATCACCAACTGCGCGTAGTACGGGTTCTCCAGTTGCTGGTCCAGGGGCAGGTAGAAACGGATCGCACCCTGGCCGATGTAGGTGCTCCAGCGTGCGATGTCCGGGTCGTCCTTGATGATCGCTTCAAGCCGGTCCACCGCCTTGCGGGTTTCATTGATCGAGGCATTTTGCGGCAGGTTGAGGTCGACGAGGATTTCCGGGCGATCGGACGACGGAAAAAACTGGTTCTGCACAAACTGCATGGAAAACACCGACGCCACGAACAGCAGCACCGTGAGGCCGATCGCCCACCAGCGATTGCGCATGGCCCACAACATGCCGCCATTGAAGGCCCGGCCAATACGCCCCGGCTCTTCATTGTGCGGTTTGACCTTGCTGCTGAGGATATGCACGCCAATCACCGGCGCAAACAACACGGCCACCACCCACGACACCAGCATCGCCACCGCAATCACCGCAAACAGGGTGAAGGTGTATTCGCCAGCCGAGCTGGCGTTGAGGCCAATAGGCACAAACCCGGCCACGGTCACCAGGGTGCCGGTGAGCATCGGGAACGCGGTGGAGGTGTAGGCGTAGGTCGCAGCCTGCTCCAGGGTCTCGCCTTTTTCCAGGCGGGTGATCATCATTTCCACGGTGATCATCGCGTCGTCCACCAGCAAACCAAGGGCGATGATCAACGCGCCCAGTGACACCCGCTGCATGGTGATGCCGCTGTACTCCATAAACACAAACACCAGCGCCAGCACCAGCGGGATCGAGCATGCCACCACCAACCCGGCACGCAGGCCGAGGCTGATAAAGCTCACCACCAGCACGATGATCACCGCTTCGAACAGCGCACTGGTGAAGCCGCCGACCGCTTCTTCCACCACTTCGGCCTGGTCCGACACCTTGTGTACGCCAATGCCCACCGGCAGGTCGGCCGTCAGCTCGTCCATGCGCTGGTGCAGCGCCTTACCAAATTCCTGGATGTTGCCGCCCTTCTGCATGGCGATGGCCAGGCCGATGGCTTGCTGACCGTTGAAACGAAACATCGGTCGCGCCGGATCCACATAGCCACGGCTGATATCAGCGATATCCGCCAACCGATAGAAACGATCATTGAGCCGCAGATTGACGTCGGCCAGATCCTTTTCCGAGGCGAATTGCCCCGAGGTACGCACCGAAATCCGCTCCGGCCCGGCCTCGATCACCCCGGCCGGGGTCACCGCGTTCTGCGATTGCAGGCTCTGCACCACCTGGCGCTGGTCGATCCCCAGGGCGGCCAGTTTGCGCGTGGAAAAATTCAGGTAAATCACTTCGTCCTGCTGGCCGATCATCTCGACCTTGCCCAACCCCGGCACAGCCCGGATCTCGGCGCGCACCTGCTCGACGTAATCGCGCAACTGGCGCATCGACATGCCGTCGGCGGTAAAGGCATACACCGAGCCAAACACGTCACCGAACTCGTCATTGAACGACGGCCCCTGCAAGCCCTGGGGGAAGGTGCCACGGATATCGTCGATCTTCTTGCGTACCTGGTACCAGATCTCGGGGATCGCCTTGGCGCTGGTGGTGTCCTTGAGGAACACGAAGACCGTGGATTCACCGGGCCGGGTGTAGCTTTTCACGTAATCAAGAGAGTCCAGCTCTTCGAGCTTTTTCTCGATGCGGTCGGTGACCTGCTTGAGGGTTTCTTCCTGGGTCGCGCCCGGCCAGCGGGTCTGGATCACCATGGTCTTGATGGTGAAGGACGGATCTTCTTCACGCCCCAGATTCATGTAGGAAAACACGCCCATCAGCAGCGCGACGAACATCAGGTACCAGACGAAGGACTGATGCTTGAGTGCCCAGTCGGATAAGTTGAAGCTCCCTTTCATCGCGGGCTGTCCTCGTCGGTTTTGACTTTTTGTCCGGGCTTGAGGCTGTTGATGCCGGCGCTGACCACGCGCTCGCCAGGCTGCACCCCGCCGTTGAGCACCACATGGCTGGCATCGCGACTGACCAGGGTCACCTCACGGGGCTGCACGCTCTGTTGTTGCGTATCGATGACCCAGATGCGGGTCTTGCCTTCGACATCCTGCACCGCGCTGGCAGGCAGTTCGATGCGCGGGGCGATGGCCGAGCTCAGGGTCACGCTGATCGCCGTGCCCAAGCGGAATGCCGCGGGCGTCTGGGCCAGGGTCAGGCGTGCGCGACGGGTGCGGGTTGCGCTTTGCGCCTGGGGCTCGATCTCGCGCACGGTGGCGGTGGTGTTGATGCTGGGGTCCAACTGGCTGGCCACCACAAACACTACGTCGACCGGCAGGCGTTCGGCGAGGCCGGCGGGCAGGTCGATCACCGCTTCCTTGATATCCGGGCGGGCCAGCGTCACCACTTGTTGGCCGGCACTCACCACTTGGCCGGCTTCGGCATTCCAGGCCGTGACGATGCCGCCGTGGTCGGTGCGTAACTCGGCGTAGTTGAGCTGATCCCTGGCCTGGTCCACCGACGCCTTGGCCTGGTCGAGGGAGGCCTGGGTGGTTTTCAGATCAGTCTGGGCAACGTCCAGTTGTGCCTGGGCGCCAACACCACGGTTGAACAACTCCTGCTGGCGACGCGCATTGGCCTGGGCATTGATAAATTGCGCCTGGATTCGTGCCAGGTCGCCCTGGGCGGCGCGCAACTGGTTCTGCTGGTCAGTGGGGTCGAGCACTGCCAACAAGGCGCCTTTTTCGACTTCGGCGCCCACATCGACCGCGCGCCGCGCAATGCGCCCTGGCACCCGGAAGCCCAGGTTGCTTTCATAGCGCGCCTGGATACTGCCGGCGAAGCGCCCGAGGTGTGCCTGGTCTTCGGCTTTCACCTCGACCCAAAGCACCGGGCGCACAGGCTCCGGCGCCGGCTCTTCCTTGGAACAGGCGATCAGCAACAGGCTGCCGGCAAGGACCAGCGTCAGGCGCTTCATGGCTGCACGCCCTTGGCCTGGGCCTGATCCGGCGCCTGGGCGATCTCCACCAACATGCCTGGGTGCAGCAATTGCCCACCGGCCACCACGACTTTTTCGCCGCCCTTGAGGCCATCGTTGATGATCACCTTGCCGGTCAGGTAACGCGCGACAGTGACCTTGTGCAGTTGCGCCTTGCCGTCACCATCCACCAACCAAACGGCGGGCTCGCTGAGATCCTTGGTCAGTGCCGCCCAAGGCAATTCGATACTGGCCTTGGCTTGCCCGTTGGCGGTGGCGCTGACCACCGAGCCCAGTTGCATGCCCTTGGGCAAGGCATCCAGGGCGATCTTCACCTGCACCGTGCCGCTGTTGGCCGCAACGGCCGGAGTCACCTCACGCACCCGGCCCACGGCCTTGATGCTCGGGTTATCCAACAGGCTGACGGTGATCGGCGCATCCGGCGGTGGCTCGGCCAGCAGCGATTCGTAGACGTTGAACACCGCGTCACGCTCGCCGTCGCGGGCCAGGCTGAAAATCGGCACGGTGGCCTGCACCACCTGGCCGACTTCGGCCTGGCGCGCGGTAATCACCCCCGGTGCCTCGGCGATCAATGCGGTGTAGCCCAGTTGTTCGCGGGCATTGGCCAGTTGAGCCTGCGCGGCGGCCAGGGCACTTTGACTGCTACGCAGCGCGGCCTGGGCGGCGTCGTATTCGCTGCGGCTGGTGTAGCCCTTGGGCAGGAGTTTTTCCTGGCGCACAAAAGCCGCCGCCGTCTGTTTGACCCGCGCCTGTTCCGCCACCACCTGGGCCTGGGCGGAATCGACATTGGTCTGCAAATCCTTGGGATCGAGCCTGGCCAGCACTTGCCGGGCCGTCACGCGGTCGCCGACATCGACCATGCGCTGGATAATCTTGCCACCGACGCGAAATGACAAATCGGTCTGCACCCGCGCCTGGATATCCCCGGTGAGGGTCACCGCCGCCGCAAAATCGGTGGGCTGCACGGTTTGCACAAACACCCTGGAATGGGCCTTGGCTTCAGGTTTTTCCTGGCCACAGCCGCTCAGCAATGCCAGCAGGGCAACGCCACAAATAACGGTTGAAGTGGGACCGCCCATGCAGACTCCTTTTGCGTGATACCGACGTGCCAGTGTGTATGCGACTGTGAGCTTAGTTCAGGGTTCCGCCTTCGCCTATGTGAATTACGTGGCGTCGGTTGATCGCCGGCAAGCCGGCTCCCACAGGGTAAGATGGCGGTCCATGTCGGCCGGGAACGCCCTTGATGCTGAAAACCTTAGCGGTGGCCAATTACCGCTCGATCAATAAATTGGTGGTACCGCTGGATCGGCTGAACCTGATCACCGGCCCCAATGGCAGCGGCAAATCCAACCTGTACCGCGCCTTGCGTCTGTTGGCGGAAACCGCCCAGGGCGGTGTGATCAATGCCCTGGCCCGCGAAGGTGGGCTGGATTCAACCTTCTGGGCCGGCCCAGAAAATATCAGCCGACGCATGCTCAATGGCGAAGTCGCCGTGCAACTGAGCGTACGCAGTGGCGCCAAGCGCCTGCGCCTGGGGTTTGCCGGGGAGGATTTCAGCTACGCGATCTCCCTGGGTTTGCCAGAACCCAGCGAGTCATATTTTTCCCTGGATCCCGAGATCAAGAAAGAATGCATCTGGGCCGGCCATGTCTACCGCCCGGCAAGCCTGTTGGTGCAGCGCTCCGGGCCGATGGTCCGTGCCCGTGCCGGCCGCGCCTGGGATGTACTGGCCCAGCACACGCCCAACTACCACAGCCTGTTTGATCAAGTCGGCAGCCTGCGCGGCTCGCCGGAGGTGCTGATGCTGCGCGAAAGCATTCGCGGTTGGCGCTTTTATGATCACTTTCGCAGCGACGCCGATGCGCCGGTACGCCAGCCGCAACTGGGCACCCGTACACCGGTCCTGCATCACGACGGCCGTGACCTGGCGGCGGCGTTGCAGACCATCCGCGAAATCGGCGATCCCGAAGCCTTGCAACAGGCAGTGAGTGATGCGTTTCCTGGCGCGCGGTTGCATATCGAGCCATTGCAGGGCGGGCGTTTCGCCATTGAGTTCTATCAGGAAGGCTTGCTGCGCCCACTGTCAGCGGCGGAGCTTTCGGACGGCACCTTGCGCTACCTGCTGCTGATCGCCGCACTGCTGACGCCGCGCCCGCCAACGATGATGGTGCTCAACGAGCCGGAAACCAGCCTGCACCCGGATCTGCTGCCGGCCTTGGCGCGCCTGATTATCCAGGCATCCAAGCACTGCCAGGTGTGGGTGGTGTCCCATGCCAGCCGCTTGATCGCAGCGTTGCAGCAGGATGAGGGGTGCAATTCGATTGTGCTGGAGAAGGTGCTAGGGCAGACGCAGATTGTGGGGCAGCGGGTGCTGGATGAGCCGGCTTGGCATTGGCCGAGTTAGACGGCGCCTGTACTGCCATCATCGCGAGCAAGCCCGCTCCCACATTTGGAATGCATTCTCCTGTGGGAGCTGGCTTGCCTGCGATAGCGGTGGAGCATTCAGTACAGGATCAACCCTGCCACTTACCGCCTTCAACAATCACACTCTCAGGCTTGGTGTCATCGCTCAGTTCTTTACGCACGTACTGGTCATACAGCTTGAGCAAGAACTTCTCTTCACCCAACTTCGCCAACTCGGCATTCACCCAGTCGCGCAGTTCGATATTGCCCTTCTTCACCGCCGGCGCAATCGGCGCTTCATCGCCCAGTTTTTCTTCAAGCACGCGGTAGCCCGGGTTCTGCTTGGCCCAGCTGAACAGCACCAGGTTGTCCTGGGCATAGGCATCGCCACGCCCGGCCGACAGCGCTTGCAGCGACTCGGAGTTTTTTTCGAACTTGAGCAGTTTCCAGTCCGGGTGGTTCTTGGTCAGCCAGATATCGGCCGTGGTGCCGGTGGTGACGATGGTGGTGCGGGTCGCCAGGTCGTCGAGGCTTTTCACCGTGCTGTCGTTAGGCACCAGGGCCTGGACCGCGACTTTCAGGTTGGGGTTGGTGAATTCCACCGCTTCCTTGCGCTCCGGGGTCACGGTCATGTTGGCGAGGATCAGGTCGACCTTGTCGCTCTGCAGGAACGGGATGCGACTGGCCGGCTCCACGGCGACGAACTCGACCTTGTTCTCGTCGCCCAGCAGGTCCTTGGCAAACTGGCGGCCGATATCGGTATCAAAACCCACGTAGCGCCCGGCTTCATCGACAAAGCCAAACGGCGGCTTATCGGTAAATACGCCGACGATCAGCTTGTCGCGGGCCTTGATCTTGTCGATGTAGCTCACCGCCGCCGGCGCGGAAGCGGCGGGTTTGGCCGGTTCTTCGGTTTTGTTGCAGCCGGCCAGTAAGGCGAGGCCGAGCAGCGGCAGTAACAACTTGGCAGTTTTCATGACAGCTCCAGTTCCTTGATTTTCTTGGGCAGTGTTGAAACAAAGGAGAACTTCTCCAGGAACTGCTGCGCGCGTGCGGTCTGCGGGTTCGTAAAGAATGCCTCGGGGGTGTTGTGTTCGAGGATGCGGCCGGCCTCCATAAACACCACGCGGTCAGCGACGGCGCGGGCGAAGGCCATTTCATGGGTGACGATCAGCAGGGTCATGCCATCGCGCGCCAGGTCCTGGATCACCTCCAGCACTTTCTTGACCATTTCCGGGTCAAGGGCGGCGGTGACTTCATCAAACAGCATGACCTGGGGGTTCATGCACAACGAGCGGACGATGGCGATGCGTTGCTGCTGACCACCGGACAACTGGCGCGGGAACGCATCGCGCTTGTCGGCGAGCCCTACCCGCTCCAGCAGTTTTTCCGCCTGCTCACGGGCTTCGCGGGGTTCGCGTTTTTGCACTTTCAGCGGGCCCAGCAGGATGTTGTCGAGCACGCTCATATGGGGGAACAGGTGATAACTCTGGAACACCATGCCCACGTCCTGGCGCACCTGGCGCCAGTCGGTGTGTTTATCCAGCAGCTCTTTGCCGGCAAACCGCAGGCTGCCGCTGTGGGCCACTTCCAGGCCATTGAGGCAGCGCAGCAAGGTGCTTTTACCGCAGCCGCTGGGGCCGAGGATCACCACCACTTCGCCGCTTTGCACACTCAGGTCGATGCCGTTGAGCACCTGCTGTTCGCCAAAGAACTTGTTGAAACCCTGGAACTCGATCAATGCGCTCATGCTTGGGCCCAGCGCCGTTCCAGCACCTTGGAGGCGGCCGACAACGGGTAGCAGATAAAGAAGAAAAACAGGAACAGCGCGCCGTAGATCAACACCGACTCATAGGTGCGCTCGATGATTTGCTGGCCGACCTTGATCACGTCCACCACACCGATCAGCACCGCCAGGGAACTGGTCTTGATGATCCGCGTGTAGACGTTGATGGTCGGCGGCGTCATGCGCTTGAGCGCCTGGGGCAACAGCACATAGCCGTAGAGTTGTGGCGCCGACAAACCTATCGACAGGCCCGCCTCCCGCTGCCCGCGCGGCAGCGAATGCAAGGCGCCGCGCACCACTTCGCCCACTTCACTGGCGCCCCACAGCGACAGCACCAGCACCGCGCACCAGAAACTGGGGATGCTCAGGCCGGTGAAAATCGGCAGGCCAAAGAACAGCAGATACAGCCACACCAGCACCGGAATCGCGCGGAACAACTCCAGGTAAATACGCAGCAGCAGGTTGATCGCGCGCACATTCAAGGTGCGCAGCACCCCATACAACACCCCGCCAACCGTGCTGAAGGCGATGCTCAAAAAGGAAATCGACAGGGTTTGCGCGGCCCCCTTGCCCAGTTGCGGCAACGACACCCACAACAACTCAAGACCCGAACTGGCCATGCTGGAGCCTCCTTTCCAGGCGGCTGAGCAACAGCGACAGCGGCAAGAACAACAGCACGCAAATCAGCGTGAGCACGGCGAGCATTTCGTAAGTCTTGTAGTAGAGGGCGATGTAGCTTTTGGTGGTGTAGAGAATCTCCGGCACTGCCACTGCCGAGACCACCGTGGTCTCCTTGAGCAGGAAAATGAAATTGGCAAACAGCGCCGGCAGGCTGAGGATCCCGGCCTGGGGCAGGATCACATGGCGCAGCAGTTGCCAGTCGGACAGGCCGATGGACTTGCCCGACTCGATCTGCGCCAGCGGCACCGCTTCCACCCCGGCACGCAGCACTTCAGTGAGGTAGGCACCGCCGAGGAAGGTCATGGTGATGATCGCCGCCCAGAACCCGGAGATATTGAAGCCCAGGGCCGGCAAGGCGAAGTACACGAAGAACAGCTGGATCAGCAGCGGCGTGTTACGCGCCAACTCCACGTACAGCGCCACCAGGCGCGACAGGTACGGGGTGCGAAACACCAGCAAGGCCGAGTTGATCAGCGCCACCAGCAGCGAGGTGGCAATGGCGATCAAGCCCACTTGCAAGGTCACCCCCACGGCCTTGAGAAACGCCGGCAGGGTGCTGAGGATAAAGGCGTAATCGAAGGTCATTTCTAGTCCTGGGCGCCGCAGGGGTAATGCGGCGTAAACGCAGTCCGATTCGACGTGGGTAACGTCGGGAAGCGCTGACTTTAAAGGTATAAAAAATAAAATTTAAATACCGAAATAGCATATTGATATCGCCCAAAAAACTAACCTGTGGGTTCGCCGGGTTGGCAGATGACAGCTATGGTTCTGGGGCGTGTAGGAAGGGTCTATTTTTCAGCGCTGAACGACAGGGATGGACAGCGCATGGCCAGACTGAGGGCCATTTAACCAGCGAGGGAATGACAGATGAGCGAGGCGAAACCGATTGATCCGCAGGAATTGGTGAAGTGGTTGGTGGCGTTGCGCCGGGCGATCAACAGCCGGGATTAACAGGCATAACACCCACCCATGTGGGAGCGGGCTTGTGTGGGAGCCGGGCTTGCCCGCGATAGCATCACCTCTGTGTCACTGACACACCGAGGTGCCTGCATCACGGGCAAGCCCAGCTCCCACAATTTTGACCATCATTGCCCAATAAAAAACGCCGACGCTGTATCAGCCGTCGGCGTTCAAACCTTGAAGGGGGTTTGCTCAATCAGAACGCCGGCACCACCGCACCTTTGTACTTCTGCTCGATGAAGGCTTTGACTTCAGGGCTGGTCAGGGCCTTGGACAGTTTCTGGATGGCGACGCTGTCCTTGTTGTCTGGACGGGCTACCAGGAAGTTCACGTACGGCGAATCGGACGACTCAATGATCAGCGCGTCAGTGGCCGGGTTCAGGCCGGCTTCCAGGGCGTAGTTGGTGTTGATCAGGTCCAGGTCAACCTGGTCCAGGACGCGCGGCAGCAGGGCCGATTCCAACTCCTTGAACTTCAGGTTCTTCGGGTTGCTGGCGATGTCTTTTGGCGTGGACAGGGCATTGGTCGGGTCTTTGAGGGTGATCACACCGGCCTTCTGCAGCAGCAACAGGGCACGGCCGCTGTTGGAGCCTTCGTTGGGAATGGCAACAGTGGCGCCATCTTTCAGGTCTTCGATTTTCTTGATCTTTTTCGAGTAGCCGCCGAACGGTTCAACGTGCACGCCAACCACGGTGACCAGGTTGGTGCCCTTACCCTTGTTGAAGTTCTGCAGGTACGGCAGGGTCTGGAAGTAGTTGGCGTCCAGGCGCTTCTCGGCCACTTGCACGTTCGGCTGCACGTAGTCGGTGAAGACCTTGATTTCCAGGTCCACGCCTTCTTTGGCCAGGGTCGGCTTGATCAGCTCAAGGATCTCGGCGTGCGGCACCGGCGTGGCCGCGATCACCAGTTTTTCGTTGGCTTGAGCGATACCGGCAGTCAGGGCAGCCGCCAGTGCGGTGAACAACAGAACCTTTTTCATGCAGTGTCCTTAATCGAAAATCCGGGACGTCGGTGACGGCCACTTCTTATAGGGGAGTGCCAGCGATGTGCTATCGCGGCGTGAAAGTGACAATACCGATATTTTTTATTCCCGAACAATACCTTTTATTCACGTTGATATTCCATTTTGTTCATACAGAGCCTAATCCTTGAAACAGACGGGTCAACGCGATGCGCTCGACTTCGCTGCCGCTGCTCAGGATCTGACGCACCTGCTGCTCAATCTGTACCACCGAGGCCACCGGCAGGTTCAAATGCTCCGGCAAGATCTCATCGCCACTGCTGACCAGCAGTGCAAAGTGGATCACGTTCTCCAGTTCCCGCGTATTGCCCGGCCAGCTGTGCTGCTCCAGCACCTGCTGCGCGGCCTCGCTGATCAACGGCACCGGCAAGTCCAGGCGCTGGCTGTAGATGCCCAGGAAGTACTCGGCCAACGACAGGATGTCACCCACCCGCTCGCGCAGCGCCGGCAGCTCCAGTTGGCCTTCGCTGAGGTAATGGAACAGGCGCTCATGGAATTTACCCACGGCCACGGCCTGGGCCAGGTCGATGCTGGTGGCGGCAACCAGACGCACATCCACCGGGCTCGGTTGATGGGCGCCGACGCGGGTGACTTCGTGGTTTTCCAGGGCGGCGAGCAGCTTGATCTGGATCGGCAACGGCAAGTCGCCGATCTCATCGAGGTACAAGGTGCCGCCGTTGGCCGAGCCGAACCAGCCAGCCCGGCTGCTGGCGGCGCCGTTGTGGCTGCCGGCGGCATAGCCAAACAATTCGGCATCGGCATAAGTAGGGCTGATCGCGCCGCAGTTGACCGAAACAAATAGGCCGCTGCGGTCACTGCCGCGATGGATATGGCGCGCCAGCAATTCCTTGCCGCTACCGGTTTCGCCACGAATCAACACCGGCAAGGCTCGCGGGGCCAGGCTTTCGAGGTCTTCGCGCAGTTGCCTTGAACGGGGGTCGACAAACACCAGCGCCTTGGCGCGAATGCTCAGGGGGCTTTTTTCAGCGTCGGGGAAGGTCAGCAATGGCTGGCCAAAGGTTTCATGCAGGCTCATGGCAGGCTCCCGCCCCAATTCCACTCATAGGGACGGGGCGTTGAAAAAATATTAGGCGCGGCGCCGGGAGTGATGCTCCAGACGGTTTTGCAGACGATAGAGGTAGGCGAAACCCTGCTCCCAGCGCTGGTGGCCGGACTTCACGTTGATATGCCCGGCGCCTGCGAGAATCCCGGCTTCCGCCCCCCAGTTACGTGCCAGTTCCAGGGCCCGAGGGGCGCTGACTGCACTGTCGTTGTCGGAGCTGACGACCTGGCTGGGAAACGGCAACAGGTCGCGGGGAATCGGTGCAAAGTTGCGCAATGCCGGCGCACACGCGGGGCGCTCGACATCCGCCGGGGCCACCAGCAACGCACCGCGCACCTGGCGCAGGAACTGCAATGGCGCGCTGGCAGCCCAGTGCGCCACGGTGATGCAACCCAGGCTATGGGCGATAAGGATCACCGGAGTGCTGTCGGCCGCAATGGCTTCGGCCAAGGCCGCCACCCAATCTTCGCGGCGTGGGGTCAGCCAGTCGGCCTGCTCCACGCGAGCGCTGTTGGGCAGGCTGTTCTGCCAATGGGTTTGCCAATGATCTTCTGGCGATCCTTGCCAGCCCGGCACGATCAGGTAACGGATCAACTCGCTGTGCATGGGTGTGCCCTCCTGCAGCGTTTAACGTTGCTGACCAGTATAGGGACGGGGCATATATTCGTTAAGGAATAAGAAGCTATTTATTAATAACCAAAAACACAGCCACATCGATCAAATAATGCGGGAGCGGGCTTGCTCGCGAAAGCAGTGGGTCAGGCAACATCAATGTTTGCTGGGCCGACGTCTTCGCGAGCAAGCCCGCTCCCACATGAGCTCACTCCCATAATTTTTTGTGCCGTAACTTAAATCCCAGGCAAAAAAAAGGCCGCACCCTGCCAAGGAGACGGCCAAAAAATTGTCGAGGCTTTTGACACTAACGCGCTGTAATCACCGACAGCTTGGTAATCCCCGCTCGCTCAATCGACGCCATGGCCCGGGCCACTTCGCCATAATTCACGCCATCGTCAGCCTGCAGCTGTACCCGCACCTGCGGGTCCTTCGCCTTGGCGGCCTGCAGGTTGAATTCCAGCAGGTCCGGCTGGATTTCATCCTTGTTGATAAACACTTTGCCGGCGCCGTCGATGCTCACCACCAGCGGGTCTTTCTGCTCCACCGGGGCCACGGCTTCGGTCTTGGGCAGGTTGATCTGGATCGCATTGGTCAGCAGCGGGGCGGTGACGATAAACACCACCAGCAGTACCAGCATCACGTCCACCAGGGGCGTGACGTTGATCTCACTCAGTACCTCGTCGCTGTCTTGGGTGGAGAAGGCCATATCAGGACGCCTCCTTCACTTTTTGCGCGCTGCCCTGGGCGGCGTTTTTATGCAGCGCCGGGTGGACCAGCACGCGGAACGAATTTTTCTGCGCCAGGCTGTAGAAGTCATGGGCGAAATCATCCAGGTCGGCAGCGGTCAGCTTCAGGCGACGCAGGAAGTAGTTGTAGACCAGTACTGCCGGCACGGCGACGGCGATCCCCACACCGGTCGCGACCAACGCCGCGCCAATCGGGCCGGCCACGGTTTCGAGGCTGGCGGAGCCGGCGGCGCTGATGCCTTTCAACGCTTCCATGATCCCCCACACCGTGCCGAACAGACCAATAAACGGCGAAGTACTGCCGATGCTCGCGACCACCGCCAGGCCGGTTTCCAGGGAGCGCCGTTCACGCACGATCTGCTGGCGCAGGGCACGTTCCAGGCGATCCTGATGGTTGATCGCCTGGCTCAGGTCTGCGGCGTGCGGTGCATCACCCACCTGGATCGCGGCGTAACCGGCCTGGGCCACACGAGCGGCAGCGCCGGGGTGGGTTTCGCTCAGCTCGGCGGCCGAATCGAGACTCGACGCCGCCCAGAACTGTTTGTGGAACTTGCGATCCTGGGCCTTGAGGCGGCCGAACTGCACGCCCTTGAGCAGGGCCAGGCCCCAGGTGGCGACGGAAAAAACCACCAGCAGCCAGATCACCGCGCTTTCGATGGATTCAAGTGGAGATGCCAGTAACGTCATGATGTGGTCCTCGGTGTAAGCGATAAAGTGTCGAGCACAGGCTCAATGAATCTTGAAATCGATGGGCACGCTGACCCAGCCGTCTTGCGCCACGTCGCCCTGCTTGGCCGGGACGAAGCTCCAGCGCTTCACGGCGGTCAGTGCGGCGTCGTCGAGTTGCTGGCGACCGCTGCTCTTGTGCACCTGGATTTCACCGGGCTTGCCGCTGGCCAAGACATGCACCCGCAGCAACACCGTGCCTTCCCAACCACGGCGCTGGGCCAGTGAGGGATACTCGGGCGCCGGGTTCTTCAGGTACGCGGCGTTGGCCGAAGCTGGGGTTACCGGCGCTGGCGCAGGTGGTGCAGGCTTGGGCGCGGGCGGTGCAGGCACAGGCGGCGCAGGTGGCTGTTCGACCGGCTTGGGTTCGGGCTTGGGCACCGGTTTGGGCTTGGGCTTGGGCTTTGAAATCGGCTTGGGTGGCGCCGGCTTGGCCGCCAACTCATCCACCACAGGTGGCGGTGGTTCCACGACCGCAGGCGGCGGTACAGGCGGTGGCGGTTCCACCACCGGCGGCGCCGGCTGGGAAAACTCGATGGTCATCGGTGGAATTTCCGGCGGCACAATCGGCAGCACCGGCAGCGGTTTCTGGCTGACCCAATAGATCACCGCGCCATGCAGCGCCAGTGCCAGCAGGCCCAACAAAATGCCTTCACGCCGGCTCAAGATCCCCTTGGGGGTTTTCTGCAAACGCAACTGCCCCAAGGGCGCGCGGTGCGGCCGGCCAAGGTCGACCAACTCACCACTCGGTGCCTGGCGCCACTGCGCCTCATGTGCACTGGCGGCGGTCTGGACATTGCCCATTGATTAACTCCCTGCTTTCTTCAGCGAAAAAACCGACGGGCCTGCGGGGGCAACCGTCTAGAGCTGAATCATCGGGGGCAGACGCTTATCTCTTAAAGTAATCTTTAAAGTTATACATAGACCGAACGGGAATATTAAAAAACAACGGCACCTGCAAAGCCACGCCCCACGTGGCCTGGCGGCGAGAGGCAAAATCATGATGCCTTGCAGGCATGCAAAATATTCCTCAAGGGCATGGCCTTAGCGCGGGTTAGCCTCACATAAATCCCACAATTGACGCTGCAGGCTCTGCCCCGCCGCCCCCATGCCATTGCGCCCATACAGCGCCAACCGCACGCCCTGCACTGCGGGTAAACCGCTGTCGGCGCCGAGCACCACATGCCCGGCCTGCACCACCCGCTCCGGCAACAGGCTGATGCCCAACCCCGCCGCCACCGCCGAACACACACTGGCCAGGCTCGCACTGGAATAGCCAATGCGCCAGCGCCAGCCACCCACCTCCAGGTGCTGGAGCATTTCATTGCGGTACAGGCCGCCCACCGGGAACGCCACCAACGGCAATGGGTCGCGGCCCAGGGCCGGCATGCGGCGGCTGTCGACCCAGCACAATGGCTCCGGCCAGGAGGCCAGGCAGTCGTCGCTGTCGCCCATCTGCTTGACCAGCAACACATCGAACTCACCGCCGCGATACTGGCGCAGCAGCGCCGGCCCCAGGCCGCTGGTGACCTCCAGGCGCACCCGTGGATAGGCCACGACAAACGCCGAAAGCAACGGCATCAAGCGCTCGGCGGCGAAGTCTTCGGGCACGCCCAGGCGCAGTACGCCATCGCTCTGCTGGTTGATCAGCACGTCGGCGGCTTCTTCATTGAGCGCCAGGATGCGCCGCGCATAGGCCAGCAAGCGCTCACCCTCGACCGTCGCCACCACCCGGCGCTGGTCGCGGTCAAGCAACTGGCACCCGGTGCTGTCTTCCAGACGGCGGATCTGCTGGCTGACCGTGGATTGAGTCAGGTGCAACCGCTCGGCCGCACGAGTGAAGTTCGCGCAATCGACGACGGTGATAAAACTGCGCAACAGCACGGGATCGAACATGGGCATCACCATCGCATTAGCCACTGGTTGGCATGGTTATATTTAATTTCAGAATACCCCAGGCGGTGGCCATACTTCCCGCTCATTGCACTGAAACGAGGTTCTCATGGCATGGCGTATTCCTTTCAAAACGGCCGTTCTGACGCTGGGTTTGATAGTGGCAAGTAGCACTATGGCGGCCGAAAAAAGCCTGCTCGATGCCGTACGCGCCGGGCATTTGCCCCAGGTCGAGCAACTGCTGGCCAAGGGCGCCGATCGGGATGCCCGCGCCATCGACGGCAGCACCCCATTGTTGCTGGCCACCGAGGCCAATCGCGTCGATATCGCCCGTGTCCTGATCGAGGCCGGGGCCGACGTGAACCGCAAGAACCTGATGCAAGACAGCCCTTACCTGCTGGCCGGAGCCAGCGGCCACAACGAAATCCTGGCCATGACCCTGGCCCATGGCGCCGACCTCAAGAGCACCAATCGCTACGGCGGCACCGCCCTTATTCCGGCGTGTGAACGTGGGCACGTGCAAACTGTGCGCCTGTTGATCGATGCCGGCGTCGACGTCAACCATGTCAACCGCCTGGGCTGGACCGGCCTGATGGAGGCCATCGTGCTCTCGGACGGCGGGCCGCCGCACCAGCAGATCGTCGCCCTGTTGATCGCCGCGGGCGCCGACGTGAACCTGCCTGATCGCAACGGCGCCAGCCCGCTGCAACAGGCGCAAAAACGCGGCCAGGTTGCCATCGCCAAACTTCTGAAAGAAGCAGGTGCCCAATGAGCCCACAGCACGATCAAACCTGGCTGCAACGTGCCGTCGCCCTGGCGCAGGACAACGTGGCCCGCGGTGGACGGCCGTTTGGTGCAGTCCTGGTCAAGGACGGTGAAGTGCGGGTAGAAGCGGTCAACGAGATTCATCTCAGCCAGGACCCTACCGCCCACGCCGAGATGCTCGCCATTCGTACGGCCAGCCAAACCCTCGGCACCAACCTTGAAGGCTGCGTGATCTACGCCAGCGGCCAGCCGTGCCCGATGTGCCTGGGTGCAATGTACTTGTGTGGTGTGTCCCGCGTGGTGTTTGCCGCGAGCAATGAAATGGCGGCGCCTTTCGGTCTGTCGACTGCGGCGATTTACCAGCAAGTGGCGTTACCGCTGGCCGCGCAGAAACTGCCCGTACAGCACCTGCCACAAGCGGCAATGCAAACGCTTTATGCGCAATGGAAGGCTTTGCATGACGCTCAATAAATCCCTCGCCGGCTGGGGCCTGCTGGTGGTGCTGGGCCTGAACCTGCGGCCGATCCTCAGCTCAATCAGCCCATTGCTCGGGGAAATCCGCCTGGCCACCGGCCTGAGTTTCCAGAGCAGTGCCTTGCTCACCAGCCTGCCGGTGGTGTGCATGGGGTTGGTGGCGCTGGTGGGCATCCGGGTCGAAGCGCAGTTGGGCGAACGACGCGGGATCGCCCTGGGCTTGATGATGATTCTGCTGGCGTGCCTGGCGCGCTGGCTGCTGGCACAGGCGCCCGCATTGCTGGCCACGGCGCTGCTGGGCGGGGCTGGCGTGGCGCTGATCCAGGCGCTGGTGCCGGCGATGATCAAGCGTCAGTTTCACCAGCGGGTGCCGCTGGCGATGGGGGTGTATTCGGCCTCATTGATGGGTGGCGGTGGTTTGGCGGCGCTGCTCAGCCCGCTGGTCGCCAGCCATTTCCAGCACTGGCAGGCAGGCCTGGGCATCTGGCTGCTGCCAGCGCTCGGCGCTTTATTGCTGTGGGCATGGCTGCCGTTAGGCGCGGCGAAAAACCTACAGGTGACGGCGCCGCTCCAGGGCCTGCGCAATCGCCGCGCCTGGTTGCTGGCGCTGTATTTCGGCCTGGTGAACTGCGGGTATATGAGCATGGTGGCGTGGCTGCCGGCGTACTACCAGCAACTGGGTTGGGGCGTGCTGCCCAGCGGCTCGCTGCTGGCGTTCATGACGATTTTCCAGGTGATTGCCGCGCTGTTGATGCCGGCGCTAGCGCAACGCGGCATCGACCGCCGGCCCTTGCTGACCATCAGCTTGCTGGCTCAGACCGTGGGTTACCTCGGCCTGCTGTTGGCGCCGCTGCAATACCCACACCTGTGGGTGGCGCTGATCGGCTTCGGCCTGGGGGCGTGCTTTGCCCTGAGCCTGCTGCTGACCCTGGACCATCGCCGCGACCCGCGCGAAGCCGGGCAACTGGCGGCATTCGTACAAGGCGTGGGCTTCTTGATCAATGCCGTGTCGCCATGGATGACCGGCTGGCTGCGCGAACTCACCGGCAGTTTTGTCAGCGCCTGGGTGGTACTGACCGTGACGGTGATCGCAATGCTGGTGGTGACCCGGGTGTTCAGCCCGGCCACCTACCGCACCGCCGCAGTCCCCGGCTAGAAAGCGGCTTGCTCGCGAAAAACGTTAACGATAACGCGCAGCATCAGGTTAACCGTGTTGTCTGGGCTTTCTTCGCGAGCAAGCTCGCTCCTACAGGTGATGGGTGGCTAGAAGTCGTAGCGCCCGGTCACACCCAGTGTGCGCGGGGTGCCCAGCAGCCCTTCATAGCCACCGTTGCCGCCTGTCCACAGGGTGGTGTAGTAGGTTTTGTCGAAGGCGTTTTTCAGCCACAACGACACATCCCACTGGCCCTGCTGGAAGTCGCCACGCAAACCCGTGGACAGGTTGACCAGCCCATAACCGGGAATCTGCCCATAGTCCGAATCCTCGACCGTACCCACCGCCTTCGAGCGATAGGCATAGCTGGCGGTGACATAGGGTTCGAAGCCGTTGTCCAGGTTCCACTTGTACTCACCGTTGGCGTTGGCAATCCACTTCGAGGCGCCTACCACCTGATGCCCGCTCAGGTCGCACGAGGCCGGTGCACCAGGGCGCAGGCTGACTTCCGGTGGGCATGGCGCATCTTTGTACGACAGGTAGCGCACGTCGTTGAACGAGCCATTGATATTCAGCGTCAGCCCCCGGATCGGCACCAGGGTGCTTTCCAACTCGACCCCACGGGAGCGCACAGAACCGGCGTTGGTCAGGTACTGCACGCGGTTGCCGGCATCGTAGGCGTTGGTCTGATAGCCGTTGACCTGGGTCCAGAACAGGTTGGCATTGAGCTGCAGGTGGCGGTCCCACAGCGTGCTTTTAAAACCCAGTTCGGCGTTGTTGGCGCGCTCGGTGCCGATCAACAGTGAGTCCGCACCAGCGGTCGGTGCAGAGCCCACCACCAGGTTGACCCCGCCGGACTTCTCGCCATGGGACAAGGTCGCATAGCCCAGCAGGTCATCGCTGAAACGGTAGCTGAGGTTCAGTAAGCCGGAGGGGCTGGTGCTGTACTGGCTGAGATCGCCGGAATCGTAGGCACCGGCACGACCACGGCGTGCGGTAGCCGCCGCGCCGGCTACCGTTGCACCACCCTCTGGCGCGTTGCGGCTGACCCAGGCACTTTTTTCTTCATAGGTACCGCGCAGGCCAGCGGTGAAATCCAGACGTTCGGTCAGGTGCCAGGTGCCCTGGGCGAACAGCGCAAAGCTGTCGGTGCGGATATGCCCGTTGCCAATGCTGGTGACATTGCTCAAGGCCCCCGTCGGCGTGCCGTTCCAGATATCAGCCTGGGGCCCGTAATAGGCGAAGGATTTATTGTCCAGGTCAGAGCCGAAGTAGTAGGCCCCGAGCACGTAATCGAAGAAGCCACCGGTCGGTGACGCCAGGCGAAACTCCTGGGACCACTGCTTATCTTCCACCGACACGCCAGCGTTATAGGACGCCGGCACGTTGAGGCCGTCGTCGTTGCGCGGGGTGAAATTCCACCAGCGATAGGCGCTGACCGACGTCAGGGTGAAGTCGCTGGGCAGGGTCCAATTGGCCTCAAGGGACGTCCCGCCCTGGAACACCGTGACACGTTGGTCGTTGTCCAGGTTGACCTTGCGGTGGGAACCGTCGACCAGGGTCGCCCCGGCCGCCCGCGCCCTGGACTCATATTGGTTGACGCCATTGATGGTCGGCCCGGTGCTGTACAACACACGGGTGCCGGCGCTGGAAGCTTCTTCGTTGTAGTCGCCGATCCAGCGCAGGTTGAATGCCTCGTTGGGCTTGTACAGCAGTTGCCCGCGAAAGCCCTGGCGTGAACCACCATTGAGATCGTGACCGTTGTATTCGTTCTTGATATCGCCATCGCTGCGCGTGCGATAGGCGGAAAAACGCCCGGCCAGTTCATCATTGAGCGGCCCGGAAATCGTGCCCTTGGTCTGGAAATAACCGTCCTCGCCCACTGAGGTTTCGATGCTGCGCTCCGGGGTAAAACTTGGCGCGCGGGTGCTGATATTGATGACCCCGGCCGTGGTGTTCTTGCCGAACAACGTACCTTGCGGGCCACGCAATACCTCAAGCTGCTCGATGTCCATCAGGTCAAACACCGCCATGCCCGGGCGCCCGAGGTACACGTTGTCGATGTACAGGCCGACGCTGCCCTCCAGGCCGTCACTGGCCGGGTTATTGCCCAGCCCGCGAATCGACACGCTGGATTGACGCGCATGCATGTAGGCGACGTTGACGCTGGGCACCAGCTGTTGCAGATCCTGGATCCGATAAATTCGCTGACTCTCCAGGGCCTGCCCACCCACCACACTCATGGGCGTGGGCACGTCCTGGGCGCTTTCGGTGCGTCGGCGTGCAGTCACGGTGACCGTTTCCAATTGCCCGCTGGCGCTCTCGCCCTTGCTCGCGGGTGCTGGCTCTTCAGCCGCCTGGCTCGGTGACCAACTGGCACTGCCCGCCAGCAATAACGCCAGGGGTAGGCGCTTGAGCCGCCAGGCAGAGGACGGTACAGCAGGCTTCGACACACTCATGAGCGGCTCCGGAATCGAGGAATATGCACAATCACATATTCTTTAAAGTTATTTATTTATGTTTTTACAAACTTTTACTGCATAAGAGATAGCCTTTATAAGGAGTCGACCTAATGCATAGCCAATGCATTTCCCCGATATTTTTAATGTGAAAAATGCATATCGATCTGCGCCAACTCCGCCACTTCATCGCCCTCGCCGAACAACGCAGCTTTGTCGCCGCCGCGGCCACGGTGAACCTGTCGCAATCGGCCTTCAGCCGCAGCATCCAGGCCCTGGAACACAGCGCCGGTTGCCAGTTGGTGGATCGCGGGCGCAAGGACCTGGCCCCGACCAAACAAGGCCAGGTGCTGCTTGAACATGCGCGGCGGCTGGTCAGCGGTGCCCAGCAGTTGGCCAACGAGATCAGCCAGTTCAATGGCCTGGAAGCCGGCGAGCTGCGCTTTGGTTGCGGCCCCGCACCGGCCTCCGGGTTGGTGCCACGGGCCATCGGCAGTTTTATCGGGCGCTACCCCAAGGCACGGGTGCAGTTCCAGGTGGACGACTGGCAAAGCCTGGGCAAGCGCCTGCTCAGTGAAGAGTTCGAGTTTTTCGTCGCCGACACCCGCCACTTCGAAGCCAACCCGGACTACCAGACCTACCGCCTGCGCCCGCGAAAGTGGCACTTCTGCTGCCGCAGCGGCCACCCGCTGGCCCAGCGCGAAACTGTCAGCGCTGCCGAGCTGATGAGTTATCCCCTGGCCGTGACCATCCGCCCGCCGAACCTGCGCAAGGTCATCGTCGACCTCAGCGGCCGCCCTGACTACACGCCCAATGTCGAGTGCGAGAACGGCTACAGCCTGCTGGGGGTGGTGCTGCGTTCCGACGCCATCGGCATCGTCAGCGCCAACAGCGATGCGCTGCACCTGACCCGGGGCGAGCTTGTGCGGTTGACGATCGAGGGGTTGGCCGAGGACCTGGAGGAGCGCTACACCCGCTATGGCATCGTCAGCCGCGCCGGGTATCGGTTGTCACCGTTGGCCGAGGCAATGATCGAGCAGATCAAGCAGGTGGATGAGCAGGATGACGAGGTGTGTTCGCTGGAGAACTTTGCGGTCTGAGGAACCGCTATCGCAGGCAAGCCAGCTCCCACAGTGGAATGCGATCAACCTGTGGGAGCTGGCTTGCCTGCGAAAGCGTCACCATGCACCCACTGCATAAACCCCATTCCCCAAATGCACTTGCCTCAACCCCATCCAACCGGCGAAAACCCTCACCTGCCCCTCATCCGGTGACCCCCATGCCCCACGTACGCAACGTGCTCTACATCATGTGCGACCAACTGCGTCGCGATTACCTCTCCTGCTACGGCCACGCCCACCTGCACACGCCCAATATCGACCGTTTGGCCGCTGCCGGCGTGCGTTTCAGCCGCGCCTACACCCAGGGCACGATTTGCGGGCCGTCGCGGATGTCGGCCTATACCGGGCGCTATGTCAGCAGCCATCAGGTAGCGTGGAACGCGGTGCCGTTGCCACTCGAAGAGCTGACGATTGGCGACTACCTGCGCCCACATGGCATCCGTACCGCGCTGGTGGGCAAGACCCACGCCACGCCCAATCTCGACGCCTTGCAACGCCTGGATATCGACCCCGACAGCGCACAAGCGGAGCCCCTCAATGAGGTCGGTTTCGAGGCGTATTTGCGCCATGACGGGATCTTCCCAGACAGCCCGCTGTTCGCAGACAAACGCGAGTCCGCGCCCTACACCCATTACCTGCGCGCGCAAGGGTATGCCGGGAGCAACCCCTGGCATGAATGGGCCAACGCCGCAGCCGGCGAAGACGGGGCAGTCCTGAGCGGCTGGCACATGCGCAACGCCCACTTGCCGGCACGAGTAGCCGAGGCGCATTCGGAAACGGTCTACACCACCGACCGCGCCATCGACTTTATCCACGAACAAGGCGAGCAACCCTGGTGCCTGCACCTGTCGTACATCAAGCCGCACTGGCCCTATATCGCGCCCGCGCCGTATCACGCGCTGTATGGCGTCGATCAGGTGCAGGCACCGATTCGCGCCAAGCCCGGGCAGGCCAGCGATCACCCGGTGTACCAGGCGTTTCGCCAACACCAGGAGAGCGTGAATTTTTCCCGCGACGAAGTGCGGCTGCGGGTGATTCCTACCTATATGGGCCTGATCAAGCAGGTCGATGACCAGCTCGGTCGCCTGTTCGATGTGCTGCAAAGCAATGGCCGCTGGGATGACACGCTGATTGTATTTACCAGCGACCATGGCGACTTCCTCGGCGATCACCACTTGGGCGAAAAAGAGTTTCTGCTGGAGCCGGCAGTGGGCATTCCGCTGATCGTGCGCGACCCACGCGCCGCGGCCGATATCAGCCGGGGCACGGCGGATAGGCGCCTGGTGGAAACCATCGACGCCCTGCCGACCTTCCTTGAGGCCCTGGGCTTGCCGAGCGCCGAGCATCGCCTGGAAGGCCGTTCATTGATCCCCCTGCTGCATGGCGTAGAAACGGATTGGCGCCGCTACGCCATCGCTGAATACGACTATGCGTTCCAGGCCCCCGCCCGCGAACGCCTGGCGCAACCCATCGACCGTTGCCGCATGACTATGGTGCGCAGCGAACGTTGGAAATACCTGGCGTATGACGGCTTTCGCGCCCAGCTGTTCGACCTGGAAAACGACCCGCAGGAATTGCACGATTTGGGTGCAGACCCGGCGTATGTCCAGGTGCGCGAAGTGCATCAGGGGTATCTGTTCGAATGGCTGCGGGGGTTGAAACGCAGGACCACCATCAGCCACGCCGAGATTGATCTGCGTGGCCAACGGTTTCGCTATGGTGAGCCAGAAACGGAAAAGGTGGTGCAGATCGGGGTTTGGTAACCCCCCAAATCCCCTGTGGGACGCGAGCAAGCCCGCTCCCACATTTGATCTGCGGTGGGCTACAGGCCTTTGGTGGTCTGGCTGCGCTGCCCCTGCACACTCACCGGCACATCGCCCTTGAGGGTCACGCGGCGCACGATGCGTTCCTGGGTGCCGTAGTCATCCACTGCGTAATGCTGGGTGGCGCGGTTGTCCCAGATCGCCACGTCACCGGTGTTCCAGCGCCAGCGCACGGTGTTTTCCAGGCGGGTGACGTGGCTTTGCAGCAGGTTGAACAGGTGTGCGGAATCGGCCTGCGAGTAACCCTTCAGGCGTTTGACAAAGTGCCCCAGCAGCAAGGTTTTTTCGCCGCTGACCGGATGCACGCGCACCACCGGGTGCTCGGTCTCGTACACCGTCGAGGTGAAGATCTTGCGGTACTCCTCAAGCTTTTCCGGCGCCACATCCGGCTTGCGCGCGGCGTAGTCGTATTCGTTGCTGTGCACCGCCCACAGGGTGTCGGCCAGGGCACGCACTTCGGCGGTCAAGTCGTTGTAGGCGCTGGCGGTGTTGGCCCAGACCGTGTCGCCACCCGATGCCGGCGCCAGCACCGAACGCAGGATCGAGGCCTTGGGGTACGCATCGACGAAGGTCACGTCGGTGTGCCAGGAGTTGGCACGCTGGCCGCGCCCGCCGTCCAGTTCCATCAAGAAACGCGTGCCATCGCGCACCGGCACCGTGGGGTGGGCAATCGGCTCGCCGAGCAAGTGGGCGAAGGCTTCCTGGCTCTGGTCGTCGAGGTGGGTCTGCTGGCGAAAGAAGATCACCTTGTACTGCACCAGCGCGTGCTGGATGGCTTCGACCGTGGCGGCGTCGAGGTCGCCGGACAGTTTGATGCCCCGGATCTCGGCGCCGATACGCCCAGCGACCGGGTGAATATCCAGCGCCAGGGCGACGGGTTGAACAGCGAGTGCGGCATTGCTCATTGGATGACCCTCATGTGTCTGCTTACGGTGGGGTGACGCTGCGCCAACGCTCTATTCATATGCAATTTAGGTCTAACAAATGAACGCATGCTTCGTTGACGGAATAAGAGCTTGCATTTAAAACCTCAGCTCCCCTGGTCGCAAATGCCTTCGACCTATTTTTAAAATGCCGGGAAAGCATATGGATCTTCGCCAACTGCGCTACTTCATCGCCCTTAACGAACACCGCAGTTTTGTCCGCGCGGCCGACGCCATGGGCATCACGCAACCGGCGTTCAGCCGCAGCATCCAGGGCCTGGAACAGGAGTTCGGCTGCGTGCTGGTGGACCGTGGCCACAAGGATTTGCGCCCCACCCCGGAGGGCCAGGTGGTGCTGCAACATGCCTTGAGCCTGGTGCATGGCGCCGCCCTGTTGAGCAGTGAAGTCACGCGCATGACCAAGCTCGATGCTGGTGAGCTGCGCTTCGGTTGCGGCCCGGCGCCCGCCGTGAAACTGGTACCGGATGCAGTGGCGCGATTCGTCAACGCGCACCCGAAAATCCGTACGCGCTTGCAGGTGGATAACTGGGAAACGCTGAGCCGTAGCTTGAGCCGGGAAGAGATCGAATTCTTTATCGCCGACATCCGCCAGTTCGAAGCCGATCCGAATTTCCAAACCCAGGCGCTGACGGCCAAGCGCGGGGTATTTTTCTGCCGGCCGGGGCACCCGCTGCTGGCCAAGGACAGCCTCTCGACCAACGACATGTTCGACTACCCGCTGGCGTCGCCGCTGATCTCCCAGGGCATTCGCAAACTGCTGGCGAACCTGAGCGGGCGCATGGATTTCTCACCGAGCATACAGACCGAACACTTTCCGGCGCTGGTGAGGATCGTGTTGCAGTCCAACGCCATTGGCGTGGGCACCGAGGAGGCCTTTGCCGAGGACATCGCCCGGGGCGCGCTGGTGCTGCTGCACTGGCGCAACCTGCCACAGAACATGGAGACCATGAGTGCGCGGTGCGGGATAGTCAGCCGCACCGGTTCGCGTTTGTCGCCGGCGGCCAAGGCGATGATCGAGACGTTGGTGGCGGTGGATCGCCAGGAAGTGGATGTGGCGGTCTGAAGGGCGCCATCGCAGGCAAGCCAGCTCCCACATTTGACCGCATTCAAATGTGGGAGCTGGCTTGCCTGCGATGAGGCCCGTTCATGCACTGTAGATTTCAGATCCCCGCCGCCGCCAACCCCGGCACCACCCAATCACTGACCTGGAACGGCTTGCGAATCAGCCGCTCCTTCGACGCCAGATCCACCGCATCCTGCAGCTTGCCCAGGAACACCGGATCCAGGGTCGACGGGAAAATCTCGCTGAGTTTCTGGTCCTTCAAATCATTGGTCAAAATCACCGGCGGATAACTCGCCAGCCCAGACACCAGTTCGATATACGCCTGCTTGTTGTTGTCATCGGTCAACCACTGCACCGCCTGCTGCTGGGCCTTGAGCAGTTTGGCCACCACCTCGGGATGGGCGTCGACAAATTTGCCACTGCCCACCAACACCGCCTGCACGCTGCCTGCGCCGCCCAGGTCCTTGGTGGTCAGGGGGATTTCGGCCAGGCCCTTGGCCTGCAGTGAACTCAAGTTCGACCCGCCCCAGGTCGCATCAATCTGCTTGGCGGCCAGGGCAGCCACGGCCGCGTTGAAGTCCAGGTTGATGATTTTCAGGTCCTTTTCACTCAAGCCCTGGCTGGCCAGGGCGCCGTTGAGGGACAGTTGGGTGGCCGTGCCGCGAAACACCGCCACGCGCTTGCCCTTCAGGTCCTGCAAGGTTTTGATCCCGGAGCCCGGTACCACGCCCAGGTACTGTTTCACCCCGCGAGCGGTGGCGCTCAGCAGACGGGTATCGAGGCCATTGGAACGGCCGATGATCGCCGCCAGGTCGCCCAGGTAAGCCAGGTCTACCTGGCCGTTGGCGAAGGCTTCATTGATCACGGGGCCGGCGCCCTTGAAGTAGTTCCACTGGATCTTGATGCCCTGGTCGGCGAAGGCTTTTTCAAAGATCTGCTGGCTCCTCAGTACATCCGTCAGGCCACCACCACTGTTCTGGGTGCCGGCACTCAGGTCGGGCACGGCAATACGGATTTCCTTGAGGTCGGCGGCATGTACCAGCCCGGCGAGCGCTGTGCCTGCTACCAGGGTGATCAAGCGTTTGAAGGGCAATTTCATAGAGTGTGCTCCTGTGGGCGACGGTGGCCTGGGGAGCAGAAAGTACGCACAACGCGGTAAAAACTTTAAATACTATAAATTCACAATTTAATAGCTTTTTGATCTATGCGCACTGCGGCCCCGGCGCCAGAGGGTTATGCATCAACAGCATGGAAAATATTCTCCAAATGCATTGGATGCGTGTCGGGCAGAGGCTTTAAATGGTTTCTCTTATCCCTAAATAATCTTGATTGTTTGTTTATAAGATCAAAATCACATAACGCACTCGCCGACACCGGAGGTCTTCCATGGCCCGAATTTCACTGTTGAGCCTGCCGCTCGCCGCCCCTGCCAAGGGTGGACGGGCACATTGGCCAAACCTGAGTGAACGCCTGCTGCCATGGCTGCTGCCACTCACGCTGTTTACCCTGTGGTGGCTGGCCAGCCGCAATCACTGGATGAGTGAGCAGATCCTGCCGGCGCCTTCGCTGGTCTGGAGCAGTGCCGTGGAATTGGCCGGCGGCGAGTTGTGGAGCCACTTGGCGATCAGCCTGCAACGGCTGTTCTGGGGGCTGTTGGCGGGCGTCGGGGCCGGGGCGTTGCTGGGCGCGCTGTTGGGCTTCAGTGCCCGTGCCGAACGCCTGGTGTTCCCGACGTTCAGCGCCCTGTCGCAAGTCCCGACCCTGGCCTGGATCCCGCTGTTCATGGTGTTTTTCGGGATTGGCGAAACCCTCAAGCTGGTGGTGCTGGTCAAGGCCATTGTGGTGCCCGTGACCCTGCACACCCTGGTCGGCGTGCGCGATGCCCAGCCCGGTTTGCGTGAGGCTGCACGCGTGCTGCGCTTGCCCAGCCATCTGTTGATCCACCGCCTGATCCTGCCCGCTGCATTGCCCGCGTTCATGGCCGGGGTACGCCTGGCCCTGGCCGCCGGCTGGACCTCACTGCTGGCCGTGGAGCTGCTGGCCTCCAGCGAAGGCATCGGCTACCTGATGGTCTGGGCGCGGCAGTTGTTCATGCTCGATATCGTGTTTGTGTGCATCGTGGTGATCGGGGTGCTGGGCGTGGTGATGGATCGCGGTATTGGCTGGCTGGATCGCAAGTGGGTGCATTGGCCCCATCCGGCTACCGCGCAGATCCGCCGTGGCCCGCGCTACCAAGGCTGGCAACGCCTGCAACCGTGGTTACTGCCCTTGAGCCTGTTGGCGCTGTGGCAGTCGGCGACCGCCCTGGACTGGGTCGATGCCAATATCCTCGTCAGCCCCTGGACCGTGTTGCACACCACCGCCAGCGGCGTATTCGATGGCAGCCTGCTCAGCGCCCTGGGCAAAAGCCTGGGACGGACCTTGAGCGGGTTGCTCCTGGGCGGCGGCCTGGGCTTTGCCCTTGGCCTGTGGCTGGGCCTGTCACGCCGCAGTGAGCGAGTGCTCGGCCCGACCCTGGCGGCCCTGCGTCAGATCGCCATTTTTGCCTGGGTGCCGCTGCTCACCGCCTGGTTCGGCCTGGGCGAGTTGGCCAAGTCGGTATTTATCGCCCTGGCCGCGTTTTTCCCGCTGTTCATCGCCACTCAACGCAGTGTGCTGAACCTCTCGCCGCAGCTCAATGAAGCCGCCCAGGTGCTGCGCCTGGGCCTGGCCCTGCGCCTGTGTCGTCTGGTATTGCCAGGGGCGGCAGCGGGGATTTTCGCCGGGCTGCGCCTGAGCCTGATCTACGCCTGGCTGGGCACCATCGGCGCCGAGTATTTCATGCCGTCCAACGGTGGCATCGGCAGTTTGATGATCGGCGCCCAACAGTTGCTGCGCATGGACCTGATCATGAGCGGCATGCTGCTGGTCGGCCTCACCGGCGCGGCACTCAACCTTCTCGGCCAACGCATCGAAACCCGCGCCACGCGCTGGAGACACGCATGACTGCACCTATTGTCAGCTTCAACCATGTGGGCAAGACCTTCGACGTCGACGGCTTCGAGCTGGAAGCCATCCGCGAATTCAACCTGGATATCGCCGAAGGCGAGTTCGTCGCGATTGTCGGCTCCAGCGGCTGCGGAAAATCCACATTGCTGCGCCTGCTGATCGGCCTGGACACGCAGTTTCGCGGCGAGATCCGCGTCGATGGCAAGGCCGTGGAAGGCATCGGCGGCGAGCGCGGCATCGTGTTCCAGGAACACCGTCTGTTCCCATGGCTGACGGTCGCGCAAAACATCGGCCTGGGCCTGGTCAACGAGCCGTTGAGCGAGGCCCAGCGCCAACAGCGCATCACGGACTTTATCGAATTGGTCGGCCTCACCGATTTCACCCGCGCCTACCCGCATCAATTGTCTGGCGGCATGGCGCAGCGGGTAGCGATCGCCCGTGGCCTGGTGGCCAGCCCGCGCATCCTGCTGCTGGACGAGCCCTTCGGCGCCCTCGATGCCCTGACCCGCCAACAGATGCAGGATGAGCTGCTGGCGATCCGTGCCCGCGCGAAGATCACCACAGTGCTGGTGACCCACGATGTGGAGGAAGCGATTTTCCTCGCCGACCGCGTGGTGGTGATGGAGCCCCGTCCCGGACGGATCAAGCAGGTGGTAGATATCGCCCTGCCCCATCCGCGCCAGCGCAGCAGCTTTGACTTCCACCAATTGCGCGAAGAACTGCTGCACGAACTGATCAGCGACGACCACTACCAGCCGCCGCTGCGTGAACAGATCCGTGACCTGCCCCTGGCCTTTATTGCCTGCTGATTGAGGAGTGTCTTGATGCCGCAACGTCCCAACTTTCTAGTGATCCTGGCCGATGACATGGGCTTCTCCGACCTCGGCGCGTTTGGCGGGGAAATCGCCACGCCGCACCTGGATGCCCTGGCACTGAACGGCCTGCGCCTGACCGACTTTCACACCGCACCCACCTGCTCGCCGACCCGTTCGATGCTGCTCACCGGCACCGACCACCACATCGCCGGGATCGGCACCATGGCCGAGGCGCTGACCCCCGAGCTGATCGGCAAGCCGGGCTACGAAGGCTACCTCAACGACAAGGTGGTGGCCCTGCCCGAACTGCTGCGCGAGGCCGGTTACCAGACCTTGATGAGCGGCAAGTGGCACCTGGGGCTGACGGCTGAACTGGCGCCCCATGCCCGTGGTTTCGAGCGCTCGTTCTCGCTGTTGCCGGGGGCGGCCAACCACTATGGTTTCGAGCCGCCCTACGACGACAGCACGCCCGGGCTGCTCAAATCCACCCCGGCGCTGTACATCGAGGACGACACCTTCGTCGAGCAATTGCCCGAGGGCTTCTACTCCTCCGATGCCTTTGGCGACAAGCTGCTGCAATACCTCAAGGAGCGTGATCAGACCCGGCCATTTTTTGCCTACCTGCCGTTTTCCGCGCCGCACTGGCCGTTGCAGGCGCCGGTGGAGATCGTCGATAAATACCGTGGCCGCTACGACGCCGGCCCCGAAGTGCTGCGCCTGGAGCGCCTGGCAAAACTCAAGACCCTGGGGCTGATCGATGCCGACGTGGAACCCCATCCGCTGGTCGAGCTGAACACTCAATGGGCGGCGCTGAGCGATGAGCAACGCCAGGTCTCGGCGCGGGCCATGGAGGTGTATGCCGCGATGGTCGAGCGCATGGACTGGAACATCGGCCGGGTGGTGACGTACCTGCGCCAGCAGGGGCAACTGGACAATACATTCATCCTGTTCATGTCCGACAACGGTGCCGAAGGCGCGCTGCTCGAAGCTTTTCCCAAATTCGGCCCCGAGCTTTTGACCTACCTCAACCAGCATTACGACAACAGCCTGGGCAATATCGGCCGCGCCAACTCCTATGTCTGGTATGGGCCATCGTGGGCCCAGGTGGCGACGGCACCTTCACGCCTGTTCAAGGCCTTCACCACCGAAGGCGGGATTCGTGTGCCGGCGCTGGTGCATTACCCGCAGTTGGCACTCAAGGGGCAGGTCAGCCATGGCTTCGGCACGGTGATGGACATCACCCCGACCATTCTCGACCTGGCCGGCGTGCGCCACCCCGGCAAACAGTGGCGCGGCAAGCCGGTTGCGCCGCTGCGGGGCAAATCGTGGCTGGGCTTTTTGTCTGGGGAAACCGCACAGGTACACGACGAACATACCGTCACCGGCTGGGAGCTGTTCGGGCGCCGGGCGATTCGCCAGGGGCAATGGAAGGCGGTGTATATCCCGGGGCCCGTAGGGCCGGCGACCTGGCAACTGTACGACCTGGGGCGTGATCCTGGGGAGATCCATGACCTGGCCGTGAGCCAGCCGGAAAAGCTGGCGACCTTGATTGGGCACTGGCAACAGTATGTGGAGGAGACGGGGGTGGTGCTCAGTGCTTCGCCGTTTCAGCCGGACTGAGGTTTTGTAGTGCCTGGTAGGACCTTTTCGCGAGCAAGCCCGCTCCCACATTCGATCGCACTCCAAAGAATGTACTCGGTCGAATGTGGGAGCGGGCTTGCTCGCGAAGGGGCCCTAACAGGCACCGCCTACCCCTGCGCCATCTCCCGCAACCGCCCTACATCAAGTATCTCAATCTCCCCATACCCCAACCGCACAACCCCCTGCTCTTGCAACGCCTTGAGCAGCGCATTGGTCGTCTGCCGTGATACCCCCAGCATCGCCGCCAAGTCCTCCTGTGCCAACTGCACCACACGCCGCGAGCCATCGATCTCGCCATACCCCTCGGCAATCATCCACAACCGATGGGCCACCCGTACCGACGCGGGCGCAAGGCTCAACTGCTCGATATTGATAAAGCTCAGCCGCAACTTCTGGCTCATCAGCAAGGCCATGTCCCGCCAATAGGCCGGGCTTTGCGCAAGCAAGTGCAGCATCGCCGCCTGCGGTACCTGCAACAGGGTGCAAGGCCCGACCGCACACGCATCGTGGGTGCGCAGCAGGCCGTCGAACACGGCGATTTCGCCAAACCAGAAGGGCGCTTGCGCCAGGCTCAACAACGCCTCCTTACCCTGCTCGTTCACGGCGCTGATGCGCAGGCTGCCCTCCAGCACCGCGTACAGGCCGCACGGTGGGTCGCCACGCTTGAACAGCACCTGCCCCGCCGTCAGCTGCCGCACACGGGCATGGGCCAGCAGACTATGCTGCAAGGGAGCAGGCAGATGGCGGTACCAGTGGCCGCTGGACAGCCGTCCATGCCAAGACTCTGCGTCCATGAGAACTCCAAAGATTGTCGCCCAGTTGACAGTTTGTCGCAGTCCTACAGGGCATGATCAAGCATCCTACAGGAGGAATAACAATGAAAAGCCTCGTCGACCATCTGAGCCAATACGCCGCCTACCACCGCGACCCGCGCAACATCGCCAGCCACTTTATCGGCATCCCCATGATCGTCGTCGCCGTCGCCGTGCTGCTGTCACGCCCCGAATGGACTGTGGCCGGCCTGTGGCTGTCGCCGGCGGTGTTGCTGGCGTTGTTTTCTGCGGGGTTCTACCTGCGCCTGGAACTGGCGCTTGGGGTGTTGATGAGCGTGCTGATGGGCTTGTCGGTATGGGCTGGGCATGTGCTGGCGGCGCAAAGCACGCTGGTGTGGCTCAGCAGCGGTATCGGCCTGTTTGTGGTGGGTTGGGTGATCCAGTTTGTCGGCCATTACTACGAAGGGCGCAAACCGGCCTTTGTCGACGACGTGTCCGGGCTGATCGTGGGGCCGCTGTTTGTGGTGGCGGAACTGGCGTTCCTGGTGGGGTTGCGCCATGACCTCAAGCGGCAGATCGAGGAGCGGTCGGGGCCGGTGCGGGTGAAGCGTAAGGATTTGGTGGTTTGAGTCCGTGACGTCAGTGGAATGGGTCCCACAGGAGCATCGCCACCACACGAAACACCCAAAAAACACTCCAATAAGTCGGCCATACAACCCAGCGTTTAAGCCCTAATGGGATGGCGGCAAGCTCTTCACGGGTGACGTCGCCCTTTTTGATATAAACCGAGGGATGAGCCAGGAAGCAGGCAATCACGCTCATACGCATCATCTTGTCGATTCGGCGACTTCTCGACCAGAAACGCTTACTTCTCTGAACAACCTCATTTTCGCTGAAATAACTTTCCAGCTCATCCAGCTTTGTGTAATCAACAAATAATAAAATGCCTGCAAGAACTACTATTTCAAATACCGTCAAGCCTGCAAAAAAGAGCTCACTGTCCATAATCATTGACCGGTTTTTTCATATAGAACATCGCCGTATTTAGCGACCGCATTACCTCCCGCCTCCCCTCCTGCCGCCCCACCCAGAGCGGCACCGATAACGCCACAAACAAGATCCCCTTTCCCCCTCGTTACAACCCCCAAAACAGTGGTGCAAAGATAACGTCCTAAGCGCGCCCCCCCAGCCCCAACTATCGCAGCACCACCACCCCCCCCACCAACCGCCCGCCCTCCACATACTGCGCCCGCCGACACTGCGCCTCCCGCCCCGTCATACACCCCTCCTTGATCGCCAACCCCGCCACGCCCACATCCAGCGCTAACCCCACATACGTGCCCTTGCCCAAGAACCGCGACGTCTGCGCAATGCTCCGGATTCGCTGCGCATAGCCCGCTATCTCACTCTTGTGCAGATAGCTTTTGGTCGATATCCCCAGCACTTTTTTTAACGACTTATTGCCCTGCAAGCTCGTACCAAACCGTGCCGCGCCCTTCAGTTGAGTGTCCAGGCGCTGGAACAACCCCTGGCGCTGACGAATGAACGCCTCCCGATCCAGGGCCCCACTCTTGAGTTGCTGATGCAGGCGCTCGACTTCCTCCAGCGTATGCCGGACCTCATCCAGATGCCGCGCCCAACCCGAACTGCCGGCCCCCACACCCAGCGAGGTATACCCCAACAGGCTCTGCAATAAATCGTAGTTATTGATGACGGCAATCCCAGCCGCGGAATTAAACTCCAGGGCACGACGGATTTCCTGTGCATGGCGCATCAACCACGCGTCATTGAGGGTGCAGGAAACAGCGTATTCGTCAGGCACAATCACCATTTGCCCAGGCGTTACCAAGCCATGACGCAGGTGCAGGTTCAGCGCATCGAACTGCTCCGCCGACTGCTGACTGGTGAGGCGCAAAAGCTGGGCTTTCAAACTGTGATAATCAATGGTGCGCTCATTGATGTACGCCTGCGCCATCTCCTACATCCTTGATGTAATGAATATGGCGTCGGAATATAAGTAACTAAAAGGCGTATCGCACAAGCTGGCGGGGCATAAAACGGGGAGGAATTTAAGTTTCGGAAGCTGCCCACACAGCGAAGAAAAAGTACCTACAAATCTCCCCTAAAGACTCCCGACCAAGAGCACTCAGGCCACTGGCGGCGGTGATGGCTTCGGACATGTCCCAGACGGGCTGGAACACCCTTTTCACCAGCACCAACAAACCAATGTGGGAGCTGGCCAGCCCCCACAGTTGATCGGGCAGGCTAAAAAATCAGGCTTTTTGCCAGACCTTAGGCTTGAAGAACAACGTCTCGCCCCGCGCCAGCCCGGTCAGGCTGTCGTGATCCTTCACCACTTCGGCTTCGATCAGTTCGCTCTGGCCTTCGACCTTCAGTGTGATCCGTGTGGTGGCGCCCAGCGGGCGGATGTCGCGCACTTGCGCGGCATGGTGATCTTCCAGTTCATGGCGTGACAGCGACACTTCGTGCGGGCGGAACAGCACGTGCTGGTCTTCGCCCAGGTGCAGGCGGTTGGAGTCGCCCAGGAAGTGGTAGACGAAATCGCTGGCCGGGTTTTCGTAGACGTCGCCCGGTGAGCCGATCTGCTCGATCACGCCCTTGTTCATCACCACGATGCGGTCGGCGACTTCCATGGCTTCTTCCTGGTCGTGGGTCACGAACACCGAGGTCAAGTTGATGTCCTCGTGCAGGCGGGCCAACCAGCGGCGCAGCTCCTTGCGCACCTTGGCATCCAGGGCGCCGAAGGGTTCGTCGAGCAGCAGCACCTTGGGCTCCACCGCCAGGGCGCGGGCCAGGGCGATACGCTGGCGCTGACCGCCGGAGAGTTGTTCCGGGTAGCGATCCGACAGCCAATCGAGTTGCACCATGTTCAGCAATTCATGGACCTTGGCCGCGATCTGGGTTTCATTCGGGCGCTGGTTCTTGGGCTTCATGCGCAGGCCGAATGCGACGTTGTCGAATACGGTCATGTGGCGGAACAGCGCGTAGTGCTGGAACACAAACCCGACGTTGCGATCACGCACATCATGGCCGGACACGTCCTCGCCGTGGAACACGATACTGCCGGCGTCCGGGGTTTCCAGGCCGGCGATGATGCGTAGCAAGGTGGTCTTGCCGCAGCCGGAGGGGCCCAGCAAGGCCACCAACTCGCCACTCTGGATATCCAGGTTGATGCTGTCCAGGGCCTTGAAGGCGTTGAAGTTCTTGCTGACGTTACGGACTTCGATCGACATGACTTATTCCTCAGCCGCACCGGCGCGCAGGCGGTTAATTCGGTTCTCGCTCCACTGCTTGAGCAGCAGGATGAAGAGCGCCAGGATCAGCAACAGACTCGCCACCGCAAACGCAGCGACGTGGTTGTATTCGTTGTAGAGAATCTCGACGTGCAGCGGCAAAGTGTTGGTCACGCCGCGAATGTGGCCGGACACCACCGACACCGCGCCGAACTCACCCATTGCCCGCGCAGTACACAGCACCACGCCGTAGATCAGGCCCCACTTGATGTTCGGCACGGTGACATGCCAGAACATCTGCCAGCCATTGGCGCCCAGCAGGCGCGCGGCTTCTTCTTCCTGGGTGCCCTGCTCCTGCATCAACGGGATCAACTCGCGGGCCACGAATGGCACGGTGACGAAGATGGTCGCCAGCACGATGCCCGGCAAGGCAAAGACGATCTGGATATCGTGATCCTGCAACCACGGCCCGAAGAAGCCCTGGGCGCCGAACATCAACACATAGACCAGGCCGGCGATCACCGGCGAGACCGAGAACGGCAGGTCGATCAGGGTCACCAGCATGCTCTTGCCACGGAACGAGTACTTGCTGACGCACCAGGCCGCACTGACGCCGAATACCAGGTTGAGCGGCACCGAAATCAGCACCGCAATCACCGTCAGCTTCAATGCCGACAGCGCGTCCGGCTCGAAGATCGCGGCAAAGAATGCGCCGAGGCCGAGCTTGAGGCCCTGGGATACCACGATAAACAGTGGCAACAGCAAGAACAGGGCGAAAATCAGCCAGCCAAGGCCGATCAGGATACGTCGCGAAACCGCACTGCCACGACGGGCAGCGTTGGCCGAGGACGCGGCGGAAATAGACGATTGGGACATGTTCCGCGCCTCCTTATGGACGTTCGATGCGCCGCTGCAGCAAGTTGATCAGCAGCAGCAAGACAAAGGAAACCACCAGCATCAGCACGCCGATGGAGGTAGCGCCGGTGTAGTCGTATTGGTCGAGCTTGACCATGATCAGCAACGGCAGGATCTCGGTTTTCATCGGCATATTGCCGGCGATGAAAATCACCGAGCCGTACTCACCCACACCTCGGGCAAACGCCAGGGCAAACCCGGTCAGCCATGCCGGCAGCAGCGCCGGCACGAGGATATAGCGGAACACCTGCAAGGGCTTGGCGCCGAGGCAGGCGGCGGCTTCTTCGATTTCCCGGGGGATATCGGCCAAGACCGGCTGCACGGTGCGCACCACAAAGGGCAGGGTGACGAAGGTCAAGGCCAGGGTGATGCCCAGGGGGGTGTAGGCAATCTTGAAGCCCATGTCCGTGGCGAACTGGCCAACCAGGCCGGACGGCGCGTACAGCGCGGTCAGCGCGATACCGGCCACGGCGGTGGGCAGGGCGAACGGCAAGTCGATCATCGCGTCGATAATCTTGCGCCCGGGGAAGGTGTAGCGCACCAGCACCCAGGCCAGCAGCGTACCGATCACGCCGTTGATCAGCGCGGCGTACAGGGCCGTACTGAAGCTCAACTTCAACGCCGCCCACACGCGCGGCGCCGAAATGATGGCCCAGAACTGATCCCAGGTGAGTTGGGCGGCGTGGACGAACATGGCCGCCAGCGGTATGAGCACAATCAGGCTGAGGTACACCAAGGTGTAGCCCAGCGTCAGCCCGAAGCCGGGTATGACGGGGGAGATACGACGCGACATAAAAGTCCTTGGTTAACAGGTAGATACCACTGCAAGAACAAACCTTTGTGGGAGCCGGGCTTGCCCGCGATGCAGGCACCTCGGTGTATCAGTTACACCGCGGTGATGCTATCGCGGGCAAGCCCGGCTCCCACAGAAAGCTCACGCCTGGCAGCAGTGTGGCTTACTGCGCCGTGTAGATCTGGTCGAACACGCCACCGTCATTGAAGAATTTCGGTTGGGCAGTTTTCCAGCCGCCGAAGTCTTTGTCGATAGTCACCAGCTCCAGTTTCGGGAACTGCTGGGCGTATTTGGCGGCCACATCCTTGTCACGCGGGCGGTAGAAGTTCTTTGCCGCGATCTCCTGGCCAGCCGGGCTGTACAGGTGGTTGAGGTACGCCGTGGCGATTTCGGTATTGCCCTTTTTCTCGGCGTTCTTGTCGACCACGGCCACGGGTGGCTCGGCGAGGATCGACAGGGACGGCACGATGATGTCGAACTTGTCGGCACCGCCATCTTCCTTGAGTGCCAGGAACGCTTCGTTTTCCCAGGCCAGCAACACGTCACCCTGACCGTTGTTGACGAAGGTGATGGTCGAGCCGCGCGCGCCGGTGTCGAGGATCGGCACGTGCTTGAACAGCTCCTTCACGTATTCCTGGGCCTTGGCTTCGCTGCCACCGGCCTTCAGGCCATAGGCCCAGGCGGCGAGGAAGTTCCAGCGGGCACCGCCGGAGGTTTTCGGGTTTGGCGTGATCACCGACACGTCGTTCTTGATCAGGTCGCCCCAGTCCTTGATGCCTTTGGGGTTGCCCTTGCGCACCAGGAACACGATGGTCGAGGTGTAGGGCGTGCTGGCCTCAGGCAGGCGGGTCTGCCAGTTCTCCGGCAGGGTCTTGCCCAGCTTGGCAATTTCGTCGATGTCGCCGGCCAGGGCCAGTGTTACCACGTCGGCGCGCAGGCCGTCGATCACCGCCCGGCCTTGCTTGCCCGAACCACCGTGGGACTGCTGGATCTTCACGTTGTCGCCAGGGTGTGCCTTTTTCCAGAAGCTGGTGAATTCGGCGTTGTAGTCCTGGTACAGCTCACGGGTCGGATCGTAGGAAACGTTGAGCAGCTCGTAATCCTTGGCCACTGCGGAACCGGAAAACACGGCGCTGGCCAGGGCGGCCAGGGCATAACGGCGAATCGACGACATAGACAAGCTCCTGAAATTCTTGGGTGTTGGCTTTTCTTATAAGTACGGGTCCCGCAATCGAAGCGCCGTGTTGCCTCAGCTCGGTTTGTTGCCCGGGCTCTGCAAGCGGAATTTCTCTTTGCGTTCGATCTGCACCACTTGGGCGTTGTGTACGGTGATTTCCACTGCGCCAAAACGCAGGTCACGCAATGCGCTCTGGATCTCGCGCAAAATGGCTGCTTCGTCCTGGCCGTCAACGCTGCGTAGAGATGCGCTCATGGTCGTGCTCCTGAAATGAGAAGTGCCTGGCAGTGGCGGCACTGCTTGCGGCGTGAGAGCGATAGTAGATAAGCGCGGATATTCTTAAAAATACTATTTAAGAATGTTTATATAACCAGAAAGAATTTTCAGGCAGGGCATGACGTTACGGCGTGCGCACATATAAATGTGGGAGCGGGCTTGCCCGCTCCCACATTTACTGTATTTCGACCCCGGATAGAGGTCAGCGGATGGCGGGGGCCCTGGCCCAATCAATGTCCGCCGCCAGCATCGGCCGCCCAAACCAGTAGCCCTGGCCGAGGTCGCACTGGTGATTGAGCAGGAACCGCGCCTGTTCTATTTGTTCGATGCCTTCGGCATGCACTTGCATGCCCATGCTCTGCGCCAAGGCGATGACCACCCGCACAATCGCCGCATCGTCTTCATCCCACGGCAACCCGGCAACGAAGCCCTGGTCGATTTTCAGCTTCTGTACCGGCAAGCGCTTGAGGCGCAGCAGTGACGAATAGCCGGTGCCGAAGTCATCGATGGCCAGGCTCAAGCCCAGCTCGCGCAAGCGATGCATTTGCTCCAGGGCCACTTCCGGGTCATCCATCACCGCGCTTTCGGTGACTTCCAGCTCCAGCTTCGACGGGGCCAGGCCGGTGTCATGCAGCACCTTGGCCACCTGCTCATACAGTTCATGACGGGCAAACAGGCGGCTGGAAATATTCACCGCCAGGAAGGACAGGTCCCTACCCTCTGCCAGCCACTGGCACATCTGGCGACAAGCCTGGTCCATGACCCAGGCGTCGATTTCGGCGATCAGCCCGGTGCGTTCGGCAATCGGGATAAATTCCGCCGGCGGCACCAGGCCACGTTGCGGGTGCTGCCAGCGCACCAGGGCTTCTACCCCCATCATCTTGCTGGTTTGCAGGTCATGGACCGGCTGGTAGTAGACCCGCAACTCCTGCTGATCCAGAGCGCGGCGCAGTTCATTACCGATCTCGATGCGGTTCTGGGCATGGGCGGTGAGTTCTTCGGTGTACAAGGCATAGCCTTCGCGCCCGGTGCTCTTGGCCTTGAACAGCGCGGAGTCAGCGTTACGCAGCAACTGCTCGGCACTCAAGGCATCACTGGGAAACAGGCTGATGCCGATGCTGGCGCTGATGAACAATTGATGGCCGTCGAACATGAACGGCTGTTTCATGCTGTCGATGATGCGCTGGGCCAGCGCGGCAGCCTGGACCACCTGTGGACAACTTTCCGCCAGCACTGCGAACTCATCACCGCCCAGGCGTGCCAGGGTCACACCGGGGCCAAAAAGGCCCTGCAGGCGCTCGCCCACGGCCTTGAGCAACTGGTCACCGACATTGTGGCCAAGGCTGTCGTTGATGATCTTGAAGTGGTCCAGGTCCAGCAGCAGCAACGCGCAGCCACGCTTGTGGATCTGCGCCGAAGCCAGCGCCTGCTCGGCGCGGTCGGTGAACAGCAGGCGGTTGGGCAGGTCGGTCAACGGGTCGTGGTGAGCCAGATGTGCCAATTCGCGCTCGGAATGCTTGATCGCGCTGATGTCGGAGAACACCGCTACGTAATGGCTGATCTGGCCCTGGTCATCATGGATGACACGGATGGTTTGCCACTGTGGATAAATTTCCCCGCTTTTACGCCGGTTCCAGATCTCACCGCTCCACTCCCCATCTTGATTAAGGGTGCGAAACATCTGTTCATAAAAAGCCGGCGAATGCCGCCCCGACTTGAACAGGCTCGGTTGGCGGCCCATCACGTCTTCTACCTGGTAACCGGTGATTTCGATAAAGGCGCGGTTGACGTGGACAATCCGCCCCCGGGCGTCGGTGACCAGCACCCCTTCGCGCGTGCAATCGAACACCGCCGCCGCCTGGCGCAGGCGCTCGCGGTTTTCCTTCAAGGGTTGCTGGATACGATGGACGCGCGCGCAGCGGGCACACAACAGGAAAATAAACAGGGCACTGAGGGTCACCCACAGATAACCACGCAGCATCTGCCAGTGCACCACCTCGCTGGGTTCATCGAGGAATGTGATAAAAACCTGCTGACTGAGCTGGATCCACAAGATGGAAATCAGCAAGTACACCAGCCCTGCGCGTAGGGCACCTCGGTATGAAAGCAGCATATGACTAGTAATCCTTACTAAAAAACAGAATCGCCCTACAAAGGCTGCGGATTATAGGATAAGTAACATCTCGTCACTCCTATTCAAAAGGGTGACTGGTTTTATCTGTAGGCTTAGTGATAATGCGTGAGCTGTTCTTTTCTTTATCTGAGGGCCATACAGCCTATGTGGTACAACGGTTTTCTTGACTTGTCAGCCTGGCAACTGGTGGCAGTCACTCTGTTGATGACCCACGTGACCATTATCGGGGTCACGGTCTATCTACACCGCTATTCAGCCCATCGCTCCCTGGAGCTCAATGCTGGCCTGAAACACTTCTTCCGCTTCTGGCTGTGGCTGACCACGGCGCAGAACACCCGCGAGTGGACTGCCATCCACCGCAAGCACCACGCCAAGTGCGAAACCGTCGACGATCCGCACAGCCCGGTGATCAAGGGTCTGTCCACAGTCCTGCGCAAAGGCGCCGAGCTGTACCGCGCCGAGGCCGAAAACCCCGAGACCCTGCGCATCTACGGCAAGAACTGCCCGGACGACTGGATCGAGCGCAATGTCTATACCCGCTACCCGCTGCTGGGCGTGGCGATCATGGGGGTCATCGACCTGCTGCTGTTCGGCACCATCGGTATCACCATCTGGGCGATCCAGATGATGTGGATCCCGGTCTGGGCTGCCGGCGTGATCAACGGCCTGGGCCATGCCATCGGCTATCGCAACTTCGAATGCCGCGACGCGGCGACCAACCTGGTGCCGTGGGGCATCATCGTCGGTGGCGAAGAGCTGCATAACAACCATCACACCTATCCCAATTCCGCCAAGTTGTCGGTGAAGAAGTGGGAATTCGACCTGGGCTGGGCCTGGATCCAGGTGTTCAGCTTCCTGCGCCTGGCCAAGGTGCAACGGGTTGCACCTATCGCCCACCGGGTCGAAGGCAAGGGTCACCTGGACATGGACACCGCCATGGCGATCCTCAACAACCGCTTCCAGATCATGGCTCAGTACCGCAAGTTGGTCATTGCGCCGCTGGTCAAGCAGGAGCTGGAGAAGGTCGATCATTCGGTACGCCACCAGTTCCACCGTGCCAAACGTCTGCTGTCGCGCGAGACCAGCCTGCTGGATGACCGCCATCACGTGCGCATCCAGAACATGCTGGAGCACAGCCAGGCCTTGAAAGTGATCTACGAAAAGCGCCTGGCGCTGCAGCAGATCTGGCTCAAGACCAGCAGCAACGGGCATGACATGCTCGCGGCGATCAAGGAATGGGTCCACGAAGCCGAAGCCAGCGGGATCCAGTCCCTGCGCGACTTTGCCCACCAGCTGAAAACCTACTCCCTGCGCCCCACCGCCTGACATTGCAGGAGCCGGTTTGCCGGCGATGAGGCCTTGAACTGCACTCCACATTCAAGGCCCCATCGCTGGCAAGCCAGCGCCTACAAGGCCCAGGTATATTCCAAGCCGATCTCCAGTTTTTTGGCGCCATTTCACAGTCACCGAACATTCCGTCTCAATCGCGACTGATAACGGAACTTAGCTGCAATTCCCCTCTCTCAAACAACACTTCGCCATCCTGGCGGGCTTTGTTTTGACTGCTGTTCGATGCTGCGGCATGTCCAGAGAGAATTGTGCCGATGGTCCACGAAAAGGACTCCCCGACCCCCACCACCCCCGACTCGGCGGATACGTCGCGCCCGGCCGCTGCCGCTACCTTGCTGGCGTTGATGCATGCCCAAGGCGAAGTGGAGCGCCTGAGCGAGCGTGAGCAGCTGTTGAGTTCGCTGCTGGTGAGCGTCAACGCCGTGCTCTGGGCCATCGAGTGGGAAACCCGGCGCGTGCTGTACGTGAGCCCCGCGTATGAGCGCATCTTTGGTCTTTCGGCAGGCCTGCTGCTGGCCGACCACCGTGGCTGGCGCGACAGCATCCACCCCGAAGACCAGGAATACGCAGAGCGAAGCCTGGCCCAGGTGCTGGAATTGGGGGCGATAGAGGATCGCCAGTACCGCATCATCACCGCTGACGGGCAGATCCGCTGGCTCAGCGACAAGTGCTTTACCAACCAACAGGCCACCCCGGGAAAACCGCTGATTGTGGTGGGCATCGCTGAAGACATCACCGAAAAAAAGCACCTGGAACTCGAACTGCAACGCCTGGCCACCACCGATGTGCTGACCCGCAGCAGCAACCGCCGACACTTCTTTGAATGCGCCCATCACGAATTCGAACGGGCCAGCGCCCAGGGCCTGCCCCTGGCGTTCCTGCTGCTGGACATCGATGACTTCAAGGCCATCAACGACACCTACGGCCACCTGGAGGGCGATCAGGTGCTGTTGCGTATCGCCGAGAGCGGGCGAGGCATATTGCGCCGTGGCGACCTGTTCGGACGCATTGGCGGCGAAGAGTTTGCCGCCGTGCTGCCTGGATGCGCGCCGGAAACAGCCATACAGGTCGCCGAGCGCCTGGGACAGGAAATCCAGCAACTGGGGTTCAGTCACGAAGGCCAGCCCTATGTGGTGACTGTCAGCCAGGGCCTGGCCAGCCTGAGCGCCGAAGACACAACCCTCGACAGCCTATTCGCCCGGGCCGATGCGGCCATGTATGAGGCCAAGCGCCAAGGCAAGAACCGGGTAATTGTCGGCTGAAGGCCCGTAGGCTGCCTGACACAGTACCTACGCAGGCTTGCGGATGCGCATCAGCTCTGAAAGTCCGACCTTCAGCAGCCGCGCCGTCTTGCCCTTGGCCAACGCCTCGATACCTTCATGCTCGGTCAGCCCTGCCAGTTGCGCTGCTATGTTCATCACCAACGCTTCACGGGAATACACTCCGCCTTCCAGGGAATAGATCGCCGCGATCAGTTGGCGCAGCTCAAGGGGCAAACGCCACCGCGTGCGCAACGCCGAGCCGTAGCTGGCGCCATAGGTGACCAACGACTCACCGATCAACTCATCATCCAGTTCGCCACCGCCCTGGCGCCACTCCTGCAAACTGCGCAATAGAGCCAGGTCGCCCAGGCGATGGAGAATACCGGCGCTGTAGCAGCGTTCATGGTCAAGGTCGAGCATGCGCGCCAAAGAGCGGGCGTATTGCGCGGTTTGCTGGGACAGTTGCCAATGGCGCTCGGCATGCTCCTTCAGGCTGGCATCGCTGAGGATCACATTGTGCTTGAGCGCCAGGCCGAGGATCAGGTTCATGCTCTGCCCTGCTGCCAGCTTGTGCAGGGCCATGGACAGGGTCTGCACCGGCGTGCCGTGATGACCAGCGCTGTTGGCGGCGGCGATCAGCACGGCGGTGATCTGCGGGTCGGTCCTGACCTGTTCTTCCAATTGCTTGAGGTCCAGGCCTTCCGGCGCCAGGCTCTTTTGCACGGCAACCTTGACGTCAACCCGCAACGGCGCGCCGTCCGACAACTCCCGACGACGCTCCAGGAACACCGACAGGGTCATCCCCTCGGCCAGGGCCGGCACTTCGCAGAACACCGTTTCGCCTTCGTTGAGCAGCAGGTCCTGCAACCGCTGGGTCAGGCCTTCCATGTCCAGGGGTTTGGTCAGGTAGGCGGTGGGAGCCAGGGGCAGGGCTTCGCGCACGCTGGCGCTGTCATTGCGTGTACTCAACAGGATAAACGGCAACGCCGGCACCCGCCGCTGCTGGCGTACGCTGCGCAGCAGGCTCAAGCCATCGACGCCCGGCAGCTCCCAATCGGCAATGATCAAATCGTAGGGTTTGTCTCGCAGCAAGCCGGCGGCCTGCTGCCCATCGGCGCACACATCCAGCCGCGCGTCGCAGCGCACATTCAACAACACCTGCTTGAGCAGATCCCGCGACCAGGGGTCGGCCTCGGCAATCAACACACGGGGTACAGCAGGTAAATCAACAGCAGTCATGCAGCACGCTCCATCGGCAATCCTTGCACATTAGACAAAGAAGCCGCCCCATGAGTAAAAAAAAACCGCTTAGGCGGTTTTTTTTACTCATGGGGCGGCTTCTTTGAGCGGCAAGTTTTAAGCTACAAGCTGCAAGTGTTACATCACTTGCAGCTTGTAGCTTGCCACTCATAGCTCTGCGAAGCAGTCTTCAATAATCGCCAGGCCTTTATCCAACTGCGCGTCCGGCGAGGTCAGCGGGACCAGTACGCGCAACACGTTGCCGTAGGTGCCGCAGGACAGCAGGATCAGGCCCTTGTCGCGCGCCTTGGCGACCACAGCAGCCACGGCAGCAGCGTTCGGCTTGTGGCTGTCGCCATCTTCGAACAGCTCGACCGCGATCATCGCGCCCAGGGCACGCACTTCGCCGATCACCGGGTACTTGGCCTGGATAGCTTTCAGGCCAGTGACCAGACGCTCGCCGACAGCCTTGCAGCGATCCAGCAGGTGTTCTTCTTCGAACACTTCCATGACCGCCAGCGCAGCGGCGCAAGCGATCGGGCTACCGGCATAGGTGCCGCCCAGGCCGCCTGGAGCAATCGCGTCCATGTATTCGGCCTTGCCACACACGCCGGCCAGCGGGAAGCCGCCAGCGATGGATTTGGCGAAGGTGGTCAGGTCGGCGGCAACGCCCATCTGTTCCATGGCGAAGAAGGTACCGGTACGACCGGCGCCGGTTTGCACTTCGTCGGCGATCAGCAGGATGCCGTGCTTGTCGCACAGTTCGCGCAGGCGCTTCATGAAGGCTTTAGGCGCGACGTAGAAACCGCCCTCGCCCTGTACCGGCTCGATGATGATCGCAGCGATGTCACGCGGCTCGGCATCGTTTTTGAAGATGCGTTCGATGCTGGCGATGGAGTCGTCGACACTCACACCGTGCAGCTCGTTCGGGTACAGCGCGCGGAACACACCGCCTGGCATCAGGCCCATGCCGGCCGAGTACGGCACGACTTTGCCGGTCAGGCCCAGGGTCATCATGGTGCGGCCATGATAGGCGCCGGTGAAGGCGATCACACCGGCACGGCCAGTGGCGGCACGGGCAATTTTCACGGCGTTTTCCACGGCTTCGGAACCGGTGGTGACCAGCAGGGTTTTCTTGGCGAAATCACCCGGGACCTTGGCGTTGACTTTCTCGCACAGCTCCACGTAAGGCTCGTAGGCCAGGACCTGGAAGCAGGTGTGGGTCAGCTTGTTCAGTTGCTCGGTCACGGCCGCGATGATTTTCGGGTGCAAGTGACCGGTGTTCAGTACGGCGATACCGCCGGCGAAGTCGATGAACTCGCGACCTTCAACGTCGGTTACCGTGGCGTTTTTCGCGGATTCGGCGAAGATCGGGTGAATCTGGCCCACACCGCGTGGTACAGCGGCTTCGCGGCGTTTCATCAGGGATGCGTTGGTCTTGTTGCTCATAAAGTCCTCATTCGCCGCTCATCGGGCGGCGTGGTCCAAGGAATACGTGGCGGGGAGGCAACTACGGCAGCATGCGATGATCGACTGCCACAGCTTTCCCGGCCACTTGCGAAATAACATTCAAAACACGCAAAGGGTCAGCGCTCTCGTGCCCTTTGCGTTTCACGCAATGCCTTGCCGGTTTTAGATGCCCAGGCAGAGGTATTTGATTTCCAGGTAGTCCTCGATCCCGTACTTGGAGCCTTCACGGCCCAGGCCCGAAGCCTTGATCCCGCCGAACGGTGCCACTTCGTTGGAAATCAGCCCGGTGTTGACGCCGACCATACCGTATTCCAGGGCTTCGGCCACACGGAACACACGGCCCAGGTCGCGGGCATAGAAGTAGGACGCCAGGCCGAACTCGGTGTCGTTGGACATGGCGATCACTTCGGCTTCGTCTTTGAAGCGGAACAGCGGCGCCAGCGGGCCGAAGGTTTCTTCCTTGGCCACAGCGGCGTTTTTCGGCACGTTGGTGAGGATGGTCGGCTCGAAGAAGTTGCCTTCCATGACCTTACCGCCAGCCAGCAACGTCGCGCCTTTGCTCAAGGCATCGGCGATGTGTTCCTGGACCTTGGCCACGGCTTTTTCGTCGATCAGGGGACCGGTGGTGGTGCCTTCTTCCAGACCGTTGCCGATCTTCAACTTGGCCACGGCCGCCTTCAGTTTTTCAGCGAACGCGTCGTACACCGAGTCCTGGATATACAAGCGGTTGGCACAGACGCAGGTCTGGCCGTTGTTGCGGTATTTGGAAATGATCGCGCCTTCGACGGCCTTATCCAGGTCAGCGTCGTCAAACACGATGAACGGCGCGTTGCCGCCCAGTTCCAGAGACACTTTCTTGATGTCCTTGGCGCATTCGGCCATCAACTGGCGACCGATCTCGGTCGAGCCGGTGAAGGACAATTTACGTACGGTAGGGTTGCTGGTCAGCTCACTGCCGATATCGCCGGCGCTGCCGGAGACCACGCTGAACACACCTTTGGGGATACCGGCACGCTGCGCCAATTCCGCCAGGGCGAACGCGGAGAACGGGGTTTGCGATGCTGGCTTGAGCACCATGGTGCAACCGGCGGCCAGGGCCGGGCCGGCTTTACGGGTGATCATCGCGGCCGGGAAGTTCCACGGCGTGATGGCGGCGGTGACGCCGATCGGTTGCTTGATCACGATCAGGCGCTTGTCCGGCTGGTGGCCAGGAATTACGTCACCGTAGATACGCTTGGCCTCTTCGGCGAACCACTCGATGAACGAAGCGGCATAGACGATTTCACCCTTGGCTTCGGCCAGCGGCTTGCCCTGCTCCAGGGTCATCAGGCGTGCGAGGTCATCCTGGTTCTCGATGATCAGTTCGAACCAACGACGCAGCTTGTTCGCGCGATCCTTGGCCGTCAGTGCGCGCCAGGCCGGCAAGGCCTTGTCGGCGGCTTCGATGGCACGACGGGTTTCGGCGGCGCCCATCTTCGGCACGGTGCCCAGGATCTCGCCAGTCGCGGGGTTGTTGACCTTGATCGTTTGACCGTTGTCCGCATCGACCCAAGCGCCATCAATAAAGGCTTGCTGGCGAAACAACTGGGTATCTTTAAGCTGCATGTCGGCTTTCCTTAACAGCACCGCGCGCGCGCGGGGCAAATTAGAGTTGTTGAAAGGCGCCTCGAAGGCTGCCGTCAGGGAAATCAGTCACTGGGCGCAATCGCGCACGGGAGACAGAGCGTTTGAAATCTCAAACGAATCCTAGGATCAATGGGGGTTCAGGGCAATAGTCTGTTCGAAAAAAAGAACGAAAACGGCGCATTAGCCGGATTATTCTGACAAGCGTATCGGCGCCAGACCCAACGCCCATGGCACACACTGCCCGGTACAGAGCCTCCCTGCTCCAGAATCCCACCGCCAGCCGGCCAAAAACCAGCATGGACGCCCAAGGTCGACATGGGTATGATGGCGCCCGCACAAGCATCCGTAGCTCAGCTGGATAGAGTACTGCCCTCCGAAGGCAGGGGTCGTGGGTTCGAATCCCGCCGGGTGCACCAAAATGATGTTTCTGGTTGTCTCCTGATGACTACGAAACGCCCCGCAAAGCCCGCCCTGTGCGGGCTTTGTTGTTTCTGCTTGTCTACCTTTATCTCCCCTCATACTGTAGCTCTGTGTATCCCACGGTGTATCCTCAGGCATCTCTAGAACCGAGGGGATACAAGGGCGTGAAACGGTCAGAAATCAAACGCAGACCACTCAGTGACACCGCGCTGGCAAGCATCGAACCCGAGACCGGGGAATATCGTGAGCTCGACGGTAATGGCCTGTATCTGCGCGTTAAGCCGGATGGCCAGAAGTCCTGGCAGCTTCGGTACAAAAACCAAGCAGCCAAGTGGAGCTGGCTTGGCCTGGGCGGCTACCCCGAAGTCAGTGGCGCACTGGCCAGGAAAAAAGCAGCCGAGTATCGCAAGGAGATTGCCAACGGCGGCGACCCTATCGCTGCACGCAAGGCCCGAAAAGCGGCCGAACTCGAAGCAGCAACAAACACATTCGAGATCCTGGCGCGCGAGTGGATCGAAATTCGCAGCCCTGGCTGGGAAGCCAGCACCGCAAAACGCACAGTCGGCGCTCTCCAGCTCCACGTCTTCCCTGTATTCGGCAAAAGACCATATGCAGAGATAACCCCAAAGCAATGGATGGACTTTCTACAAACGCTTGAGCGAAAGGGCATCCTTGAGCAAATGAGCCGCGTTCGCCGCTCCTGCAAGGAAATCTACGATCTGGCGAGGGTGACAGGCAGAGCCATTCACAACCCGCTGGAAGGCCTTAGTCGTTTCCTGCAATCCAAACCAGCCGAGAACTACGCCCACGTCACAGCGCAAGAGCTTCCTGAGCTGCTACGCGCCATTCGGACCTACCCCCATGCTTTAGATCTGCGCCTTGGCCTGCACCTATTAACGCTGACTGGCGTCCGTCCGAGTGAGCTACGCGAGGCGCCCTGGTCGGAGTTTGACTTGGACAACGCACTTTGGAGCATCCCGGCTGCTCGCATGAAAAAGCGGCGCGACCACCTAGTACCGCTGTCAAAGCAGGCAGTTAAAGCGCTTCGAGAGCTACACACGCTAAATGGTCGTTACCCGCTGCTCTTTCCCGGACGCAGTGACCGAAAAAAACCACGCAGCAATATGGCATTCAATATGGCGTTACGGCGACTGGGCTACGAGGGGCGCCAAACGGCCCACGGTTTCCGACATGTCGCCTCGACCATGCTGCGCGAAAACAACTTCCCGCGTGAACATGTAGAGGCTCAGCTAGCGCACGTTGAGGGCGGTGTCTCAGGGGTTTACAACAAAGCGATCTACCTGGAGCAACGCCGGCAAATGATGCAGTGGTATGCCGACCAATTGGACACGCTCGAAAAGGGCAATGTCGTCTCAATAAAACTCAAAGCAACGAGCTAAATAATCGATGGCTGACTATCTACTCAAAGAATGGCTCACACTGGATGAAGCTGCTTGCTGGTTATCCGATCAAACGGGACAGAACTACACAGAGACCAGTATCCAGAGGGCGCTAAACACCTTTCGCCTACCTGCTCATTATTGGCCAACCGACAATGCAGAGATTGGCCTCTTTGCTCTGACCTTGAGACCTGGAAAGAGCGACTGGCGAACCTCTGGATTAACACCCCTGCCAGAATCCCCACTCCACCTGGATACAGACCAATGCTCACTGTCGTACGTGGTCGACGGCCCAGTTCCGCTACCAAATTACGAATTGTTCAGCGAAAACCAAGCACGCCATTTTCCCCGACCAATTGGGATATTCACACCTACAGGTGACGGCGAGTTGAACGGTTGCTATCGCATTGACGAAAACGAACGACCCGCCTGTATCACTACGGGGAGCTCTCAAGTGCTCATTCACTTAGCTGACCTTCAGGAGTTCAAGGAGGGATTACCGCTGCCACCTCAACGCCCTTCGCACAACCTGTACATAGAAACCAGCAGGCTAGCCGGAACAAACAAGACCATTATCAGAAGTCGAAGCTCGGCTAACTGGTTTAGCTATCCCGATGCAATTAAGCAGGCTGATATCTCAGATGAAAAAGGGACCTTGCCAGTCCTGCGGGCTCTCGGATTCGCCGCACACGTCATTGCTGAAATAGGCGCCCACCTAGACGCGAAAGAAACCATAGCCAGCAATCGCAAAAACTTCATGCGCGGCGGAAAACCCAACGTATCCGCTATCGCGAGAACCTTAACAAAAGTGGCAAGTGACCTTCGACACACAGGACACGGCACGACGGGAGAAGGCTTTCAAAAGCTATTGAGCGCAGCACTTCGGGAGGTCGAATAAAGGATTTACGAATTACGAATTCGGAAAATCCCCAATCGTAAAAACCTCGATGCCAATCTTCACCCCGTAGTCGCAGACAGTCCTACGGAGACAAAGATGCATCCACAAAGTCCCACAGCGCATAGCGCTGACCTCATGACACCCGAGCATGCCGCTCATGCCCTGAGCGTTTCCATTCGCACGCTGGCGGCCTGGCGCAGCAATGGTCGTCACGACCTTCCCTATGTGAAGCTCGGCCGCCTTGTGCGCTACAGGACAAGCGATATCGCCGACTGGTTGCAGTCCAATCTTCATTGCGGGAAGGGGATGGATTGATGGCCACCTCAACTGTTAACCCGCGACCTACCAACAACGAGAGAGATTGTAAGCGCGCCTCTTACAACCTACAGAGATACAAGTCTTGGGCGGGATCAATGATGCTTGGGCCATCCAGATTTGGAGGCCTGTTGCCCGTGAGCACCACCCCTAAAGCACGTCCACAAGTCCAAGCGAAACGCCGTTGCCCTGATTGCGGTGCGGCGCTGATTAAGCGCAGCTCCAACAGTGAGCACGCACTTATGTCCAAAACCTTACTTGTATGCAAGAACGCTGTTTGTGGCGCCACTTTCACCGGCATTGACGAAATAACGCATCGCCTAAGCCCGCCCAGTCGGCCAAATCCAGAGATCCAACTGCCATATGCCCCAAGCGCAATTCGTCGCAGCGTACTCAAAGAGCTAGGTCTACTTACACAGGACACACAATTACCACCCCTCAGCCTCTCCCAAAACAAAAGCGAAGTACGGTCATGAGCAAGCAACTAGATCGGAGAGATAGCGCACTCGTCGCACTGGTACGCATGCCTGAACTACAGATGCTTACCGGCCTTGCGCGGCCCACCGTCTACAAAATGATTCAGCGCGACCCTACATTTCCCCGGCCGGTAAAGCTGAACGATAGCGGCGCTCGAAACGCACCTGTGGCGTTTGTATTGAGCGAGGTTCAAGCCTGGATAAACGGGCGCATTGAGGCACGGGAGCAACGAGCATGAGCAAGGCGATGCCAAAGCTATTCCAACCGGTGAAACGTTTGGACCTGGGAAACCGGCTGCTGCGTCGTCGTGACGTAGAGCAAAAGACGGGCAAAAGCAGAGCCGCGATCTATGCCGATATCCGGTCGGGCACCTTCCCGGAACCTATTCCAATTGGCATCAACAGCGTGGCCTGGCTGGAGGCAGAGATCGATCAGTGGATTGCTGACCGCCTGGAGGAGCGCAGCCAAACACGAAAGAAAAAAGCGATGCGGGGGACGCATTCGGCTCAATTACTTTCGGAGACTCACTCATGACCACAATCACATTATCTGTCGATGGGCAGTCGATCCGTTTTTCCCTGGACGACTTGCGCAGCCTGGAGACGGTTCTCCTCAACGCGGCACGTCGCCCTGGTCAGGAGGCTTTTTGCGCGACCACGAGTGGACGCATGACGGCCATCGTCGAACTCAATACCGCCAAGTCCGGCATGACCAGTACAGCCAACCCAAGCGGGCAACATCACTTCAATGAAAGTGGTAGCGGTGCGATTCAACTAACCGACTGCTAACCCCTAACTGCACTGAGTATTCACGCTGCTGCCTAGTTTAACGCCGGGTGGTCTGGAGTTTTTCATGCCTAAAAAAAGACAAAACCCCGGCAAGCGCGCCAACGCTGCCAGGGTCACATACCACACCACACACAGGCCGAAGTTTATCACCTCGAGCAACGGGGTGAGCATTTTCGGTAGTCAGATCGACTTGCAATGTGCATCCGGTCGGGCCTATAGTTTGCCTGTCGCTGCAAATTCAGCGGCCGGGCTTGGTAACCCGATGAAATCAAGGCGCAACAGCGCCCCCATCATGATTGCAGGCGCTTTTTTTGTGCCCGCAGTTACGTGTTATGGCGGCTGTGCGTGGGAGACCTTCGGGTCTGCCGGGTTCCTTGATTCCCGGTTTACCAACCTGCGCACAGCTGCCACCCATTCGCTTGGTAACGAACGTGGCAGCTCCTCAAATCAAGGAGCTCTACTCATGCACGCCCTCAATCCGTCCGCACGTTCTACCCGCGCCGCTGCACACAAGGCCATGGCCTTCGCAGCCCTTCGCGCAAACTCCAGCCTTTCCACTCGCCTCAAACGCTACAACCACCATATGCAGCTCGCCCAACTCGCCGCCTCAGAGCAAGCGATGGTTCTGGAGGTGCATCATGCTTAAGACCACCGTCAAAACCTTCAGCCACATTCCTCTCTCACGATTGCCGCTCTTCGCTGTGCAGCCTGACGTCCCTGTAACGGATGCCCTCGATCGCACCTACTGCCTACTTGACCTTGCCCAGGAGATGGCCGAGCAAGCGGCTCTCACTGAAAACAGCCAACAGCTTTGTCATGTGATCGTCTACCTGATCGACATGGCGAAAGCCACTGTTGACGCTTGCTCAGAGGGCATTCTGACCTCTGTGGGGGTGGGTCATGAATAAGCTCATTCCGCTCACAACAAACCCCAGCCAAACCCCTGTGCTGCTGATTGATACAAGCGCCACGTACGCCGACATTCAGGAGTACGCAGAGCAGCGACTTTGTGCGGCCAAAGCACTGCTTTTCAGCCTGTCCTGCATGGGCATCAACCGGGCAGACGCAAAGGATGTGAACGGCATTGCAGATGCCGCCTACTTGCTCCTAGAGGACGCCAGCGACCTCTTCAATGCCGCCCGCAAAGCAGCGGAACGTGAGGGGGTACAAAATGCCTGAATCACTCAACGCCGTGCTGCCATCTGCAGACGGCCAGCCCGCAATCGACACGCAGTGGTCCGCTAAATACCAAGAAGTAATCGACGGTGGCGTTGATGCTTTCGAACGATGGTTGGCCGACCAAAATGAACCGCTGGCCAGGTGCCTAAACAGTCACAAACAGCGCCTTCCCGGCCGGATCGTTGACGCGTTTGAACTTGGGTTCTTACACCGCCTAGAACAACGGCTCCGCAGCCAAAATCCGACACCTTGTAAAAACATCGAGCAGTTCACCGGAGCCCTCGCTCTGGGAAGCCGCGCCACTGCAATGATGCGCTTGAGTCTGGAAAGCACGCTGCAACTCGCCAACAAAGGGGAGCTTCGGGCCTGTACCGAAGAAGCCGCGCAGCACCTAGTAAAAACAGCGGATCTGGCCGCGGCTATCAGCTTGCCTGACGCTTCATTTGTATCGTCAGAGGGCCTATTCCATGACTGATCACGACACTGTAGACCTGATTCGTTTGGTGGCACTTCGTGCCCTTCCTGCCGCCTCCATTCTGCTTAAAGAATGGCTGCCAGAGGGGCGCCCAAACGGACGTGAATGGGTTGCTCGAAACGATGTTCGGGGAGACCGCCAAGCCGGATCGTTTGGTGTGTCCCTCGACTCTGGCCGGTGGAATGACTTTGCCGACGATCAAGCGCACGGTGGTGATCTGGTTTCACTTCTGGCGTACCTACGCCAATGCCGCCAGGTCGAAGCTGCGCGGGAAATCGATCAACGCCTAGCACTCGGTTTGTTTGAGTCATCTGGAGTCCCGAGCGCACCGAGCGCCCAGCAAGCAGAAGCGCTCAAAGCTGCCCGCACCAAGGCGGAAGAAAACCGACGCCGATCCGATGCGGTACAACAGGAAAAGCAGCAAGCAGCGACTCGGCAGGCAGTGCAGTTGTGGCAGCACGCAAAGCCTGCTGATCGACTGCATCCGTATCTGGTGGCCAAGGGCATGAGCCCACTCAAACTGCGTCAAATGTCTCAGGGAAAATTGCTGGTCCCTCTATGCCTTGATGGTCGCTTGGTAAACCTGCAAGTCATCGACTGTGCCGGCACTAAACGTTTCCTTAGTGGTGGCCGTGTCCTGGGCTGTTACTCGCCATTGGGGCGGGTCATCGAGGGCAGTCGCCTGTACGTCTGTGAAGGTTGGGCGACGGGAGCAACGCTGCATATCCATACCGGCCAACCGGTGGTGTGCGCCATGAACGCCGGCAACTTGCGCGCCGTGGCACTAGCCATGCGAGCGCTTCATGGTCAGAGCGTCGAGCTGGTGATCGCTGGTGACGATGATCGCCAAACGCGGGGCAATCCCGGGCGCACTGCCGCCAACCGTGCAGCGTTCGATGCCGGCGCTCTGGTGGTATTTCCAGAGTGGCCCCAACAGGCACCGCCTGAGCTATCCGACTTCAACGACTTGCACCTTTGGCGCAACCAGCTATGGGAGGCACAGCCGTGAGCAAGCTCAAGGAAAAACACGCTGATTTGAGTCTTGTAGGAGACCCAAAGGCGCCGGAGCCCGACAAACTCGACCGGCCCCGTTTCGCTGTCTATGAACATGCCTGCACGGTTGAAGGGAAGGTCTACAAGGCCGGCACCTGGTATCACAGCGTGAAGCAAAGCGGGCCGGAAGAAAAAGCCATTCCAGTCGATCATTGGATCTGTGCGCCACTGAACGTCGAAGCCGAAACGGTCAACTCAGAAGACGGCAGCATTGGCCGTCTGCTGTCCTTTCACTACAGGGGTCGGCGTATTGAATGGGTGATGCCCATGGAATCCCTTGCGGGTAAAGCAGATGAGGTAATGAAGGCACTCATGCGCCAGGGACTCGCAATCGAATACCACCAGCGTCGTCATATCGCGCCGTACCTGGCGAGCCATCACGCTCCTGACGTGGTGATTGCCACCACCACGAAACCGGGCTGGCATGAATCAGGAGCATTTGTGCTGCCCTCACGGGTCATTGGCGGCGACAACGTTCGTTTTCAGGACTCAGGTCGTGCAGCAAACATCTTCACCTGCAAAGGCTCTCTCAGTGGGTGGCAGACCGAGATAGCCGCACGCTGCCTCGGCAATCCAGTACTGATTTTGTCGGTGTGCTGTGCATTGGCAGGACCGCTACTCGCCAAGGTAGGCGTCAACGGTGGCGGTATTCACTTGGTCGGCGACTCATCAAGCGGCAAGTCACTCGCGCAACTGTTGGCGGCATCCATCTGGGGCAATCCTGGCACCTTCGCAGCCTCTTGGGACGTGTCAAAAGGTGGGGTGGAGATTGAGGCAGCGTCTCGTAACGATACCGTGCTGATCCTTGATGAAATCAAGCGGGCAGACCCCAAGCGCGTGCAGGAAATGGCCTACGCAATCGCCAATGGCATGGGCAAAAGCACCATGACCCGCGAGCGTGAAGGGCGGGCTAAATTGACCTGGCGCGTGCTGGCCCTTTCCAGCGGCGAACGGTCGCTGTCAGAGCATGCCGCCATTGGAGGTAACGGCGCACATGCCGGCGCCGAGTTGCGCATGGTCGATGTGAATGCCGGCACCCGAACTCATCGCGCCTTTGATGATGTGCATGGCATGACAGGGCAGGAGTTCCACCGCGTCCTAAACGACGCGGTCACGCAACATTATGGGCATCTCGGCCCCACTTTCGTGGAGGCACTGATTGAGCAGCCAAAGGAGCTGTATAGCGCCTTTTCACAAGTCCGTGATGCCTTCGAAACCAAGAGTTCACAAGCTGGCCGAGTAGCTGATCGGTTCGCCATTATGGCGTTAGCCGGCGAATTAGCCATTGAACATAATCTGCTTGGCTGGCCCTCGGGTTCAGCCACTCAAGCTTGTCTGCTGCTGTTCAACGAATGGCTAGCTCGTATGGGAGATGGCAACGCAGAAGACCGCCAGATACTGCGCGGCATCGCTGACTTCATCGCATTACACGGTGACAGCCGTTTTTCTGATGTGCGCGCCGAACACGCCAACCTCACTGTCCGCGAGCGAGCAGGTTTTTATGAGGTGAATGACGATAAACGCCTGTACCTGTTCAACACACCGGCATTGCTTGAGGCGGCTTCAGGTTTCGGTAAAGAGCGGATCGTACGGACGCTGGTAGGCGCCGGCGCGCTAGCCAAGGTTGACGAAGAAACCAAGGGCAGCCGGCGGGCCAAAAAGTACCGCACGCCAGGCGGTGGTAGTTCCCGCTTTTACGTAATTGACCCCGACCTGCTCGAAAGTGAGGGAGAAAGTCAATGACGCTCAACCTGTGCAGCTATCGACATTCGACGTTTTTCAGCGGGAACACGGGAACAGCGGGAACGGCCCAGCAAAGCCGTGGCCTTCAGCGTTCCCTTATAAGACATGAGAGTGGGAACAAGGGAACACAACTCTGTTTAATAGAGAGCCTCCCCCCCTACCTTGTTCCCGCTCAAAAAACGCCGGGAACAAGTTGCCACGCTGAAAGGCCCGTTTTAGAGCCTTTGTACCCACGTTCCCGCGTTCCCACCGATTTTGAATTCAGTCGTGTGAACAAGGGGGGGTATGTGCTGTTTTTGTTGACAGAACTCGAAGCACTCGTTCCGAGTTTTTCACCCCGCCCTATCCCTACGAGCAATCAACTCTCACTGATTGCCGACTCGCACCATCAACCCTGGCCGGCGTCGGCCTGCAATCACCACCGGAGAAACCTATGAACGAGCATCACTTGTCTCTGCCCGATGAAATTCAGACGGCACTCAAAATCCACGACGAATACAAACAAACCTACTTGTCTATACGCGAGCGCTTTGAAGGCTTGAGAGCGCGAGAAGAAAAGCACCGCAAAACGGCCGGCGCGGCCGAACAGCAAGCGATGCTAGATGGAGCTACCTGGCGGAAGCTTTTCCGGGAAAGCGATGGCGTGCTGACCAAAGATATTCGCAACTTCAAGCGCCAGGAACTGGACAGCCGCGAATTGGCATTGGAGTACGCTTGCCTGGCCGGCGAACTGCAACCGGCAATGGAGTTGTGCCAGATAGATACCTATGAAGCCCGTGAGCGCTATCTGAGTAGTCGCGAGACGGCGTTTGCGCTCTATGGCGATCATTGCCTCAACACCTCTGCGACCGCTCTTTTCGCACTGCCCGAAGCAGAAGCGTTTCTTAAAGCATTACAGCGCAAAAAGCTCATCATCCAACGGGATATAGAGAAGGATGCGTTCTATCAAGAGGCGACGTTTAGCGACGAAAAAAAGGCCGTCAGCAGCGAGGAAGCACGACGCCTAGGAGAAGCCTTGTTCGGTTTTATTGATCGAGCCAGTGCTGCGTTATCCGTCGATGACAATGCCGTGTGGCAGGCGCTTTCTATCGTTCCGCGTGACGATTTCACCACCGGCGAGAAAGAGTTGAAGAGCCCGATCTATCGAGCGCGCCGCCGTTCGGAGTTGAATGCAATGATTGAGCAACACACTGAAACGCAAACGTCCTGAATTCGATCCCACACACAGCATGCAAGCCGCCTTAGGGCGGCTTTTTCGTTTTCGATGAGATTCCCCACTAGCTCAATGGAAGCGTTGGCCATGGCGCCAGGTGAGCTCCTGAGAGCCAATTTCTGGCTGGTCCCACTGATCGAGCTCCCGGCGCTGGATGGCGAGCCTCCACCCCGGCGCGCGCTGTTGTCCCCCCACCACACCTGCGCTCTAAATGTACAAAATTCCCCGCACACCTTCAGGTATCCATAGCCCTTACCGCTACACGGCCCCAACACGATCTCAGAGAGATTATTTCCCTGCAAATCCCTGCGCATAGGCAATTATCCACGTAGCTGATTTACCGATTCATGGAAGATAAGATGTGCAAGGGCTTGCATAGCTTGATTGATGATTCCAAGCTGTGCTTGAAAAGGCTTCATAGAGCTTGACTTGGCCTTGACCGTAATTTTTGAGACTTACAAGGAAGTCCACATGATACTTGTCGACACCGTACGGATTTTTGGCTTCCGGGGTATTCACACCCTTGAGCTTTCTTTAAATAAAATTACGGTCATGATTGGCACCAATAATGCTGGCAAGACCTCTATCCTTAAGGCTTTACAGTTAGCACTAGGCGATTACGCAAGATATTTAACTGACGAAGATTTTTATATCTCTCCGGAGAAAGGAAAAACGGACACGATCCTGGTGGACGTAAGAATTGTTCCTGTCGAAGCAGGAGGAAATCGGGCAAAGGTTTTTAATGATCAATGGGCAACAGAATTTGGCGACAAAATTCGTTCAACGCCTGATGGCAATCAGTTTTTAGCTCTTAGAACCAAATCAAGCCAAAATCTTGTGAAGGGGGGCTTTGATACCGCAAGATCGTCATTAGAAAAATGGAGCGATAGTGAAGACTGGTATAAAGAACCAAATAAAGAATCAAAAATCACATCCAGACTTCTTTGTCTTCCAATGATCTCAATTGAAGCACAGCGTGATATACATCAGGAGTTAAGAGAACGCTCCTCCTTTGTAGGAAAAATTCTCGCCGGCGTGAGCTATGATAGAGATGACGTGCTTGAACTCGAAAAACTGATTAAGGCAGTTAACGCTCAAGCAATCGCTAAAAGTGAAGACCTATCTAGCCTCAAGGCTCAACTTAACAGTTTAACCCAGTCATTTGCGGGGAGTGGTAGTGCCGAACTAACTCCTTTCCCGAAAAAAGTAAGAGACCTCTCGAAAAACTTTACGGTTCATTTTGGTGATACCGAAGATCAGACATTCTCCATGGAATATCATGGAATGGGCACTCGAAGCTGGGCTTCGATGTTGACAGTAAAAGCGTTTACTGAAATCGCACAGAAGAAACACGAAATTGAGGCTGAACCTTTCTTTCCAATACTTGCCGCTGAAGAGCCTGAAGCTCATCTCCACCCCAACGCACAAAAGACTCTCTACAAACAATTGTCTACCATAAATGGACAAATTCTCGTCAGCACGCACTCGCCATATCTAGCAGGCATGACAGATGTGACGAACATTCGCTCTATCCGCAGAACTCCAAATGGTTGCGCGGCCAGCCAGCTTTTATATGAAATCACGACAGAAGAAAAAAACATACTCACGCGAGAAATTAACAATAAGCGTGCAGATATAATCTTTTCGCGAGCGATCATTCTTTGCGAAGGCGTTACAGAAGAACAAATATTGCCAGCCATGTTCCAAATTTACGCAAACACATCCCTTCATGAACTAGGCATTTCCTGTGTCAGTGTCGGCGGAAAAACATACTCCCCTTTTATAAAACTCGCGTGCAGCCTAGGCATACCAGTTTATATATTCAGCGACAACGACGGCTCCACTTTATCAGAAATCGAAGCGCAAATAAGAAGAATAAAAAAGGAAACTCAACTAAAACTGAACAATGACGTATTTGGAATTTCCTACCTAACCGCCACAAATGATTTTGAAGCCGAGCTATTAAACACGTTATCACTGCGACCGGAAGTCATTGACGCTTTAGTTTTATGCGAAACGAAGGGGTCCAGCAATGAACGTTTTTTGGAGGCTAAACATCGCGAAATTTCTGGTTTAGATGATGCCGCCCTAATTGATAAGCTGCGGTCGTTAAAAGCATCGTATGCTGGTTATCTTGGGGAGATTTTGATCGAAAACAAACAACAAAGAAGCCCTGAGCAAATACTACCTAATGCAGCTATTGAGACATTCGACAAACTTAAGGAATGGTTAAGATGATAAACTTATCTGAGGCCCAATCGAAGGTAGTATTTGCTCCTATAGGCGAGGCCATGCAAGTACTGGCATCGGCGGGATCTGGCAAAACACGAGTATTGACTGAAAGAATTCGCCACATACTTAATAGCACTAAAAAAGAAGGTGTTATCGGTCTAACTTTCACCAATAAAGCAGCCGAGGAAATGAATGAACGATTGGATGACCTACCAGACATCCAAGAGCGCTGCTGGATAGCTACGATACACTCTATTGCACAGCGGATAGTAGATCAATACGGTCATGTGATAGGGCTACCCTCCGAACTGCATCTATATGAGCGGGATGAGGATAGAAAAACAGTATTTATCCAATCACTCATCGATGACGGTATCGATATTGATGAGATTTTTGACACGCACCAACGAACGGCAGATAGATCAAAAATAATCCAGAAATATATGGATGCTTTTTCAAGTATAAAGAGAAGCTTGCTGAGCGAAAGTGACATTATCTCCCGGCACGCGCAAAATCCAACATTTATCTCCATATACAGAAAGTATCAAGAAGCCCTACTCAACAGCGGCGGAATCGATTTTGACGACATTTTGGTATATGCTCACAAAATATTGATAGAGCAACCATGGTGCGGCGACATATATAGAGCAAAATACAAGCACATATGCGTAGACGAAGCACAGGACTTAAACAAGGCCCAGTATGAGTTCATTAAAGCTTTAGCAGGCGGCAAGCTTACAAGCGTGATGATGGTGGGCGATCCGAACCAAATGATTTACGGTTTCAATAGCTCGTCTCAAGAGTTTTTGTGCACAGCTTTTCTAGAAGATTTCCCCGCAGTAAAATATAGTCTTGTAGAAAACTACCGCAGTTCTATAGCAGTTGTAGAATGGGCTAACAAACTCAAACCAGGCTCACAACTCGGCATGACCGCCGCTCTACCTGGTTACAGTCAGATTCATGAATGCGCTGATGAAGAGCATGAAGCGGCTGTAATATGCGACGTGGTTAATAAAATTATTGACCTCAAACAACACGCCGAAATCGAAGGGGATATAACGCTTAACAATATTGTTGTTATCGGAAGAAACCGATTTGTATTTAAGACATTAGAAAGCAAGCTAAAAACCTTACAAATCCCCTACTTCTTGAAGAAAGGAGAGCTACGTCAACCTCCCTCCTCACGATTTGGCAAAGCGCTAGACTTAGCAATTCGCTTAAAATTAAATCCAAAAGACTGGATTGATGGCCAAAAACTATGCGCGCTACTTAATCTGAACACAGCTCAAGATTGGGGAGACCGTCTACTATTAGAAAAACTCGCCTCAGACATACCTTCTGCGCCACTATCAGACATATACTCAAAGCTTTTAATGTTCGTTTCAAGCTTGGACATTGAAGGACCAAACATACCAAAACTTGTTCTTGCATTTGAAAGCGAGCTAAAAAACCATCATACAAACAACTCAGATGACATAGGAATAGAGATAGAGCTTTCCTTGTTCGATCTAGTTGACTTTAGAGACTCCTGGACTACTTTTAGGCGAAAAGGTTTAGGCACTAGCTTAATTGCGTTCCGAAACGCGATGGCTTTGGGACAATTATCAGAGCCTGTGCAAAAAACCGGACTAACCCTAAGCACTGTACACACCATGAAGGGCCTTGAAAAAGACATAGTCTTTGTGATTGGGATGTGTGACGGAATCTTTCCCGATTACCGAGCGAAAAGCAAACAGGAAATTGATGAGGAACGGAACAACGCATTTGTGGCAATCACCAGGGCGCGACGTTGGATATATATAACGTACCCAATTCGAAGGATGATGCCGTGGGGTGATGTCAAGCTTCAAAGAAGATCTCGTTTCATCGACGAACTCACACGTTGAGCTCTTTTTGACATCGCAGTGAAGCAGCATCTCTATAAATCTGTACGTGCGTCACCTACTGCATAGCCTCTGCGTTGGCGTGGATTTGTCGTTGGTGACTGCCGAGGTGTATCCCCAGGTGTATCCCCAAAAAAAAATAAATAATTAATTCTATAAATATCAATAGCTTACTGATCGTGTAATAAGCACGCCGGGGCACCAGATACAGATAAAAAGCCCCAGGTCGCAAGACCTGGGGCTTTTTTGTGGGCGCTGTCCCGTCCTGAATAAGGTTTACACCTTCTGACCTATCTTCAGGAGGGAGCAATGGTTTCAGATAGCGGTGGGAAGGCGAGGAAGTTGGTTTCACTTCCATCACAAAGACTCTTCTGACGGCCATATCCAACTAGGTAAAGCGCTTTTCCGTTGTAAGTCGGAGTGAGTAAACTGGCGACGCGAAGATTGCACTACATAAAATTGTTCTCATTTTGCATCTGGCGGTTAGCTTACCGAGTTGTCACTTAATCAGCCTTGTGAAAGAGTTTGGCGAAGATCATCCAGTGGCCATCGACTTTCATCAAATTCAAGTAGTCGACCATGACGTTATTGAATAGGCGCAAACGCACTTTAACGATGGCCATTTCCGCAGACATCACATCAATCATCAACACTTCATCAAGTTGTGGAAAACCACCTTCTTTTGGCGACTGACGGCTTTGAACCATGGCCCTGTACTCATCAAAAGACCGGACGATCACGGTCGAATCTTGCGCGCTATATAACACGCAACCCCGATGAAAGACCCGATCGAACAGATTCAAGTCCTGGGTTTGCAGCACATCAAAGTAGTTTTTCAGAAACGACTGGATTTCATTGATCATGGCGAACAACTCCCGCTTTATAAGCACGACGTTATTTAAATAATTAAATCGTCGCTATTATCGGCATCTCGCTCACTTCACGTATAGCGGCTATTATTAGACTTTTCCGTGAAAGGAATTCACCTATTGAAGCTCCCTCCACTCGCCGCATTGCGCGCCTTCGAGGCTTTGGCCCGGCTGGGCAAGGTGAATTTGGCGGCCATTGAGTTGCACGTCACCCACAGTGCCGTCAGCCATCAGATTGGCTCTCTTGAAGAGTATTTGGGTATTGCCTTGGTGATGCGCAGCGGACGTTCCCTGGTGTTGACGGAAGAGGGCCGCATTTATGCCTACCAGATCAGGCAGGCGCTGGGTGAAATAGCCGGGGTCACAGAGAAATTTCTGACGAGAACCAATTTCCCGCAACTGACCCTGTCGGTGCTGCCCTCCTATGCCATGCACTGGTTATTGCCACGCTTGCACGGTTTCATGAGTGCCCATCCCGGGCTGCGCCTGAAATTGGAATCGACCATGGCGTTCGCTGGTTTAGAACAGGGCCTGGTCAATTGCGCAATCCGCTTCGGCCACGGCCAATGGCCCGATATGCATTGCGAAACACTGATGACCGACTCATTGCTGGTGGTCGCTGCTCGCGACTTCAACCACGGTGTACTGCCAGACACGCCGCACGCCATCCTGGAGCAGCCACTGCTGCACGCCAGTGAAAGCTGGGCAACCTGGCTGTGCGCAGCGGGCGTGGAGGGGCAACGCCCTCACGCCTCGCTGGAGTTCACCGATTCAACATTGCTGCTCGAAGCGGTACGGCTCGGGCACGGCGTCGCATTGACGCGCCGCTCGATAGCCCATTCACTGATTCAACGTGGGGAGCTGGTCAAACTCACCGACATCGAACCGGCGCATTCTTCGAGCTACTACCTGGTCTGGCCACTGGGGATTAAACGTTCGGCGCAATTAACCTCCCTGCACAGCTGGCTCAAAGACCAAGTCGTGACGTATCAAGACAGCCTATAAAACTGGTGCCTGTAGGTCTCAGTTCAAACCAGGCCGGGGACAGTAGATACAGACGAAAAGCCCCAGGTCGCAAGACCTGGGGCTTTTTTGTGGGCGCTGGTTCAACGCTTTTGCAGCGCCTCCAGCCGGGCTGGCAGGTTTTCGTCGGGAAAGCGCTTGTACAAGGCCAGCAGCTTCTCATCCGCCGCCCTGCTCTCACCCGCCTGGCGCAGACGCACAATTTCCTCAAGCCCTTGTTCCAGGGACTGCGGTTTGGCGGCCATCTGCTTGCTCATTGTTGCCACAGGCTCATCGGCCATCGCCATCTCGGCCTGGGCCTGGGCCTGGATTGGCGCGCTATCCGCCTGCGGTGCCATCGCCAGACGAGCCATCGGCGCAGGAGCGGCCGGGGCAGACAGTGCCTGTGGCGGTGGCGCGGCGGCGTACTGGGCGGTTTCAGGCAGGTTGATGTCCGGCACTGGCGAGCGCATCACCACGCCAATCAATAGCGCGATCCCGGCGACGGTAGCAAAAGCCATCTGCCAGCGTGGCCGTTGGCAGGCTTGCAGCCAGCGTTGCCACAAGCTCGGCGCGGGCGCTGGGGCTTCGCGGCGGGCGGCGGCGAGGATAAAGGCGTCGAGGGACGCAGGCGGTTCGCCACTGGTATGTTGGCGAAAGTGCTGGATCAGTCCTTCGTCAATCGGATCCTGGGAGTGTCGGGAGTCAGTCATACGGGTACCTCCTCGGCCAGCAGCCGACGCAGTTTCTGCTGGGCGTAACGCAAGCGGCTTTTTACCGTTTCCAGTGGGCTGCCGGTCAGGGCGGCGATTTGTGGCAGTTCCAGGTCGCCGTGCAGGCGCAGCATGAACACTTCGCGCTGGTCTTCAGGCAGGTCTTGCAGAGCAGCCTCCAGGCGGCCCTGGTCACGGCTCAGGCTCAGTTGCTGCTCGGGGCCGGCGCTGTCGTCGAGTTGGGCATGAAGCTGTTCGTCGTAGCTGTCGTGCAACGGGTTGTGGATGCCGTGCTTGCGCCAGTGATCGATCAGGCGGTTGCGGGCAATCTGGAACAACCAGGTACGAAAACTCGCCCGGCCCTGTGGCTGGGTGGTGCTGCGGATCAGGCTGAGCCAGGTGTCCTGGTAGATTTCCTCAGCCAGTTCGGCCTTGTTGCTCAAGCCCACGAGAAACCGGTAGAGGCCCTGGCGGTGCCGGGCGTACAGGACCTCGAACGCAGCGGCATCGCCGGTGCGGTAGCGGGCCAGCAGCGATTCGTCGCTGGGTGGATCATTTGGAGCGGGCATAGTGGGTGACGAACTCCTTTCGATGGATCAATGCAGATTACCTGTGGGAGCCGGGCTGAACTAATGCCAGCTCCAACAGGGATCTCGGTCATGGGCAAGATCAGTGTTTGAGGCTTTGGGCCAGCTCCACCAGTTGTACGAATTCATTGCGCAGGCCGTAGGGATCATCACCACGGGCCGAGCGGGCCAGGGTGGCGGTGTCCTTCAGGCTCATGCTGCCAGTGTAGCGGCCATCGCCCTTGAGCTGTTGGGCGAAAGCAGCCACGGCAGCGGCGAAGCGCAGGTCGTCGCTGGCCGCGTGCCGGGCGTTATTGATCGGGTGTTCGATCAAGCGACTGCTGCCGCCCGCCGCCGGCTTGTAGCGTACCCGCAACATGGCCAGCTCTGCGGCATTGCCCTCGGCAGCAGGTGCCGACGTATAGCGCAGCGGTTCCAGCCAGCCTTTTGTACCCTTCGGTACAATTTCATACAACGCCGTCACAGTATGCCCGGCACCGATCTCGCCGGCGTCTACCTTGTCGTTGTTGAAATCCTCACGTTTCAAGGCCCGGTTTTCGTAGCCCAGCAGGCGATATTCGCTGACTTGGGCCGGGTTGAATTCCACCTGCAGTTTCACATCCCGCGCCACCACGGCCAGGGTCGAGCTGAGCTGCTCCACCAACACCTTGCGGGCTTCGCGCAGGTTGTCGATGTAGGCGTAGTTGCCATCGCCCGCGTCGGCCAGTTGCTCCATCAGGTGTTCGTTGTAGTTATCCACGCCAAACCCCAGGGTGGTCAGGGATACCCCACTTTTGCGCTGGTCCACGGCCATTTGCTTGAGGCTGTCGAAGTCGCTGATGCCGACGTTGAAGTCACCATCGGTGGCCAGCAGGATGCGGTTGATACCCTGGTCGATAAACCCTTCGCGGGCCATTTGATAGGCCAGTTCGATGCCCGATGCACCGGCTGTCGAGCCGCCGGCGGTCAACTGGTCGATGGCGTTGCGGATTTTTGCCTTGTCGCGCCCGGATGTGGGCTTGAGCACTACCCGCGATTCGCCGGCATACACCACCAGAGACACGCGGTCCTGAGCACGCAGTTTGTCCACCAGCAGCTTGAGGGTGCTTTTGACCAACGGCAAACCTTCGCGACGGTCCATGGAGCCGGAAACGTCCACCAGAAACACCAGGTTGGCCGGCGCCAGTTCGGCCACGGCCCGCTCGGATGCCTTGATGCCAATACGCAGCAGGCGCGTGTTGGGGTTCCAGGGGGTCGAGGCGACTTCAGTGGTCACGCCGAAGGGAGAACCATCGGTCGGCAGCGCGTAGTCGTAGGGGAAGTAATTGACCATTTCCTCAAGTCGCACGGCACCTTCGGGCGGCAGGCGACCTTGATTGAGGAAGCGTCTGACGTTGGCGTAGCTGCCCGTGTCGACATCGACGCTGAAGGTCGAGACCGGGGTTTGGGCAACGCTGTGCACCGGGTTGTCCGGCAGGTTCTGATACTGCTCGCGCGGCTCGGCGCGATATTCCATGGCCACCGCGTCATGCATGGCCATCGGTGCCGGCATCGCCATTCGTTTGAGCATGGCGCCCTGAGCCTGGATGGGCGCACTTTGCAGTTCGGGGATAGCCACCGCTTCGGGCGCCTTGGCCTCGTCACGAGACGACAGCCCACACCCGGCAAGCGCCACCAGCAAGGTCACGGCAAAGCCCTGGGCAGCGGGGCGTAGGAAGAGAAGAGGACGGGACATGGGCTGAACCTCGTGAGTGAATGATCCGTTCACAAGGTCAGACGTAAGAGCGTCGGGATTCGGGTTAGCGTGCGATCACTCGATCCAGGTGGAAGCGGGCTTGCTCGCGATAGCGGTGGGTCAAGTCGCCGTATGTATCGACTGAGCCACCGCTATCGCAGGCAAGCCAGCTCCCACACAAGCCCGCTCCTACATTGGATTTGCGCGGATCAGTCCGAGCCGTATTTGGGCGAGCGCGGGCCGTACAGGATACCGGTGCGTTGCCCGGCCGACAGCAGGCGTGCGCTGGTGATGCCGGCAATCGGGTGCGCTGCGTCGGTGGAGCTGTTGATCACTTGCTTGACCGCTGCCGTGATCAGCATGCCCACCAGGCCGCCACCGTTGTTGTTGCCTTCCTCGCTGGAAGCCCGTGCAGAACCGGTCCACAAGGTGGTGCCGGTACGCAGGTCGACCAGTTTGGCCGAGGCCGTCACCGAGGTGTCGCTGGTGACCAGCATGTACTTGGTGCCGTACTCGCTGACAGTGATGTACAACGCCGCGTCCGCACCGAAGATCTCATGCAGCTTGCCCGGTGCCACGGCCTGGATATCGTTGGCGGTGGTCAGGCCGTTCTGGCGGAAGGTTTCGTCCACCAGGGCAATCGGCATCACGTAGTAGCCGGCTTCCGCCAATGGGTAGGTCACCTGCGATACCAGGCTGTAGGACGCCTGCACTTCAGGGGATTCATTGATCGGTGGCAAGACCAGGATCGACTTCGGTCGCGCCTGCTTGTACGCCGCGTAATCAAAAGTCTTGGGCGCCGCGCAGCCGCCCAGCAACGCCAGGGCCAGTAAGGCACCGGTGAGTTTCAACAGGCTCATTTCTTCACCTCCGGGGCCTTGGCGTTTCTCAGCAAAAAGTCCATGTAGGCAGCAGACTCGGGGAACAACGCCTTCTCGGTGCGGAACTGCTGCACCATCTGGTCATCCTTGCCCATGCTCAGGTACAGCATGCCCAAGTGGGCGTGGTAGCCCGGCGGGGCCTGGCGGCCACTGGCGTTGATCTTTTGCAGGTCGCGCTCCAGCGCTTCGACCTGGGCTTCCTTGGGCTCACCCTTGAAATACTCATAAACCTGCGGCTGATAGCTTTCCCATTGATACAGGGGCTTGGGTGCCGTCTGGCACCCTGCAACCAGCGCGGTTGCTGTCAGCATCAGCGATAACTTCACTGCCTTGCTCATCCGTGTACTGCTCCTTGAAAACACGTGAATCAGTTACGCGGGTTCCAGGCGCCGGCGTTGATGCCGTCGACCAGGCGATTGATCGCTTCGCGCATGGCCAGGTCCAGGACCTTGCCATTGAGGGTGGAGTCGTAGCTGGCGGTGCCGCCAAAGCCCACTACTTCACGGTTCGACAGCGCGTATTCACCGGCGCCCTGGGTGGAATACACCACTTCGGAGGTGCTGATGTTGACGATGTTCAGGTTGATCTTGGCGTAGGCCACCTGGGTCTTGCCACGGCCGAGGATGCCGAACAGTTGGCGGTCGCCGGTTTCTTTGCGGCCGAACTCGGTCACATCGCCGGTCACGACGAAGTCAGCGCCCTTGAGCTTCTGCGCAGTGCCTTTGATTTTCGCTTCCTGGGAGATTTCGCCCATGTTGTCGCGGTCCAGCACGCTGAAGCGGTTGGTCTGCTGCAAGTGGGTGATCAGGATGGTCTTGGCCTGGCCACCGAGGCGGTCCACGCCGTCGGAGAAGATCCCGCGCATGTAGCTGGAGCGGTTATCGAACTTGCCCACGGCGATCGGCACACGTACGCCCGAATAGACAACGCTGGCGCTGGCGACTTTTTCGATCGGCAGTGCGCGGGAGCTTTCAGTGGCGCAACCGGCCAGCGCCAGCAGCGCTGCGCCGGCAAAGCCTGACAGCAGGATTTTTGAGAGTGATTTCACGTAGTGCTCCTAAGTGGTAAATCGAGGCCGCAGGTAACGCTATCGCGATGGAATACCGCGCAGATCGTCAACGATAAAACGGCTAAGCGCGCCGGTGTAGAAGGTCTCTACATTAGAGTTGCCGCTGTTGGTCAGCACCCCGGCCATGGTTTTCATGTTCTGCCAGTCGCCCTTGTACCCAGATGGCATCAGCCCTTGGCGAGCCTGGGAAAAATGCAGCACCTGGGCATCGGCCTTCTTGACCTTGACCTGATAGTTGAAATCGACACTGGCCAGGATGGTGTTGTCATCGACGATGGTCGTCATGAAACCGCCCTTCGTATCTTGAATACGCCGCGTATAGATAACGCTCACATCCAACAGGTAGTCGGCCTTTTCCTTGCTCGTGGCGTAGCGCTTGGCCTTGAGCAAGCGGTCGACCAGGTCGATACCCAGTTGCTGGCGAACCTTGTCATCCGACAGGAAGCGTTCGTTCTTGCCCACCACCTCAACGTCGAAGGTATCGAGCCAATACGTGGCGTTCTTGGGAATGGTCACGGGCGCTGGAGAGATGTAGTACGCAGGCTTGGAAGCACAGCCAGCCAGGAAGGAGAGAGCCAGCAGTAAGGCAAAAACGCGCATCTTCGAATTCATCCCTGATTAAGTGCTGTGGCATTTTACGGAGTTGAGAGCGGTTCTCAAGTTGTTTCGTCCTGGTAGGTGCAGCGGGCAGATTCCTGTAGGAGCGAGCTTGCTCGCGAAAAACGCCCAGGCGACGCGTGCATTCGACAAGTGAGCGTTATCGTTTACGTTCTTCGCGAGCAAGCTCGCTCCTACAGGGTTGCGGGGACGGGAATGCGCTGCGCAGGGTCGGTGACGTCATACACATGCTGCTCACAGCCCGCGCCGACGATCACGAATTCCACCAGGTAAACCTTCTGCTTCTGCGGCTTGAACGCCGAGCTCATAGGGCCACAGGAATAGACAATCTTTACGCCGTAGTGGTAGTTGTTCGGGTCATACACCCGCGACTCGCCCAACACCTCGATTGTCTGCCCCGGATCGGCCAGCACTTCCAACTGCGGGAAGCGCTTGACCGCCGCGCTATTGGCCACCTCACTCATCTTGGCGATCCAGCCGAACACCTTGCCCCGGCCCGAATCCACCACCGTGCCGAGGATCTCCGGCCGCTGATCGGCATCACCGCCACGGCGCACGGAGAACTGCACAGGGTAGGTAAAACCGGTGGCCCGCATGATCACCTTGGCGTGCTCGGCATCGGCCACGACCTTATCTTGCTGCAACTGCACGCCGTTTTTGAGCAGGCTGGGCGACGAGTCACGGGCATTGGAGTGACAGCCCGCGAGGATCAGGGCCGAGAGGATAAAGGCAACTTTTCTCATGAGGGTTTTCCGTAACGATGACGGGTCCACCGGTGGACTCGGCATTTTGTTGGCTTCTTCCAACGAATTACAACGGGGCGAAAACAGGGATCCGACCACGAGTCAAAACTCAACCGTGGTCTGCTCCCCGCTGTCTATTTAAAACGCATACCGCGCCTTGACCATCACCCCATCCGCGTCAAACCCGCTACGCGCCTGACGGGTATAGCTGGCACCCACCGTCAGCGCCGACACTTGATAATTCAGGCCCAGGCTGGCTTCGTAGCTGTTGCGTGCCACCGAAGCGCCCGTGACGGTAAACGCCGAACCACCCATCACAAAGCTCGACGTCTGCGCCACGCGACCACCCATCAGGTCGTGATAGGCCATCAAGGTCGCTTCCGGTTGCAGGGTACCGGCGCCCAACGGCAGGTTGCCCGCCAAGCGCACGCCCGCCCCCAACTCGCCCACTTCATAGCGCTGCGAACCAGTGCTGAGCGCTGCCGAAGAGCCCTTCTCATTGAAACCATCCATACGCACGCTGGAATAACGCGCCGCTACACGCGGTTCGATCAGCACCCTGTCCGACGGCTTGAAGCTGTAGCCGCCCAGCACGCTGGCCGACAACGCCCGGCTGTCGTAGCTGCCCTTGGCCGTGGTGCCAGCAACGTGGCGCTTGCTGTCGTTGTCGTTGAAGCCGTAGCTCAGGCTGCCATCGACAAACCAGTTTTGCAGCGACCAGTTGCCGTACAGCGACAGGGCATTGCCCTGCACTTCGGTCTTGTTGCCCAGGTCCGAGTGAATGTTGGAGTTGAGGTAGCTGTACGCCGCCCCCACAGTGGTGGCGTCGTTCAAGCGACCGTCCACACCTACCGCCATACCGCTGCTGTTGGCCGAGTAGCCGTTGTCGCCACCGCGACCGTCCTGGTCCATGTTGCTGCTCAGGCCTTGCACCCATACACCGCCACGCTCACTGCCATCGCGCTGACCGGCCAGGCGATTGAGGATCGCGCCGTTGATCACGGTCTGCCCAGACAACGCCACGTCCAGCGCGCCACGGTTCACGTCCGGCTTGAGCTGCTCGCCAATCTGCGCCAGTTGCTGGGCAGTGCCGGCGTTGGCCACGGCCTGGAACACCGCGTCGTCCTCGCTCAGTTGCCCCAACACCTCGTTCTTCAGCTCGTTGAGTGCAGTGACCGACGCCGCGCCAGCACCTACGCCCCCCAGATCCTCCTGCACCTGCTCATCGCTCTTCAAGCCCACCACCGCCTTGACGGTTTGCGCATCAGCCGAGTAGCTGAATACATCCAGCAACGACGAGCTACTGGCGACCGTCAGGCCATTGTTTTGCACGCTGGAGGCTTGCAGCAGGGTGTATTCAATACCACTAGGCACGGCGGTGAAATCACCGGGCTTGGCGCTCAAGGTCACGTTGGAGCCTTGGGCGAAATTCGCCGCGCCGTTGACCGTCAAATAAGGCGTGGTCGGCACGACACTGTTGGACAGGCGCATATCCACCCCGGCACCGCTGGCCACATTCAGGCCGCCAGTGATCGCGGTGCCGGCGTCAGACAGGTTCAACGAACCTGCATTGATCGACACCGGGCTGGCAATACTCTTGCCGGTAAAGTCCGCCTGACCGGTGATATTCACACCCGTGACACCGAGCACATCACCGACGATTTTACCGCCACTCCAGTTCAGGCTCGCCAGGTTGGCAGCATCGATGGCCGTGCCGGAATTGCTGCGAATTTCACCGGCTTGCTGGTTGATTTCGAAGGGGGAGGTTTGCTCGTCAATATCGGCATAAATGGCTACGCCATCGGCACTGATGATGCCTCGGTTGACGATACCGCGAGAGCCGGGCGCACTGTTCTGAGCGAAAGTTGCTCCGTGGAAGTCAAAAGCATCAGCCTTTTCGCCTTTTGCTTCGATCGTGCCGGTGTTGAGGATGTAATCGACAGTGCCGTCATAAAACACCACTCCAGCGGTAGCTGCGCCGTTCGCGGAAATCAGGCCACTGTTTTCGATCCTCAAGGGAGATGTAGGGGTTTCCACCTCGAAAGCCCAGGAGTCGTCGCCCGTGACAGACAACGTACCGGAGTTGAGAATCTTGCCGCCGATGCTGATTGGGGAGAGGCCTCCTCGGTCCAGCACCATAGCAAGCGAGTTAACGCCCGTCATTCGTACCACGCCGGTATTGGAAACGTCCCCCGCCACCGTGGTGCCATGCAACCGAATACCATCGCGAAAAGTCCAGGGATTGGATACTGGGGCTGTGGACTGGATGGTCCCGGAGTTGATCACGCTCCCGCCAATCGTAGTAGCACCAATCTCAAAAGCTTGAAACGCCCCGTTACTCTGGGTGATGTTAGCTGCCTGGATAACATCACCAGTGACGGTGCTACTCCCTGGATTGGCAGTCAGTTGCAGCGATGGGTCCACGGCAAACCCTCGGATATCGCGACCCTGACCATCCAAAATAATATCTGCACGATTGATCAACGAACCCTGAATTCTCGTATCGGCGACACTCACTCCCATCCAATTGCTAATGCCTTGGCTAGCGGTCACGTTCGTGGGCTGAGTCACCGTTCCGGTGAAGGTCAGTGATTCACTAAATATCCCGCCGCTCAAGGTACTTTTGCCTTGGCCAACATCCACTTCAACGGCCAGCACTTGGGTACTGATTGCCCCAACGATCAAAGCCAGCAGGCTTTTTTTAAACGGCTTTGGCTTCATGTAAAACTCCATGTATGACGGGCAAATCCGCCCACTATCTCGGTGGTTGCAGGTGTAAAACCGTAATGGCCTAATTGGCCCTCGCCTGCCGCTACCCGGCGACCTGTGTATTGAGCTGATCAATGGCCTGCACAATTGGTTCGCGATCAGTGGCGGGCAGGTTGTTGGCACTGCGTTTTTTAATCTCGTGAAAGGCTCATCCGGAGAGCCAACTAACCGATTGATTAATAACAAAAATCATAATTCAGTGTTAAAAATACGCTTGGGAAGGCGGGTTAACCGCGCGATTGTCGTAGGAATGACGAGCAAGCAAAATAGGAAATTTCCTAAAAAATTAAGGAAAAATCCCACTCCATAAAATAATTTTTCTTACTCCTAATAATAAATCTGTCCCCTTGTCCCCTTTTAGTCCAAGCCTAGTGGTGTGTTAACGCCTTTTGCACCAAGAAAACTTTATAAAATTAAGTATTCCCTAAATAAACGGCCCCATCCGAGAACTCCATAAGCCAAGGCTCAGTTGATGACGAACAAAATGCATTCAAGACGCGGCCGTCAGATAATTTAAAAAATGGATCAATTGGCTGAGCATCAATAAGCCAACCTACCTCAACAATGGATAAGCCTAAAAACTCAGAAACATGGTCAAGGGCATCGTCATCCCAACAAGCGAACAGCAACTCCCCCCCTTAGACACACGCCACGCACTCTCAGTCCGAAAGCTCCAACCCGCCGAAAAAAGCATAAAAGTATCGCCATCCCAAAATACTCTTTCAATTTTCATAGGCAACAAAAGAGCCACAGCCTGCAAGAGTGTATTCATCATTTAGTCCACCTGTTCAATATGCGTACGCTCTCTAATCCACTGCTTCCGTTCAGCCTTCGATAAACCTTGCGGGGGCTGCGGCGGCTTTCCAGTAGTCGGATCAACAGGTCCGCCATTAGCGTTCTCGAATGATGCGCGCTGGGGACTTCGACCATCCGCCTGCATCACCCGAACTCGCGAACCATCAGGCAAGATGTATTGGACAAAAAAGAAAAAAGGGGACAGAAAAAAGCAGAAAAAAGGGGACAGATTTATTTTTATCTATCGCGCCGTGGCCTACCTTGCCCTCGAGATGCGATTCGGATTCCTGCGATACGCTCGACCTCATCGGTGAAGCGAGTAGTTCCAGTAAGTTGCCCGCGCTGTAGAGCCAGACGTATCGTTTTCAACTCATCGTTTGAAACAGCCTGATTTACGAAGCTCTTGTAACTTTCATGCCTGTCCTGCTTTGTATCACCCGGCACATCAAAGTAATCATCAATATCTAACCAATCGTTATCAGGAGAACAGCCGACTCGAGCGTTATAACTTGACCATGGGTAGTCTGCCGCACTCGCCACCATATCGGCACGAACAGGATTCAGCTCGATATATCGACAGCACGCCAGAAAATAACTTTCGGACTGCACCACGCTCGACTTATAGCGACCCTCCCATAAAGTACCTGTCCGCCCTTCTATCCGGTTCCGATAACGAGTAGCTCGTGCTGCAAGCGCCTTCATAAGCTGCCCCAAACCAGCAACCGACTCGCTTGGTGCGACTAACAAATGAATATGATTGGTCATTAAACAATAGGCATATACTTTTACGCCAAATGCCTCCTTCAGTTCCCGAAGATCCCCTACATAGCGTTGGTAATCTTCTGGCGCGGCAAATACAACCTGACGATTGTGACCACGTTGAACAATATGGTGCGGATAGTTTGGTAGAACGACACGTCCCATCCTAGGCATAATGAACCTCCTTCCTTAAGAGCTTATAGCCTAGCAAAGGGACAAAAATAAATTTTTCTTTTTCTGCTACAGCATATAAGCATCACAAAAAAGGTCGGATTTTAGTCGAATGGCTTAGTTAAAATAAACCTCCGAATACACAAAAACAAAACCAAATTATTAAAGAGCAAAGCTACGCAAGCCGCAAGACAATCATCTCCCTTAAAAACAACCCCAGAAAAATCGTAATCAGACTCCGCCACCCTCGAAGCAAAAATAAATCCGTCCCCTTTTCTCTTTTCTACTTCAAAAACACCCCACATTCAGCCTCAGCCCCTACATCTAAACCTGCCACTTAGTTCTCAAGGATAAATAAAGTCTATACTAATTTTAACTTTAACTAAGTCCAAGGTCACCTCACAGCCACTCCACGCTGGCAGCCCTCCTGTAAGTTTATTCTCAACATACCAACTACGCAGTTCTGTTAAAAGGTCTAAAATATCTGTATTGGCTCGCCCGCCTGCCGTGAACCAGGCAACGTTACCTTGTTCATCAACGTAGTCATACTCATACTCACAGCTATCTAGCTCTTGGGATAGCTGTGCGCGCATTATAATTTTACAGGCTCCGTCGGGAGCAATCTCAAATAAAATTCCCCCAATGTCATTGTAGATATCATCATCATTACGCATCAATTTCCACCTGGTGAGTTTTTAAATACAATCTCTTTTGGACGAGCACCGCCTATTGAATACTCGACATTAAAGCTATCTGGCCGAACACTTTTGCCAGAATACACAGGCTCAATCTTCACGCTAACCTGTTTGCCCTCCTTAAGTGCGGACGCCCATGTATTCTCCATAGTTTTCCAAGTACCTTTATTCAAGTTCCCATTCATGGGAAGGAGGTTCAATCTCTCCCCAGGTCCGTTGAATATACTAGCAATCAAGTGCCCACCCTCGTCCCCAGTGACGCCACACTTTCCTGCCACACATTGCTGATATGTATTCCGATCATTTTTAGTCAATGAAAGATTTGACTCGACTTTCTCAACGCGGCCCAAGCCATCTGTTTGGAAGGTTTTATTTCCATCGACTTTATATACGGTATTCGGCACAGGCTTATTCAACTCTTTATTCCACGCACCTTTACCACCAGAACTAATTTCAACTTCCCGTAAAGCTTGCCCTGCGCCTTTTGCACCCTGAATCTCATTACTGGCCCGATTAAGCAGTTTCGACGCTGTATCGATATCTCCAGCTTTCAGGGCCTTTTCTGCACCTTTTATGAGTTTTCCGGCAACATCACCGGCGCCAGGTATTATACCAATCGTTGCTGCTAGGTAATCCAGAGCGCTATGAGCTTCGGCAAAACTCTTGATATCCCCGACCACCGGCACGAAATCCGCACCTGTAGTGAGGATATCTTTCAGTTCTTCCTGGCGCTGGGTATACATTTTCACCGAGCACGCTTCCGCGCTCATTCCGGCACAGTTTTGCTGCTTGTAGCGTTCGTTTTGTGCTTCGACGCGCTCGTCAGCGACCTGCTGGGGCGTCTTACCCTGCGATGCCGCGTCCACCAAATCACTAAGCGCATTATTCTCAACCGCATTCTTCCCAACCTGCGCCGCCGCCACCGCACTCAGCGCATCCTTGCCCACCGCAGAACCCGCAACCCCTGCCACTAACGTCGACAACGCCGAGATCGTCTGTTTCTGCTCCGCTGTCAGCTGGTCATTACTCACATCTCCATACAGCTGATTACGGATCAACTTCGCCGTAGCCTCAGCCGCCACCGCACCACTCGCCCCAACCAGTGCCGAGTTACCACTGGCCCTGGCCAACACCGCCCCTAACACCGCGTGTGCCATGAGGTTGGCGGCGTCATCGTCCGGCGTCATGTCCTTGACCAACTGCGCCAGGTGGGGCGCACTAGCGCCCGCGATGGCCGCGCCTACGTTGCCGCCGGCAATCCCCTGCACGATGGCGGTTACGGTTTGCGTCGTGCGCTGGAAACTGCTCCCCATACCGTAATCACGCTCGGCCTGCTGCCTCACTTGCAAGGTGGTGGGCTCGGTGATCCCACTTTCCCGCAACTTCTGCCGGGCCGCTTTGCCGATGTCGCTGTTGGGGTCTTCAGACTCGTCAACTTTTGCCTTGGCGATGGTGCTGCCAATGGTGCGCGCCAGGTCCGCAGAGCTGTTGATCAGGTCCACGCGTTCGCGCATGGCCTTTTCATCCGGCTTGTCGAGGTGCTTGTTGGCGTTTTGCGTGTCGCGGTTGAGGCCGACCAGGTCGCTGGCGCCCTCGGGGTTGCGCACCACAATCGTGCCTTCGCTGACGGCTGCCCGGGTTTTGCTGCTGTCGGATTCACTCAGCACGGCGCCCATCGGCGGGGCCATCAAAAGCCCGCTACTGCTGCTGCCAGAGATGCCCGCGCTCGCCGAGGTACTTTTGATCTTGCTGGTGTTCTTGATATCGCTGGTCAGCAGGCGGTCGGTGTCGAGGTGGTTCTTGTCGGCACTGGCCTCACTGGCAATCACAGCACCTTGCAACGTGGTGGTTTTGCCAACGTTGATGTCATAACCACCCTGGCCCGCGTACAACCCGGTCTGGTCGGTAACCGCCTTGTAGTCGCTGTTCATGTTCCCGGCTGCCACGCTGCCGGACGCCGCGACTGTCGTGCCATAGCAGAACGGCGGCACGCAGATACTCGCCCCCGCGCCGGCGCTGCTTTGCTTGCTCTTCTGCGTGTCGATGTCCTGGCGCGAAGCGATGTTGAGGTCGCGGCCGACATCCGCCTTGATGCTGTCCGCACGTACCTGGGCGCCAGCCAGCGTGGTGTCCTGGCCGCTGTTCAGCACCAGCGCGCCGGTCTCCAGCGTGGTGTTGACCTGGGTCACGGAGCTGCCAGAGCCCATGTTTTTGGCGATTTGTGCGCCAAGATCCAGGGTGAAGCCGTTTTGCTCGCCAATGTTGAAGCTGGCGCCGATGCTGGTTTTGTCGTTTTTACTGTCGTTTTTCCGCTCGCTGATGTTCTGAGCGCTTTGCAGGGTGATGTCGTTTTTAGCCTCCAACGTGGTATTGGCCGCCTTCAGCTCACTGCCAATGACATGGATATCCCCTTGCGTTTCAGCAGCCTTGCCGGTGGCCACAATCGACAGTGCCTGGCCTGCATTGAGCGTGCTCTGCCGTGCCGTTTCACTGTGGTACTCGCTGCTGCTTTTGCTGCGGGTATTGCTCAGTTCGGTGCCGATCTTGATCAGCGAACCGTTGCTGGCCGTGCCGCCTTGCTTGTCCTTGAAACCCGAGCTCTGACCATTGGCATCGATGGCCTGGCCACCCAGGTTGTAGGCGTTCAAGGCCACCTGGGCCAGCTTCACGGCTTTGAGACGCGGATCATCGGCATCCTTGGCGGCTTCGATTCCGTCACGAATGCTTCTGGCAGTATCTACAACCGTTCCACCGATAACTCGTCCCACAGCCAGGCTCCTGGAGCTTTCCTGGGTGGTTTGGCTGGCCGTCTGCGTGCCTGCGGCAATGGTCACATCAGAGCCACCCAGTGCCATATCTTTAGTGCTGACCAAATCACTGGCCACCACACTCAACGTACGCCCGCCCGTCAGCGAGACGTTGCCGGCGCTGGAGCCGACAGTGCTGCCGGTCAGGGTTGTTTCCTGTGCCGTCCCGTTGCGCTTCTGACTGCTGATCGACAGGTGTTGATTGCCCGTGATGTCGTCCAGGCCCAACTTGTTACCCGTCAACACCCCGGTCAGGTCGCGGCTTTTCTCTTTGTGCATGTCCGTGCGCGAGAAGGTGTTCTGTGCTGCGTCGATGGTCAGGTCACGCCCGGCCTGTACCGTCAGGTCAGCGGTACTGACCAGCGCCGAGCCGGTGACTGTTACGTCTTGCCCGCCCGCCACACTGACCGTTTCACCGGAGACCATGCTGCCCACTGCAGTGGTACGCGTCTCGGCGACCTTGTCCTGGACCTTGCTCGACTTGAAGCCGCCCCAACTGCTTTTGCTCTGCTTGCGCTCATGGCGGGCGCTGTCGGAATCGCTCACCGCGAGGATCTGTACATCCTCACCCGCGACCAACTTCGCCGTGCCTTTCTCGGCATTCACCCCGCTACCGGCCAGTAGCAGGTTTTCCCCGGCAACCAGCGTGCTGTTGCCACCGGAGGTCACCAGGCTGCCAATGTTGGTGGTGCTGTCGGTTTCATCCAGGCGGAATTTTTTACCCGATGAACTCTTCTTGGTCTTGCTGTAGAAGCTGTAGTCCTGGTCCTCAGCGGACTTGAGTTCAAGGTTTTTCCCAGACACGAGATAGGCTTCATCACCCGCAGTGACCCGGCTGGCGATCAGTGCCAAATCCTGCCCGGCGCTCAGCGCCACGTCTCCACCGGCCTTCAGCGTGGTGGATACCTGCTGAACGTGGTCTTCCTGGATCTTGAGCTTCTTGGAGTTATACCCAGAGTGCTGCTCGTTCGCCGCCGACGCCAAGGTCAGGTTATCCGTAGCCGCCATGGCAATGTCGCGCTTGGCGTCGATCTGGCTGGCGATGGCATTGATATCACGACCGGCACCGACCTTCAGGTCGCGCCCAGCCTCTAGCGCGGAGCCAAATTGCTTGATGTCCTGGCTACTGATTTTGCTGTTCAGGTTCACCCGACTCATCTGTTCAGCCGAGGTTATGTTGACGTCACGCCCGCCCTGAATAGTGATGTCGGCACCACTCCTCAGAACACCACCCTGGTTGTTGACGTCGCGCCCCGCCCCAACGCTCAGATTGTTAGCCACTTCAATCCGCGCCGCGCTGTCTGCATAACCTTGCTGAAGTTGGCGGTTGTTACCATGATCTTCCCGGTAGGTGGTAATCGTGCGTTCGTTGATCACATCACCGTTGATCGCCTTCAGGCTCACATCACGGCCTGCAATAATGCCGCCAGATTTGTTGACGATGTTGTTGCCCGCCAGCAGATCCAGACGATTACCGGCCTCGATCAGCCCACTGTTGGTCAGATCGTTATCGGCTTGGGCAGATAGGTTGTTGCTCGCACGCAGGGTGCCGGCGTTATCAAGGTTTTTCCCGGCAATCAAGCTGAGGTCATTACCGGCAATCAACGCACCGTTAGGTGCCAGACGGTTATTGGAGTGCGCCAGGTACAGCACCGGGACCAACACTTCCTCACCGTTCACTAGGTTTTTTTCAAGCCAGACAATGTCATGGGTCAGGGCTGCAACCTGCTCTGACATCAGGCTTACGCCCACGGCCAAATCCAACGTCTGTTTGCTCTTGAGGGCGTTATCCATCAAGTACTTGAACAACTGCTCGTCGGTGTTAACACCGGCCAGGAAACGTTGCCCGGTACGGGCCACTACGGCCTGCTGGATCAGTCGCTGCTCATAGAAGCCATCGCCCAAACGCTTCCAACTGTCATCAGGGTTGTAGCCCAATTTGGACAGCAAGTAGTCCGAGCTCATGAACTGCTTGAGGTTGGTAAGGGCCGGATTGGTTTCGATCAGGTACTTGTGCGGCTGCGACGACACTAGGTTGGTGGGCAGGCCCTGAACACGGTTGATGGTTTGTGTATCAGCAGCAGTTGCCAGAATCCCTACGGGCGCCGCTTGCAGAGGATCGGCCGCAACCGTGCGACCTGGAAGTTCAGCGTCGCTAAGCGGTGCAGCCGGCGCGACAACGTTGAGTGAATCGATACCTGCGACAACATCGATCTTTTGACGAATGGCCTGAACCTGCTCCAGGGTGCTGGCCGATGCCTGACTGGCGTCACTCAACTGAATTTCGCGCCCAGGACTGATAGGTAATGCTTGCTGACGCTGTTCGGTATTGATGACAGCACTGCCCATGCTCCAGCTTTGTGGGGCAAGGGTGGCCGGCGCGCTACTCTCTTGCTGACTCAGGCGGAACAGCCCGTTCTGGCCCGAGGGCAAATCGAAACCGGGAAGCGTTATTGGGTTGATTTGTTGCTGGGCAAGATCTGGAGGAAGTTGTGCATTAACAACTACCACAGCGGTCTTGTGATCGCCCACAGCGGTGTCGAGCGCGCGACCGTTGACTGCCAGAGCAGTCTTGAGCACGTTGATGTTACTGATGTCGTTACTGGCACTGAGTTTGGCGTTGCCAGCAGCCTGGATAATGGCGGGGGCGGCGATGACCCCGTTGGTTTTTATTTCAATGGGATTATTGATACCGGCAAAGATCACCGGATTGAATTTCGCCAGGAGTGCTGCAAGGGCGGCCTCATCCACCGGTGAGCTGGGCGGGTGATCACGATTGTAGATCGCGACCGCTTGAACCAGAGCATTGTGCTGGCCCTTGGGAATCTTCGGCGCAGCCGTGTACACACCATTGCCCGTTCCAGAACCCCCTATCGCCGCCTGATTAACAATGTTTACGCCCTGAATAGAGAGATCATTGGTAGCGGATACCACACTGTATTTATTGGAAAAGTTTTGGCTGGTGATACTCAGGTTACGCCCGGTACTAAGGGTCGCCGACGGAGAGTCTTCCTCGATCACACTGTCAATTGTGCGGTTCAGGGTTAACTGGGTTCTCCTGTCGCTCCAGCCTCCTCCGCAATGTTGTATGCAAGTGATGCTGAGACTGGCGGATGTCAGCTTCTGATTGAGCTGGAACTTCTCACGCTCGTTCACCACTTCATTCGCTGCAAGGGTCATATCACCCGTGCTTTGAATATTACCCGATGTGTTACGAAAACTTTGTGCCGAGGTACCTGCGGAAAAACCTGCCACTGTCAGGCCACCCAGGCTGACGACTTCACCGTAATTATTTGTGAAGTCATTGACGTTGAACGTCGAGCTTTCACCACTGAAGGCGAAACCACGAATATTGAGATCTGCCGCGTCGCGATCATTGATCAGGCTTTGGGCAGTGATAGTGAGGTCTTCAGCCGCACCCAAGGTGCCAATATTCTGAACGGTACCGGCTTTGATATTCAGGTCAGAGACAGAAGTGATCCGGCCACGGTTAATCAGTTGTCCCACATCAATCGATGTAGTCCCGCCCCCCGCCAGGCTCCCAGGAATGGCCAGGCTTACCTGCGTGGCACTCAACCCAAAGGTGCCCTGGCTGCTGGCCCGGCCACTGCCGCTATAGGTCCCGCCCAACGTCAACTGGAGGCTGCCGTCACTGGCAATCAGCCCGTCGTTGCTCCAGTTGCCGCCGTTACCTACCAAGCTATTGGAAGCCAGCAACTGGCCCCCTGCCGTTTGGTTGAGGGTGTTGACGTTGACCATCAACCGTCCCGCCTGGATCACGCTGCTGTTGGTCCAGTTGTCAGCCGTCAGGGTCAGGCCGCCACGGGTGACAACGTTGCCGCCCGTATTGGTCAGGTTGGCGGTACTGATATCAAACGTACCGGCCCCTACGTGCAAGACACTGCCGCCCACGTTCTGGAAGCTGCCAGCGTTCAACGTCAGGTCGCTGTTGGCGGTTTCCAGGCTGCCATCACGGTTATCAAACACCCCGCCAATCTGAAACCCGGTCTTGCCACTCGTCCCCAGCGCCCGCAACTGGCCCTTCTGGTTATCCACACTGCCCGCGCTGACGCTCAGGGTGGTGTCACTTTCAATAATGCCTTTCTGGTTGTTCAGCGCCCCGCCATTGAGCTTGAGGTCAACCTGCCCGCCTGCCACCTGGCCGCGTACATCACCGCTGTTATCAAAACTGCTGCCGATGACCTTGACCATCCCTTTGGCGTACAGCCCGCCATCGCGGTTGTCGAAGGCACCGGTGGTGACGTCGGTGTCGCCGGTTTGCGCGGCAATGCGCCCACCGTTGTTATTGAGGCTGGTGCTACTCAGGTTCAGGCTTTGTGCCTGGATGGTGCCAGCCTGGCGGTTGTTGTTCAGGTCAAAGTCGTTGCGCAACCAGCCGCCAAGCGCCTTGGCTTGCAGGGCACCTTTGAGGCTGGCCAGGGTACCGCCACGGTTGTCGATGGTCGCGGCGCTGATGTCCACATCGCCGGTCTGGGCGATGACTTTACCGCTCTGGTTGTCGAGGGCGCCGCTGATGTCGAGGTTCAGGGCGGTCTGGCTTTGGATCGAGCCTTTGGCGTTGTCAAGGCTGGCGGCCTTGAGTTTCAGGTCGGCGTTCTGGCTGTAGATCAGGCCATCATTGTTGTTTTGCACGACGCCCGTGGTGGTGACGGTCACTGTACCGTTGGCGGCGACGGTGCCACGGTTGCGGTTGTCCAGGCTGCCCGCGAACAGGGTCAGCAGGCTTTGACTCACCAGTTGACCGCCCTGGTTGTTGATCTGACTGGCGCGTTTGAGCAGCAGCGCACCAGCACTGGCGAGTTTGCCGTTGGTGTTGGTCAGGTCGCCAAGCAGGTCGAGGGTCACAGCGCCGTTGCCGATCAGGGCGCCGGCGCTGTTGTCGAGGGTGGTGCCGGTCAGGCCCAGGGCCTGTTGCGCATTGACCGTGCCGCCTGCGTTGTTGAGCGTTTGCACTTGCAGGTCAAGGGCGGCGCCGCTGTCGATCAGCCCACCTTGGGCATTGTTGAGCAGACCGGTGACGGTGACGGTTTGCCCGCCAGCACTGGAAAGGATGCCTTTGTCGCTGTTGTCGAGGCTGGCTGCGGTGACGTTCAGAACTTTTTGGCTGACCAGCGCACCGGCACCGCTGTTGAGCAGGCTGTTGCTCAGGGTGGCATCGACGTTGCCATAACGGCTGGAAACGGTGCCTTGGTTGCGGTTGTCCAGGTCGACACCACTGACACTGACACCCTGCCAGCCGGACATCAGGCCGCCCTGGTTGACCAGCTTATTGCCGCTCAGGGTCAGCAGGTTGTTGCTGATCAGTTTGCCGGCGCTGTTATCCAACGTGCGACCACTGAGGTTGAGGTTCTGCGCGGTGGAGATTTCGCCGCCCTGGTTGCTCAGGTCCCGCAGGTGCTTGATGGTCAGTAGGCCGTCGGTGGTGATCAGGCCGGACGTGTTGTTCAAGTCGCCGGTGGCACTGCCAAGGTCGATGGCAATGGACTTGCCCAGTACAGAGCCGCCCTGATTGTTCAGGCCGGTGCTGTTGAGGGTCAGAACGTTAGCCGCGTTGATCAGTCCCTGGTTCTGGTTGCTGAACTGGCCGTCGACATTCAACAACGTGTCGCCACGACTGGTCAGGGTGCCGCCACCGTTGTCCAGGCTGGCGGCGCGGCCGTCGATGGACTGGGCGGCGATCAGGCCTTTGACGTTGTTCAGCACCTGGTTGATGCGCAAGGTCAGCGCCTGGTTGCTGAGCAGTTTGCCGCTGGCGTTATCCAGGCTGTTTGCAGCCAGGGTGAACACCTGGGCACTGGAGATTTCACCGCCCTGGTTGTTCACGCCCTTGAGGTTTTTCAGCATCAACAGCGGGCCGTTGATCAGACCGCCCTGGTTGTTCAATTGACCGTGGTTCAGGTCCAGCGCAACAGAGGTATTGCTGAACAGTTTTCCGCCCTGTTGGTCCAGGCCGCTTACCTTGGCGGTCAGGGCCTTGTTACTGGTCAGGCGGCCGCCATCCTGGTTGGTCAATTGCCCTGCACTGATGTCGAGGGTGTCACTGGTGCTGACGTTGCCGGCGTGGCTATTGTCGAACGCGCCGGTGGTGATGTTCAGGGCTGAAGTGCTGCTGAGGGTGCCTTTCTGGCTGTTATCGAGGCTGGCACTGTTCAGCGTCAAGCCTGCATCGGTGACCAGTTCCCCGCCTTGGTTATCCAGGGCGCCTGTGGTGGTGACGTTCAACGCGCCAGCACTGGACACGCGACCTTGACGGTTGTTCAAGCTGGCGGCGTCAACAGTCAGGAGGCCTTCACTGCTCACCTGACCTTGTTTGTTGTTCAGCTCGCCACTGAGTTCAAGGCCAAGGTCTTTCTGGCTGACAAGGCTGCCGCCGCTGTTGTCCAGACTGGCGCCTGTCAGGCTCACACCGCTCTGGCCGCTGAGTTGGCCCTTGTTACGGTTGAGCACGTTGTCCACATTCAGTTTCAGGTCAGTTGCCGCGAGCACCAGGCCGCCATCACTGTTATCCAGCCGCTGACCGGTGAGCTGTACGGCAGCTTTGCTGGATATCTCACCACCGCGGTTATCCACAGCGCCCACGTTGATGTCGGCACGTTGGTTGGCGCCCACAAACCCATTTTTTTGATTGTCCAGCGTCTGGCCTGTAAGGGCGAGCGCACCTTGAGCGATCAGGGCGCCGTTTTGGTTGGTGATTGCCGCGATGTTCGACGTGAGATCAGCTTTGCTGGAAATCTTCCCATCGCGGTTATCCAGACTGGCAGCTGCAAGTTGCACGTTGCCATCACCAATCGCCGAGCCGCTTTGGTTCTTGAAAGCGCCACCGACCGCAACCCCCAACTCCCCACGGCTGCTGAGCATGCCGCTGCTGTTGTCCAGGCTGGCGCCATGGACCTTTAGCGCAGCAGCAGAAATCAAGCCTTTGATGTTACTCAGGGCCTGATCGATGCGCAGCGTCAGAGCCTGAGTGCTGATGAGTTTGCCGTTGCTGTTATCCAGGTTTTTACTGGTCAGGGCGAACGCCTGGGCGCTGGAAATCTCACCGCCCTGGTTGTTGACCCCGTTGAGGTTTTTAAGCATCAGCAACGGCGCGTTGATCAAGCCCAACTGGTTGTTCAGTTGGCCGTTATTGAGGTCCAGGCTCAGTGAAGTCTTGCTGTAGATCTGCCCGCCCTGCTGGTCGAACCCACTGACACTGGCGGTCAGCGCGTTATCGCTGGCGATGCGGCTGCCCGCACCATTGCTTACTTGTGCGGCCTTCAGATCAAGGGTGTCATTGCTGATCAGTTTGCCGGCCTGGCTATTGTCAAAGGCCCCGGTGGTAATACCCGCAGCGGCCTTGGCGCTGATTGTGCCGGTACGGTTGTCCAGGCTCGCGCTGTTAAGAGTCAAGCCCTGGCCGCTGGTCACTGCGCCCTTTTGGTTAGTCAATGTACCTGTGGTGCTCAACGCCATGGCCCCGGCACTCGATACCTGGCCCGACGTATTGTTCAGCCCGGCGCTCGTGACGGTGATAGTGCCTTCGCTGGTGAGCAGACCGCCGGTGTTATTCAGATCACCGCTCAACGTCAGGCTCTGGCTTTGCTGACCAGAAACCGTGCCGCCGCTGTTGTCCAGGCTCTGGCCTTGCAGGGTCACCTTGCCTTTACCGAACAACAAACCTGCACTCTGGTTGATGACTTGCGCCACCTTGAGTCCCAGGTCGGTACCGGCCAACAGCTTGCCGCTGCTGTTGTTCAAATGGCTGCCCGCAAGGCTCACGTCCATGGCGCTGGAGATTGCCCCGGCCTGGTTGTTGATGTCATCGACGGTCAGGGTTAGCGCTTTTGTCGCGCCAATCAGGCCACCGCTGCTGTTGTTGAGCGTGCTGCCAGTCAGGCGCAAATTGCCTTGTGCAACCAGCTCACCTTTTTGCTGATTGAAATGGGTGACGTTGGCCGTTAGATCGCCTTGGCTGGAGATACGCCCACTGGCGTTTTCCACGGTCGTCGCGTCGATGCGTACCGGCCCTACACCACTGAGCAAACCGTCTTGGTTACGCAGGGTCGTGCCCAAGTAATGGATCGCCGCCTGCCCACTGATCAGGCCCTTTGCCTGGTTGTCCAACTGACCGACATTGAGTTGCATGTCCTTGTCGGCACTGACCTTGCCCCCACGGTTATCCAGGCTGGCCGTGTTCAGGGTCAACAGGTCTTTGCCACTCAAACTACCGCCACGGTTATCGAGGCTGCCCGCCTGCACATCCATCGCGCTTTTGGCAGAAAGCAGGCCGTTATTCTGGTTATCCAGCAGCCCTGCGATACGCGTGGTGAGGCTACCGTCACTGAGCACTTTGCCGGTGTCGCGGTTATCCAGGCTGGCGGCTTTGATCGATGCCGTTTGGCCGCTACCAAGCACACCCTGGCGGTTGTTCAACGCGCCACGTACATCGACGTTCAACGCGGTATTGCCCGTGACCTTGCCGCCGCTGTTATCCAGGCTTGCAGCCTGCACTTGCGTGGCGCTGGCGCTGGAAACTTCGCCGAGGTCGTTGGCCAGGGCCCCGTCCAGGTTCAGCGACAGGCTGGCATCACTGGTGAGCGTACCCGTGCTGTTGTTCACACTGAACGCACGGACATCAAGCCCGTTGGCCGAGACCAGGCCTTTGACGTTGGTCAACGCCTGGTCCAGGCGCAGGGTCAGGCCCTGATCGCTGAGCAACTTGCCGCCAGTGTTGTCCAGGCTATTGGCGGCGAAAGTGAACGCCTCGGCGCTAGAGATTTCACCGCTCTGGTTGCCGACGTCGACGAGGTTGTTCAAGGCCAGCGTCGATCCACGGATCAAGCCGCCCTGGTTGTTCAACTGCCCCTTGTTCACGTCCAGGGTCAGGCCCTTGACGCTGGTCAGTTGACCGGTGTGGTTGTTCAGGTTGGCAACGTTGGCAGTCAACGCCTGGTTGCTGGTGATAAGCCCTGTGGCACTGTTATCAACAGCACCTGCGGTGAGGGTCAAGGTATCCAGGCTGGTTAGTTTCCCGCCTTGGTTATTGATGGCTCCGCTGGCAGTGATACGCAGTCCCTGGTTGGCAGTAACCAGGCCTGCGACGTTGTCCAGCGAGGTTATGTTCAACGTGGCCGCGCCCAGGCTTGAAACTTCGCCGCTGCGATTGCTCAACTGGCCGACTGTCGCGGTCAAAGGCCCGTTGCTGGTGACCAGCCCACCTTGGTCGTTGAGCAATTGACTGGCATTCAGGCTCAGGTTGCCCGTGCTCAGTACCCGGCCTTTATTCTGGTTGTCCAGGATCCCCGCGCTAATGGTGGCGTGCTGTTTAGCGCTCATGGTTGCACCCTGGTTGTTCAGGGCTTGTGCCGCGCTGACGCTCAGGTTGCGGCTGGCGACCAGACTACTGCCGTTGTTATTGATCGCTTGCGCGCTGAGGCTGAGGTCGCCGGAGGTGTTGCGACTCAGGTCCAGGTTGACCCCAGCCTCGACAATCCCGCTGTTAGTCAGCTGCCCGCCGCTGGTCAACGTAATGCGGTCCCGGGCACTCAGGTTGTTCTGGTTGTGCAGATCGCCAGCGCTTTGCACATCCAGGGTGGTGGCAGCATGAACCGCCCCTTGGGTCTGCACGCTGGCGGCCTTGATGTTGATCGCGCCGCTTTCGGTTTTGGCCTGCGCCATAGTCAACCGCCCACTGGCATCCAACTGGATATCACCACCACTGGCCGCCAGGGTGCCATCCAGCTTCACCCCCACCCCAGCCTCAGTCCCCACCAACCGAATCGCCCCCGCATACATCCCACCCAGCGCCGAGGAGTCGATCGCCAGTGTTGGCTTGGCACTGCCATCATCGGCACGCGCCGTGGCGTCCAAGGTCTGCGCATTCACGTCATTGCGCCCGGCGATCACGGTCAGGTTGCGTGCATTGATCTGCGCGTTGATCTTGGCCGAGCGGGTGATGATTTCGAAGCGGTCGACGTTGTCGGCATTCAAGCCCTGGCCGTCGATGCTCACCGCGCCGCCATCGACCTGGTAGCGGTCCAGGCGGCCGTTGTCGAGGATGGGTTTGCCGGTGGTCAGGGTGACGTTGGGGGTGTTGATAAAGCCGCAACCGTTACAGGTGATGCCGTAGGGGTTGGCGACGATGACTTTGGCCGATTGGCCCGCGACTTCGGTGTAGCCGCGCAACTGGCTGGGGCTGCCCCCGTTGACTTCGTTGAGGATGATGTTGGCGGCGCCGCCCTTGAGGTTGGGGTTGCCGAGGATGATCCCGCCCAGTTGCGTTTCTTGCGTACGGCCCGTGGCGTTGTTGAGGATCAGGCCGTTGGCGCCGACGTTGTAGTCCTTGAACTGGTTGTGGGACAGGCCGCTGCCATTGGGGGTGGCGATGTTCACCACCGGCACGCCATTGCCTGCCGCGCCCAGCGTGGTGCCGGGGCCGCTGACCACGATGCCTTCGGCCTGGACCAGCAGCGGCTGCCAGAACAGCGCGTTGGCCAGGATCAGCGCCAGGCCACTTTTGGGCACGCCACAGAAGGTGTCACGACGCTTCAAGGCCGAAGAGGGCTGGCGGGCGAGGAAGGCAAACTGTCGGACATCCATGTCAAATTCTCGATGCGGCTAGGCGTTGAATTACAGGTAGAAATCCATCCGGAAATAGACCGGCGCTTCGCGCTCGTTCATGGCGGCCGGACGTTCCAAAGAGTGGGCAAAGGTCACGCTGGTACTGACATGCTTGCCGCGGGCGAACAGCTCCACGGAGTTGCTGGAGACACGGCCATGTACTTCGCGGTTGTAGCGGTCGTTGCGGATCACGCCCTGGTCGTAACCCAGGCTCACGCCGTATTCGCCGAAGGCCGGGCGCAGCCAGTCCACCAGCACCGGGCGCGACCAGCGCAGGTCGTTGCGCCAGTAGCCGCCGCTGTCGCCGGTCAGTTGCTGATCCTTGAACCCGCGCACTGAAGACGAACCGCCAAGGCTCATGCGCTGCGGGCTGAACAGCATGTCTTCACTGCGTTGGCCGGTGGCAAGGCTAGTGAAGCTGAACGACTCGCCCCACAACGTGAACGGTTGCAGGTAGCTGGCGGTGGCGGTGTATTTGCGGTAGCGCGAATTGGGCTGGCGACTGCCGAATTCGCCACGTTCATCCTGGGCCTGGGCATCGAGCAAGCCGATACCGCTTTGCATGCCCAGGTCGACGTTGACAAAGGCGTTGCCGACCCGCCGCCCGTGGTTGATGCCCCATTGCAGTTCGCTGAGGCGATGACTGCTGACAGCCAGGCGACTGCCTTCGATGTAGTTGTTGGTACGCAGATGAGCCAAGCCAACACTGAGTGAGGTTTTGCTCAGAGAATCACGATGCACCACCCGCTCGGCCCGCAGTTGGTGGTTCTGGCTGTCGCCGGTTTGCTTGAAGTCAAACCCGTCGCCCTGGATCAGCGAGCGGGTATCGCTCTGGTTGTAGCTGTAGTTGAAGTTCCACCAGCCCCACGGCACGTTGTAATACAGCATGGCGTTTTTCGAGGTTTTCTGATGATCGCTGATGGCGTCGTGGCCACCGCGCAGGATCAGCTGATCCGCTAGCCCCAGAGGGCTGTCCCATTCAAAACCAGTGCCCCATTGCTGTTCACCAGAGCTTTTCTGCCCGTCGTTATTGCGCGACAGGCTGACGCGCCAAGGCTTTTGCGGAGTGTTTTTCACCAGCACCGAACTGCCGCCCACGGCATCGCCGGGCGCCAGTTCCATTTGGGCCTGGTTGGACGGCAAACGGTTGAGCTGGTCGATGGCCTGCTCGATTTCCCGCAGGTTCAGCAGCTCGCCGTTTTTGCCAGGAAAGGCCATGGCCAGTTCGCGATCCGACAGTTGGCTATTGTCCGCGCCTTTCAAGCCTTCGAGCTTGCCTTCCACCACCAACACTTGCAGGTGCCCGGTGGACAGGTCCTGTTGTGGCAGATAGGCACGGCTGGTGACCATGCCCTTGTCGATGTAGTAATCGGTGATCGCCTTGAGCACGGCGTTGAGTTGCGAGACGCCCAGGCATTGGTCGATATAAGGCTTGAGCAAGCGTTCGCGGTCAGCCGCGGACAGGCTGTCGGCGCCCTTGAGTTCGATGTCCTTGATGGGGAAGCAGCGAGTATCCACTGGCACAACAGAAGCCGCCGGCTCAGCCGATTTACCGGGCAGGCTCTTGAGCTCTTCAAGGCGGCGTTGCTGTTCTTCCAGCAAGCGATTTTGCCGCTCGCGGATCAGCTCTTGATCGCCAGCAAACGTGGCGGCCGTTGCACTATTCAGAGCAACGCACGCCAGCAAGCAGACGCCCAGCAGCAGCCGAGTCCTTGGCACTAAAAAAGACATATTCGCTCCATCGAATTGCGAGGGATGGCAAAATAACATCGAAGGAATTGCGAGCCAATATTTTGGCTGAGCTTTAATTGCTAGCTTAAAAACATATAACTTATTAATAAATATCAATAAATTATAAATAGGAAAGAATTTCGTTTGAAATTCAAACCCATTTTCAGACCAGTGGTATCAAAACTGATACAGTTTTTGATGGGCTTTTTTACGAGCAATCAGTCCAGCATCAGCCCTCGATTTGAATTGTCTTGGGATTGCTGAAAAAACTACATAGGAAACTCCCTAAAAGAATTAGGAAATTTCCCACGGCTAAATATTAATTTTCCTGCCCTACTACAAGTTTCAACTCTGGCCGCCGCACCTCACGGGAATCATGCGACGTCACCGCCTGCACCCCGCCCTCCTGATCGTTATGAATCACCAACACCCCCGGCCGGCGCAGTTGCTCAAGCTCACCCGCCGCCAGGCGGAAACTCTCGCTCAAGCCGTGATCACTCAACGCCTTGGTCGCCGCACGCCGTTGGGCAAACTGCTTGCCGCGCCGTTGCTGATAACGCGCCCAACTGATCAGCAGCACCGCATTGAACAGGGCGATCCACAGGTAGATCTGCAAGGTGTTCAGCGCGGCGAAGATCGGTGCATCGATACGTGGGCCGCCGTTGCTATCGAGCATCGGCACCAACCCGCGCACCAGCAGGAGCACCAGGCCGGCCCAGGCCATCAGGGTCAGGAAGATATCGATGGCCTGCATCACAGGCCGCTGTGGGGTGCGGATCAGGTTCATGGGTTCACTTCCTTGGCAGGTGCCTTGATGCCGCGATCCGGGCTGACCCAGCGCGCGCGTTTCTGATGTTGGCGGAACAGGACTTTGGGGAAGCTGACCAGGGTGGTGAACAGGCTCACCAACCAGAACACCAGCGGGTACCAGACGGTCCAGAACAGGGTTTTCCACAGGCCGCGCTCGTAGCGCCGGTCGATCATGATGCTCACGGCAAATTGCACCAGGCACACCACCGCCAGCAGCAAGCCGGTGAAGGCCGGTGGCATCAGCGAGCCGACGGCAATCGCCTCGGGCAACGGCACGACTTTGCCCACGCCCCAGAAGATCACCGACAACAGGAAGGTGAAGGCCCAGCCGGTGGACAGGCAGTATTCGAACAGCAGCGGCCACAGGTAGCGGTGGCGCCATTGCCAGATCCCACGGATGTTCTTGAACAGCACTTCGGCGCCGCCCTGGGCCCAGCGCAGGCGCTGTTTCCACAGGCCGCCGAGGGTTTCCGGCATGAGAATCCAGCACAGCGCACGCGGCTCGTAGAAGATGCTCCAGTGGTCCAGTTGCAGCTTCCAACTGACGTCGATGTCTTCGGTGATCATGTCGGTGCTCCAGTAGTCGACCCGGTCCAGGGCCGCCCGCCGAAACGCCACCACCACACCGGAGACGGTGAAGATCCGCCCAAACACCCGCTGGGTACGCTTGATCAAGCCGATGATCGAAGAGAACTCGCCCACCTGCACCCGACCGATCAAGGTCGAGCGCGTGCGGATCCGTGGGTTGCCGGTGACCGCGCCAAGCCGTGGGTTGTCGAGCATCGGCGCCACCAGGTAAGCCGCCGCGTTGCGGTCGAGCAAGGCGTCGCCGTCGATGCACACCAGGTATTCACTGTGGGCCGCCACGGCGCCCATGCGCAGGGCCACGGCCTTGCCCTGGTTTTGCGCCAGATGCAGCACGCGCAAGCGCGGCTCATTCAACGCCAGGGCGTCGAGTACGGCAGCGGTGTTGTCGCTGGAGCCGTCATTGATCGCGATCACTTCGATGTTGCGGTACTGCTGGGCCAGCGCCGCGCCGATGGTCTCGGCGGCGTTGTCGCCTTCGTTGTAGCAAGGGATCAGGATCGAGATCAGCGGTTCGCCCTTGAGCACCGGCGCCGGGGTGTCATCGGCCCATGGCCAGTGGCGTTCCCAGTGCAGCCAGAAGTACAGGCCGCCGGCGATCCACAGCCCGGACATGAACAACGGGTAGAAAAACACGAATTCCATCAGGAACTGCCCGGTGACCAGGAAAATCAGGCCCAGGGGCACACCCAACACCAATGCCAAAACGAGAAGAGCTAGGATTCTGTCGAACATGAGTCAAGGATTCCATTTGTTGGAAAGGGCCGGACGCACGGTGTTCAGATCCGGCGAATTCTCCAGGAAGTTGTCGGGGTAGTAGCCAAAACTGCTGGCGCCCTGGCGCTTGAGCACGCCCATCCACTCGGCCATTTGCGCGCCGGAAAGATCCGGTGCGGCCGGGGTGCGCCAATCCTTGGCCTGCAACTCGAAGACCGTGCGCTGCATCGCGCCGGGCCGGGCCTTGACCGTGGCCACGAGTTTTTCCAGCCACGCGTTGGAGTTTTTCAGCGACTGACCTTCCATCAATGGCATCGCCATCGGCGCGGTCCAGTCGTAGTGCTGGAGGAAGTCGTCGAGGTTCTGTGCAAACCAGGCTTCGCTGGCCGGGTTGAGCATCGGTTCGGCGAAGATGTTGCGCGCGGTGAGCACTTCCGGCCCGCGCAGGGTGCGGACCTTGGCGGTCAGCTCATGGGTGAAGTCGATCAGGTAGCGGCTCTTGAAACGGGTCCAGCGCTGCATCACTTCAGGGTCGGCGCGCAGTGCCTGGATGCTGCCCGGCAGGCCGTTGGCTGCGTAGGTTTTCAGGGCTTGGGGGCTGGCGTCTTCAAAGTCCGAAAGCACGGCGTCGTCGTGGAACAATACGCCGTGGATAGCGCTGGTACGGGCGAGGTCTTCGTAGATCTCACCGATGATTTTGCGCACCTTGGGATCGAACGGCGACAGCCGCTGGTACTGTTTCGGGTCGACGGCCACCTTGCCGGTGGCCGGGTCCCAACGGCTGACGCGGGGCAGCTTGGGGTCCAGGGCAAAGCTGAGCACCGGCATCCATGCGTAGACTTTGACCAGGCCGCCACGGGTGTGCAACTGCCAGCTGACACGGTTGAACAGGTCGGCACGCATCGGCAGATGGCGGTTGGGGAAGTACAGCGAACGCGCCAGGCCATCGCCCTTGGGATCAGCGAACGCCTGCAGGAACACGGTGTCGACGCCCATATCCAGCACGCGCTGGACCAATGCGTCGAGGTTGCGCACTTCTTGCGCCTTGTCCGGGTCGTAGACCTGGTCCAGGTCCACATGCAGCACGCGCATCGGCGCTTTGACCTGCGCCGAGACCATGCTGTTGGCGAAGTCCTCGCCGTACGGGTCGTTGTCCACCAGAAAGCGCGGGCTGCTCATCAAGTTGCCGAGGTTGTCGAGGCCGTCCTCCAGGGTCAGGGCCATCTGGTAACCCTGCTCGCCCACCACCGCCAAGGAGGTGCCGTCCGCCGCCCCGTATGGCCAGACCCACACGCGCGGGGCCTTGCCGGTAACGGCGCGGATCTTATTGGAAATCGCCGCGACGTCGGCGCGCATCCGCGCCTGGAACTGCGCTTCGGGCTCATAACTGCGGGTGACCGGGTCATAGCGCCGGGTAGCCGCAGCCGGCTCCATGTTGCCCTGGGGGTTGGCCAGCACACCTTTGTGAAGGGCGTCGGTATGCGCGGCGATTTCCACCAGGCCCGATTGCGCCACTTCGCGCACTTGTTGCCAGGTCAAAAACTCCCCGCGCTCACGCGGCACGCCGGCAAAATCCACCGGTTGGTTCAACGGCGTGTCGACCCAACTGCCCACCGGCGCCAGCACGGCCGGCCACTGGTAGGCACGCAGGATTGGCATCACGCGGGTGTAGAAGCTCGAATAGCCATCGTCGAAACTAAGCATGACGGCTTTGGGCGGCAGCGGTGGCCCGCCGGCGCGGGCGGTGAGGACCTGGTCGACGCTGACCGCCTGGTAACCGTTCTCGCGCAGCCAGGACAACTGTTCGATCAGGCGTTCGGTACGCACCGCCACCACTCTCTGGTCGGGATCACGGTCGTTGACATCGTGGTAGGCAATGCCCAGGAAATGGTTTTTCGGCCACGGCGCTTCGTTGACCGGTTTGAGTCGTTCAGCAGGTGGCGTAAAAGGCGCGGGGGACTGGGCACAGGCACTGCTCAGCAAAAAACCCAGGGCCAGCAGGCAACGGGAAACAAGGGTCATGATCGGACTCTTCTAGAAACGGTAAGTGAGGTCGACGAGCAGGCGCACATCGCTTTCGCGCTGACCGTCATAAGGTCGGTTGATCCAGCTCAGGTTGGCGCCGGTTTCCAGTACGTCGTTCCAGCGATAACGCTGGCCGTAACTGAGCAAACCAATGGCGCCGGTTGAGTAATCGCGCTGGCTGTAGGTGCCCGCACCGGCCTGGAACTGCTGACTCCACTGGGTTTCGTAGCGGTGATAGAGCACATGGTTGACGCTCACCGTGGGGAGCACGCTGAAGTCTGAACGCGGGTTGAAATACGCGGCTTCTTCCTTGCTGTTGCGGCTGGCGGCGACTTCCAGGCCAAGGTCCACTTGCACGCCCGGCGAGCGGTAGACGCCCTCACGGCCGCTGAGCAGCGCCTCGACACGGTCGTTGCCGTCGCTGAAGTGGGACGGGCTCAGCGCCAGTCTCCACTCACGGCTCTCGTTGGCGCGCCAGCGGATAAACCCGCTGCCGCCATTGGCCGTGACGTTGGCATTGAGCGCACGCAACGGTGTGCTGGCGGCCAGGTAGTCAAGACTGCCCCCGTACTGCCAGTGGTCGTTGATGTCACGCGCAATCGCCAGGCGCGCGCCCTGCTTGGTGCCTTTGCCGTAGGAGTGATTGGAGACTTCGGCCTCCAGGGTCATGTCGCGGGTGCGCCGCTCCACACCCAGGCGCTGCCAGCGGTGGTGGCCAGTGCCTTCTTCAAAATCGGCGGTGGCGTAGCCGATACCGCCGAATATCCGCCAGTCTTCATCGATGGGCGGGCTGTAGAGCAGGGTTTCAATCCCCCAGTCGCGGCTACCCGACACCGCCCCGCCGCCATGACTTTTACCGGTCTCGGCTTCGATGCGCAGCTCGGCCATCTCATGCACCTTGCGCAGTCGCTGGAGGCGTTGGACCTGGCGATTGTCCGGGGCGCGTTCGACCACGTCATCGGCGAGCGCATCAAGCTGGCGCCACTCCTGCAGCTCCAGCGCGTTGTAGCCTTGGGAGACTTCCAGGTCGATATGGCGAGGGTTCTGGTTTTCCGCGTCCTTGAGGGCAATCTCGGCACGCCGTGGCCAGGCGCGGGCGCGGAACATGTCCGCCTGGGCCACACGCATGCCGACATTGCCGGGCGAGGTGCGCACCAGGTTCTCCAGGCTTTTTTCACTGGTGGGCAGATCGGCGCCGTAGGTCGCGGCCTGGGCCGCCAGTTGCTGGGCGGCCAGCCACGCGTCGTTGGGATTGCCGAGGGGCAGCCCCTTGAGTTCAACCCGAGGCTTTTGCGTGCTCGCCAGGTCGTTTGCGACGGCGCGGGCCTCGCCGGTCTGATCGTTTTCCAGCAGGGAGTAGTACAAAGCGGTGCTGTCTACCACTTGGTTGCTGGGGTCGGCGTCTGGCGCTGCCACCGCTTGGCGAAACAGCGGCGCAGCCTTTTCCGGCAGGCGTTGATCGAGGTAGGCGGCGGCCACCCAGCGCAGGGCGTAGCCGGGCAGTTGCACGCCTTGAGCTTGCAAGGCTTCGTAGTCGTGGATCACCTCGGCGGTACGTGCACGGGCCTTGAGCGCACCCATCCGGTCGATGCGCCAGCGCACCACATCGTCATGGGCACTGGCGTCCGGGGCCCAGGTGGCGATCAGTCGGTCGTAATCCTTGAGGGCGCGGTCGGCGATCACAAAACGTTCGCTTTCACTGCGCGTAGGGAATTCAGCCAGGCGCACGCGTTCGGCCGCCAGGTCACCTTCCAGGCGGCGCTGGGTCACCGGGTCCAGCAGGCCGGGGTGGCGCGCACTCAGGCGCAGGGCCGGTTCCGGCATACGTGCACGTTGCAGGGCGATCAGGTATTCGCGCACCACGTCAGGCCGGTTGCCTGCGCGGATAAAGGCTTGGTCAAACTCGAACAATGAGTCGAAGGTCTGCCCGGCCCGGGACAACGCGTAGCCCAGCGCCATGCGCCGTTCCACATCCTCGGGCTTGGCCGCTACCAAAGTGCGGGCACGCTGTACGGCTTCGGGGGTCTTGCCGCCGTCAGCCAGGGTCAGGGCCAGGCCCAGTTGCAGGTCCGGATTGTTCGGTTCACGCAGCAATGCCTGGCGATACACAGCCTCGGCAGGCGCCCAGCGCTGTTGATTGCGATAGGTGCGGGCCACGGTGGTCAATGCTTGGGTGGTCAGTTGGCGCTGGCGACCCTGGGTCTCATAGACCTTGAGTACTTCGTCATCCTGGCGCGCCCAACTGGCGATCAGCAGGTGGTCGCTGACCTGGCCGGAGGTCTGGCGTTCGGCAGGCAATTGGCGCAGCAGGTTGAGTGCCGGGGTGTAGTTGCCGGTGCGGGCCTGGCGAATCAGGGAATCATAGGCAGGATCGGCCACGGCCAGGGTCGGCAGCAGCAAGGCAGCGCCGATCAGTAGACGCAATCGGCCAGGGCCGGTGGGTGAGAGGTTACGCAGCATGTCGTCAGCTTCCTTACTTGGAAAGCTGTAGCGATAGGTTCGCCTGTACAACACGCATCAGGCCGCCGGTGTCTGATGACCCGGTCAAGCTTTCCTGTGCGCAATATCCCTGAGAAGGGTATGGAATAGGGCAAATCAGGACAATTGTTCAGAATCGTCCTATAAGCCAATGGAGATCAGATGTGGGGCTTGTGTGGGAGCTGGCTTGCCTGCGATGGCATCACCTCTGTGCGTCAGTAAGACAGAGGTGATGCCATCGCAGGCAAGCCAGCTCCTACACAAACCGTGTTCCTACAGGGGTTGGTGGGCTTATTGCGCGCCGCTGACCGCACCCAGCTTGCCCAGTACGCCGCCGATGAACTGCTCGACGGTCATTTTCTGGCCGTTGAAGGTCACTTCATTGTTGGCGTAGTGCAGCTTGGCCAGGATGTCGTTGCCTTCCAGGGTCGCCAATTGCGTGCCGACAGCCATGCCGCTGAGCATCTCGCTGGCCATCTGGGACTGCTGCTCAATGGCTTTCGGGTCGGTCACGCCATCGATCTGCGCTTGCAGGGCGGCAACATCGCCAATCATCGGCTTGGACAGGGTCAGGTTGGCATCGAGCAGCGTGATGATCTGCTTGCCCAGCTCAACAGGTGGCAGCTCCATGGTGGTCGGTTTGGTCATGTCCACCACCAGGCTGAAGCGGCTTTCGCCATTGGCGGTCTTGAGGGACAAGTTTTCCAGGGCCACTTGTGGCTTGGCGGCCAACAGTTGTTCGACGTTGGCCTGGGCCAGCGCTTGCTCGGCTTCGCTCAGTTGCAGCTCGGGGATCGGCTGCCCAGCCGCTTGAGCGGCCTGCACCGGTTGCATCTTGTCCTGATACAGCTTGGTCAGCACCATCGCCGCCGGCACGTCGATGTTTTTCATGCTGATCGCCATGGCTGCCGAACCCACGGGTTTGCCCTGGTAAGTGATCTCGGTGATTTTGTAATCAACGCGACCCTGCATGTTGTTGTCTTGGGTGTCGCTGCTGTCTTTCTGCTCGAAGCCCTTGATGTTCAGCACAGCTTGCTGCGGGCCAAAAGTGAACTTGCTGTTGCTCAGCCCGACGGTGTTCTTGCCGATGTAGAACCCGAAGTTGGTCTTGGACAGGTTGCTCGCCAGCGTCAGGCCATTGAGCTCGGCCTGGAACGGTGCGCCTTTGGGGTCGACCAGGGAGATCTTGAAGGCGTCCATATAGCCGTCAACCTTGATCTCTTCGCCTTTGGCAGTGTTGAAGAAGTCGAGCTTCATGCCGGAGAAGTTGACGCTGTTGGTGGCGTCCTTGAACTCCAGGGGCAGCAGTTCCAGCGTGCCGTTCACCGAACGGTTGAAGCCGATGTTGGCCACACCTTTGATAGGCGATACGTCTTTGGTGGCAGCGAACCATTTTTCGGTGGTCGGGTTTTTCTCAAGGGCCAGATGGCTGGAAGCCAGCACCGGCCACAACTTGAGGCTCATCAGGCGCGAAAACGGCAGCGGGCCGTGTTCGATATTGTCGACAAACAACAACTCACTGTCTTTGAACTGCTCACCGAACACCGCGCCTTGCGCCTTGAGGCGGAAGTGGCCGGTGCTGCTGAACCAGCCACGATCCAGGGAGACCATCTCCAGGGTCATGCGGCCATCGACGCCGGCCAGGGAGCGTTCCATTTCCTTGTTCGCGTCTTCGATCGAGGTTTTCAACACCCCTTCCAACTGGCTGCCGGTGTACCAGGCACCACCGGCACTGACCACGCCGACGGCGGCAACAAAACCCAAGAGTACAACGGCTGATTTATTCATGAAGTGACCTGATCCAATCCTGTGCGATGTGGGCTGTCTTCCCTGACCTCCGAAGTGGAGTGTCGGCTCAAGCCCGCCGGAAACCGGGCAAGGTTAGCACTGGCAGGGGGGCATGGCGCAATGCCCTTGACTGGCCGACCACCCGGCTACGGGCGCTCCAGGTATTCGGTTTCGATCTCATCGAGTTGGTGGTCGAAGCTTTTGAGGCGCGCGGTCCAGGTGTACACCAGCACTTCAAACTCGCGATGGATCACCGCATTGCCCGGCGTGTCGGCCTTGGGATCGTAGAAGTCCAACTGGTAACGCTCACGAGCCATGGCGGTGGCGACGTCGGACAGCTCCCGGGCGTTGTTCAGCCAATGCCGCCCTTCGGCCACTTGCCGGTCGAGTACCACGCATTGTTTTTTCAAGGCTTCGAGGCTTTTTTCCAGCGGTGTGCCGGTCAGCTCGCCCATGACTTCCTGGAACGTGCGCCCAGGTTGCCAGTAGCTGCCCCAGAAATAGCGGTCGAACACAGTCTCGACCCGGCGCAGGGCGACCTTGGTATCCCAGATCGCCACCCGTGTCTTGCCTTGGTCGAGGAGTTTTTTCTGGGTGCGCTGGCTCTGGTAGGACGCCCAGGCCACCACGCCCACGGATAACGCGGCGATCAGCGCACAGGCGCTGTCGAGGAACACCATGGCCTTGTCGAGTTGATGGGCCAGCATGACGCCATAGAAGTACGTCGCCGATAACAACACCAGGGCGAAAAGCACGCACCAGAAAGCGGGAGCATAAGGGTTTTTCATTATTGGAATCCCCATGAACAACGCAGGCAGTGATCAGCGGGCCATCACGAAAGCCCGTCTGATCAAAGCATAGCAATCGCCTCAGGGTTTGCCGGGTTCTGCACCGTGCGTTCGTCCGCTTTCCCAGCCGCCACCCAGGGCCAGGAACAAGTCGATCTGGCTCATCGCCACCTGGGTGTTGGCCTGCGCCAGTTGGGCGCGCATGTCGGTGTAGGTGCGGGTGGCTTGCAAGTCGGCGAGGAACGACTCACGCCCCGCCTGGAAAAAGCGGTGCGTCTGGTCGGCGGCCTGTTGCGCCGACTGCTCGGCCTCGGCCAGGGCATCGCGGCGCTGCAGTTGCGCGGTGTATTGCGCCAGGCCGGTCTGGGTCTCGCGGATAGCGTTGAGCACCACCCCGTCAAAATGCGCCAAGGCGCCCTGGGCCGCGGCTTCGGCTTCATGGATGCGTGCGCGTGAGCCGTTGGACGGCACCGTCCAGCTCAACAGCGGGCCGAAGCCCCAACGGTTGGTGGCCGGTTTGCCAAGGTTGTCGATAATGCCGACGGTGCCGATGGAGGCACCGATGCTGATGTCCGGGTACAGCTCGCCGGTGGCGACGCCGATGCCCGCCGTCGAGGCCGCCAGCCGGCGCTCGGCCTGGCGTACATCCGGCCGGCGCTTGAGCAGGGCCGCACCATCGCCCACCGGCAGCAATTGGGCAATATGCGGCAGCTCGGCGCACTCACGGGTGCCGGCGGGCAGTTGGTCCACGGGCTTGGCCAGCAGCATCGACAGGCGGAACAACCCGGCCTGGCGCGCGGCCTCAAAGCGTGGCAGTTCGGCACGCAGCGACTTGAACTGGGTTTGCGAACGGGTGACTTGGGTTTCATCACCGCGCCCAGCGTCACGCAGGCGCTGGGTCAGGCGCGTGCCTTGGGCTTGCAGGTCGAGGGAATGGCGGGCAATTTCCAGCTCTTCGTTGGCTGCGCAGACCTGGGTGTAGGAGCGCACCACGTCCGCCACCAGAGTGATGCGCGCGGTATCGACGGCGGCCTGGGTCGCATCGGCATTGGCCTGGGCGCCTTCGATGCCGCGCTGCAAGGTGCCGAACAGGTCGAACTGATAAGAAGTGGTGATGCCGATATCACCGACATTGGCCACCGGTACCTTGTCCGCCAGCAAAAAGGCTTCGCCGGACTCCTGCAAACGTTGGGCGCCAAGCTTGACGCCACCGCTCCAACCGCCCGCCGATTGCGCTTCCTGTACCTGGAAACGCGCCCGTTGCAGGTTGGCCGCCGCCACGCGCAAGTCGGTGTTGGAGGCCATGGCCTGGCGCACCAGCTCATCCAGGCGCGGGTCCTGGTACAACTTCCACCAGTCGGCGGGCACCGGGGCCGACACAACGTTGTTGCCCTGTCCGGCCAGTTGGCCTTGCAGGTCGCCACGGTTCACGGCGGCTTCGTCCGGCAGGTGATAGTCCGGGCCGGCCACCTGGCAGGCGGACAGCAACAACCCCAGCCCGGCGGTCGCCAGCAGTCGCTTCATGGCTGGTCTCCGGGTTTGGGCTGGTCCGCGATGATCGACACGGTGGCGGTGCGCCCGGCAATCATGCGGAAGTCCGCCGGCACATCGTCAAAGGCAATGCGCACCGGGATCCGCTGGGCCAGGCGCACCCAACTGAACGCCGGGTTGACGTTGGGCAGCAGGTTGGCGCCGCTGGTGCGGTCGCGGTCTTCGATCCCGGCGACGATGCTCTGCACATGGCCGCGCAAGCGCGCGTTATCACCGACCACGCGGATATCCACGCTCTGGCCGACATGAATGCCGTCCAGCTTGGTCTCTTCAAAATAGCCGTCGATATGGAAGGAATTGCTGTCCACCACCGACAGCACCGGGCGCCCGGCGGTGACAAACTCCTGGGCCCGGGGCGCGCGGTCGTTGACGTAGCCGTCCACCGGGCTGCGGATCACCGAGCGGTCAAGGTTGAGCTGGGCGCTGTCCACCGTCACCTGCGCTTCGGCCAGGGCCGACTGGGCGCGGGCCACGCGGGACTGGCTTTCTTCCAGTTGCTCGCTGGCTACCAGGTTGCCCAGGCCACGGTTGCGCTTGGCTTCGCGTTGGGCCTGGGCCAGGGTTTCCTGGCGGTCGGCCACAGCGGCCTGGGCCTGGCGCAAGGCGAGCTTGAAGCGGTCCTGGTCGACGGCAAACAACACTTGGCCACGGGTCACCAACTGGTTGTCGCGCACGTCCACTTGCTGAATCAGCCCGGACACGTCCGGGGCGATCTGCACGATATCGGCACGGATATGCCCGTCGCGGGTCCAGGGGGCAAACATGTAGTACATCACCATGCGCCAGACCACGACGCAGGCAAAGGTCACTACCAACAGCGTCAGGACCACACGGCCAATCGTCAAAAAAGGTTTTTTCATGTCATCAGGTATCGACTGAGTGAGTCCACAGCGCCCAGCAACAGCGCGTAGAGAGCCACATTGAACAATGCCCGGTGCCAGACCAGGCGATAGAAGTGGACGCGGGTCAACAGCCCGTGCACCACCAGGTAAAAGCCATACGTAATGCCCATCAGCACCAGCAGCGTGGGCAGGAACACCCCGCTGATGTCCAGGTCACCGATCATAGAGGTGCTCCATCAGGCAGCGGCGCTTGCATCTCGGCGCCGCCAATGAATTCAACCCCAGGCAACAGCGCCAGGCGCAGGCCGGCCAAGGCGTGCAACAGGTGCAGGCGGGTATCGTCCTCGCCTTGCAGGCCCTGGCCGTTGAGCGCGCGGCGGGTGCGATCGAGGGTCATCAGCAGGCCGCTGGGCGCGGGCAAGCGCTCACCGGCTTTAAGGCAGGCCTTGAAGTAAGCCCCGACGCCTTCGACCACTTGGTTGAGCAACACCCGTGGTACGCCAAGGATGCGCGGCGAGTAGGCCAGCAGGTCGAGCAGGTTCAGCGCCACCCGCAAATCACGCAGGGCAATGCCGGTGTCCTGGCCGGTGAGGGCCAGGCGCGGCAGGTGCTGCATCAGGCGGTCGAGCATTTGCACGGCCATGTGCCGGTGCTCGGCCAGGGTCGCAGGTTCGGTGAGGCCGACAATGTCGCGCCAGCTGAAGCGGGTCAGGCGCTTGGCCGCCAGTTCGGCGCCAAAGGGCCGGGCGATCAGCGTCCACACAAAGGCAAACAGCAGGCCCACAGGACCGGCCAGGTTGACGTTGGCGAAGTTGAGGAAGTCCGCGTCATAGGCCCCCTGGATACTGATGAATGACGAGGTGTTCACCAGCGTCAGCAACATGCCCAGGTAAAAACGCGGCTGCACGGTGAGGGTGCCGATGCAGATAAACGGTACGGCGAACGCCAGCACCAGCATCGGGAAATCGTGCAGGTTGGGCAGTACCAGAAACAGGTAGAGGCTGGCGAACAGCACCGACATCGCCGTCCAGAAAAAGAACCGATAAATCTGCGGCGCCGGGTCGTCCATCGAGGCGAAGAAGCTGCACGCCACCGCTGCCAGAATCACCGCACTGCCACCGTCGGTCCAGCCCAGCAGAATCCACAGCACCGAGGCGACGATGATCGCGGTGACGGTGGAGAACGCCGAGTAAAACATCAGGCCACGGTCAAGAAATGGCGTGAGCCGGCCCAGCCGCCAGTGACGGTAGACGGCGCGCCAGGTGTCCTGGCTTTCGCACTCGATGGCGGCTTGCAGGCTGCGGCAGTCTTGCCACAAATCGATCCACTCACCAAGGCGGTACAACGCGTTGGAAAACAGCAGGGTGTGGCGATCGTCCAGCGCTTCGCCTTGGGGTTGCAGGGCGTCTAGCTGGTCACGCAAGGCGCGCCAGCTTTCCGGCGGTGCGCTTTGTCGGGTGTCTTCCAGCCATTGCTGGGTGGCTTGGAGTATCGGCGTGAGGCGATCGAGAAACTGCGGGGCACGATGTTCGATGGCGTACAACGCATCATCCAGTGCATCCACCACCGGCAGCAGGTGGATCATGCGCCCACGCAGTTCCTTGGTGTTACGCACTGTCTGCGGCCGTGCGCCTTCGTGGGGCAATTGGCCGATCATCAATTCGAGGGTGTTGAAGGTGGCGACCATAGCGCCGCGCAGGTTGCTGACTTCTTCAGGCTGCACATTGCGCATCAGAAAGCGCTGGCTGTAGACCTGGGCATCGGCAAACCACTTGGCCACCGAGCCATCGAACACCGGCATCAGGCGGCGCGGCCAGAACATCGCGCCCACCACGGCGGCCACTGCGATGCCGAGGAAAATTTCTTCGGTCCGCGCCTCGGCCACATCCCACACCGCCAGGGGGTTATCCACTACCGGCAGGGCGATCAGCGGCAGGGTGTAGCCGGCCAGCATCAAGGCGTAGTTATTGGCCGTGCGCAGGTGCATGGAGAGGAACAGCAAAGTGCCCGTCCACAATGCGATCACCACCACCAGAATGTAGGGCGACTGCACAAACATCGGCACAAAAAACACCGCTGCCGCCGCGCCCATCAAGGTGCCGATGGCGCGGTACAACGCCTTGGAACTGGTGGGGCCGACAAACGGGCTGGAGACGATATACACCGTGGCCATCGCCCAATACGGACGCGGCATCTGCATGAGCATGGCGATGTACAACGCGATCATCGAGGCGGCGAAGGTACGCACACCGTAGAACCAGTCGCGGGCGGGCGGGAAACCGCTGAAAAATCCGTTCAAAGTGTCGCCGCCTCAAAGGCGCGCAGCACACGCAGCGCGGCTTCCATATCGGCAGGCGCAATATCGGCCAGCACTTCACGGCGCAGGCGCACCAGTTGTGCTTCCACCGCTTGCACCAGCTCACGACCGCGCGCGGTGAGGCTCAAGGCCTTGGCGCGGCGGTCGTGGATATCTTCGGTGCGGCACACATAACCACTGCTGCACAGTTGGTCGAGCAGGCGCACCAGGGACGGGCTTTCCATCCCCGAGGCCTGGGCCACCTTGACTTGATGCACACCGTCGCCGAGACGGCCGATCATCAGTAAAGGCACTGCGCAGGCTTCGGAAATACCGTAGCTCACCAGGGTGCTCTGGCAGATTTTGCGCCAGTGGCGGGCGCCAGCCACCATGCTGCTGCTGAGGCTCATGTGAAGGTGTTCGAGGGATTGGGACACGGGATAGTTCGCATACAGTTAGTTTGCTAACTATCAATATGATCGAGGAATGGAATCTCGTCAACTTTTGAAACAATTTTGTAGATAGGTGGCCCCCCTGTAGGAGCGAGCTTGCTCGCGAAAAACGTCAACGATAACGCGGGAAGCCTGAATTCCCACGGCGCTCTCAGGTTTTTCGCGAGCAAGCTCGCTCCTACAAACGACTGCGGCGCAACAGCAGATTCAACTCATCCACCACTTCAGCCCAATCCGCATCTTCCAGAATTTCTTCACGCAAAAACGCCTGTTGGCTGGGCGTCCAGAAAAACGCATCTTCGAGCTTCAATTCCGGCTTGAGCGGTGAATGCACGGCGACAAAACGCTCAATGCTGGTGGCGTCATCGGGCAGCCCGAGCTGTTTGAACAACGACGGCAGGGTGTGGACAGGCGATTCCATAACAACTCCGAGACTAGGTGATTGACTACAGTCTAGACCGATAAAACCCACAGATTGACGGCCTTCTGTGCAACATTTTGCAATGTTCACGCTATCATCTTCACCTTTCGCCCAGCGGCATTCGCGGACTCCCGGAATAAGGACAATTCATGCGCATCGGTCTTTTGTCATCCCTGACCCTGGCACTGTGTGCCGGCGTATCCCTACAGGCCCAGGCCAGTGTCGACGACTCGTGCTACCCCGACTGGCGCGTGTCCCAGGACTCGCTGACCGCGTGCAGCAACGTGCCCTTCCTGAGCCCCGGCAATGACAGTCGGACCAACTTGCGCCTGTTGCTCGCGGCCAAAAAGAATGCGCCGCTGACGCCCAATGCGCTGGGCGCAGATGACCTGGCCCAGGGATTCGGCCCGGTGCCGTTCCCGGTGTATCGCCTAGTCCCTGCCCCAGTTGCCGCAGAATCGGCCGAGGAACAAGGCGCCGAGTTGACGCAATTACTGGCCTCGCTGGGTATCCAGCGCGATACCACGACGGCGCCAGCGGGCGACCAGTTCCTGTGGGGCGAAGGCAGCCGCTGTCGCAGCAACAATGTGCAGAGTGCCACCGACTTTGTACGCCAAGTGATCAAGGCCGATGTGCCGGCAAATGAACGGGTGCTGCTGGCCAATGCACGCTTGAAGTTGCTTGGCACCTGTGACTGGAAGGGCGAAGTGCTACTGGAGCCGCAGCTGATGACATCGACCCAGGGTCGGGAACTGACCACCTATTTGCTCGCCGCATCCGACTTTTACAGCGGGCGCTTTGTGTATGCCGAGCGCGGGTTTGCCGCGGTCACCGTCACAACGCTGCCCTGGCTGAAAGAAACGGCGGTGTACATGATCGCCCGCGCGTCGCTCAACCAAGCCCAGGAAAACGCCTTCGACGAATACGGCATGCCCCAGCGCAAGGCTGTGGATAAGTCCGCCCTGGGCGAGGCCGAGCACAGCTTCCTCAGCTACCTGAAAACTTATCCACAGGGCGACTATGCGGCCTCCGCTCGCGGCCTGCTGCGTCGGGTCCACTGGCTGGCGGGCGATGCGACCAGGCTGGCCGACGACTACGCCTGGCAACTGACCGAGGCCAGCGATGCCGAGCGCAATGGGTCTATCGATGAACTGGTGGAAGAAACCGACAACAAGCTGCTGACCAGCTACGCCGAGACCATCCGCAACCCGTTGCTGCTGGCGATCAACGACCTGATGTGGATGCGCGCCAACAACCCGCCCAAGCTGACCCGCGCCATCCTCGACGGGCAAAAGGCCGCGTTTGCCAATGAGCCTGCGCTGTACGACTACCTGCAGGCGGCGTTTGCCCTGTATGTCGAGCACCAGCCAGACGCGGCGTTGAAACATCTGCCGCCAGCGCTACCCGCAAGCCTGGATTACTTGGCATTCAGCCAGCAAACCCTGCGCGGCCTGGCCCTGGAAGCCAAGCAAGACTGGCAAGGCGCTGCCACCCTTTGGCTGCAACTGCTGCCGCACGCCAAGCTGCCTTTGCAGCGCGAGCAACTGGAACTGGCCCTGGCGATGAACTACGAGCGCAGCGGCCAATTGGCCAAGGTGTTCACCGCCGACTCGCCGATCCAGACCCCGCAAGTGCGCTATATCCTGCTGCGCAGCGTGGCCGGCCCAGAGTTGTTGCGCCAGCAGATCAGCCAGGCCAGCGACCCGCTGGAGCGCAGCACCGCGCAATTTGTGTTGCTCTACAAAGACCTGCTGCGCGGCCAGTTCGCAACTTTCGCCGAGGATTTGCAGCAACTGCCGGCCTCCCCTGCCGCAGACAAGATCGGCACCAGCCTGGGCTACGTGTACGACGGCGGCCAGGCGCTGACCTTGTTCCGCTGGAGCGGCGACAAAGCAGCCTCGGGCTACGCGTGCCCGACCATCGCGCAAACCGCCAGCACCTTGCAAAACGACGCGAAAAACCCACACGGCCTCAACTGCCTAGGTGAGTTCATCCTGCGTAACGGCCTGGACGGCATGCCCCTGGAAGAAGCGCGCTCGGCCGGCAGCCTGGGCAGTACCGCATCGGGCTTCACCGGTGAAACCTTCTCGCGGCTCGATGGTTATCAACAGGTGATCGCCAACCCCAAGGCGCCCCGTGACGACAAGGCCTATGCGCTGTTCCGGGCGATCAACTGTTACGCGCCTTCGGGCTATAACAGCTGCGGTGGTGAGGACGTGGACAAGGCGGTGCGCAAGGGCTGGTTCCGCCAGTTGAAAAGCGGGTTTGCCGACACGCAGTGGGGCAAGTCGCTGCAGTACTACTGGTGAAACACCTGTGGCTAGGCTTGCTGCTGTTGGCGAGCCCGGCCTTCGCCACCGTCGACGCCCGCGACTATGACGCTTTCTGGCTGTGGAGCGGCGTTGCACCACAGCCGGTGCTCAAGCAGGCCAGGACCCTGTACATCCTCCAGGGCCAGATCAACTCGACCCGCCGCCAGCCCGAACGTGGCGTGCAGTTCATCGCCCAGGGCATGAGCGTGCCGCGTATCCGCCAGGGCCAGGTGTGGGTGGTCTACCGCGCCCACACCCTGCGTTGGCCAGAGCCGGTCTACACAAAATTGCTGGGGCAGGTGCAGCGCTGGAAAGCCGCGGGCAACCCGGTGGTGGGTATCCAGATCGACTTCGACGCCCGCACCCAATACCTGCACGAATACGTCGACTTCCTCAAGGACCTGCGCCAGCGCCTGCCAAAGGATCTGCGCCTGAGCATCACCGGCCTGATGGACTGGAGCAGCAACGCCGACCCGGCCGCCATCGCCCAGCTCAAAGGGGTGGTGGATGAAGTGGTGGTGCAGACCTACCAGGGGCGCCACAGCATCCCCGATTACGCGGCGTACCTGCCACGGATGAACCGGCTGGGGCTACCGTTCAAGATCGGCTTGATCCAGGGCGGGGATTGGCAGGAGCCGGAGTATTTGAAGGAGAATGAGTGGTTTGGCGGGTATGTGGTGTTTTTGCAGAATCCATGAACCTAAGCGCGGTCATTAAAGACGATCGGTGGATCAGGGATACTCACGGCGGGCGTGAAGTACGCGAAGTACGTCGATGCTATCGGTCACTATCTGGTAAACCACCAGGTAATTGGGATGCACCACACACTCACGAGATCCAGGAACCCTACCTGGCCTGAACAAATAAGGGGCCGATGGCAGGCCTTCGACTGCCCTCAAAATGGTGCTATACAACACCTCGGCTGCAAGAGGATTGCGCTGATCTATGTAGTCGATGATTTCCACCAGGTCGGTGGTAGCTTCTTCAGTCCAGCGCACTACTTGCACGGGACTTCCTACGCTCGTCTAGAGCAGACTGAACCTTGGCCATTGCTTCGTCATGAGGCAAGCGGGGCTTGTCGCTGTTCATTGCCTCCAAGACTTTCTCACGAAACCAGCGGTCGTAACTGGCCGCCTGATCTTCAGTTTCGAACTCGGACACAATGGGGGAAAGTTGAGCGCTCATGGGGCGGTCTCACCAGATTAAGTTTGCAATGAGTTATCTTGGGAGAAACTCGCCAACACCGTCAACCGGCAGGACAGCGAATGGCCGCGTAATCCGACTAGAGGTGCAGTGGCCTCCTGCAGTACGCCTGCGATGTAGAGGCCGAGCTTGCCCGGCCGCCACAGCAGACTCTCCTTGAGAGCCTTACCAATCGTACGTCAGGCTCGACACCACCGTGCGCCCTTCGCCGTAGTAGCAATCCAGGTCGCTGGTGCACTGTGAGACGTAGGTTTTGTTGTCGAGGTTCTGCACATTCATCGCCAACTTGACGCCTTTGAGCTTCAGGGGCGAGGCGCCCAGGTCGTAGCTCAGGCTCGCATCGTAGACGGTGTAGGACGGCACACTGAACGCGCCGGCGTAGTAGTCGCCAAGACTTTTGCGCGAGTAACGCGCGCCAAGACCTGCGCCGAGGCCGGCCAGGGGGCTGTCGCCGATCACCGTGTAGTTGACCCACAACGCCGCCGTCAGGGGTGAGATGCCCGCCGGGTGGCGGCCTTCGCGACCTTCGTCGTCCTTGGTGTACTTGATGTCGTTGCGCGCGGCCGAAGCGACCACATCCCAAGCGTCGCTCAGCACCGCCTTGGCTTCGAACTCGACGCCGCGCGAACGCATGGCCCCGCTCTGGCTGCTGAAGTTGGTCAGCGGAATGGCCGTCAGGATATTTTCCTGGTCCAGTTGGTAGACCGAGACCTGCACAAAACTTTCCTGGCCCGGCGGCTGGTACTTCACGCCGACTTCATACTGGTTGCCGGTGGACGGGTCGAAGGGCTTCTGGTTGGCATCGGTGCCGGACAGCGGCAGGAAGGATTCCGAGTAACTGATAAACGGCGCCAGGCCGTTATCGAACAGGTACACCAGGCCCGCGCGACCGGTGAATGCCTGGTCCTTGCTGCTGGTGCGGTCGCCGCTCAGCGGCACCTTGTTGACCACGTTGGCCCAGTCATAACGCCCGCCCAGCACCAGCGCCCACTTGTCCCACTTGATCTGGTCCTGCACATACAGGCCGGTCTGGGTGATGGTGTTGTCCCAGCGGTACGGCTGGCCAAAATTCAGCGGCTGGCCATACACCGGGTTGAACAGATCGATGATCGGTGGGTTGCGGTCATAGAGGCCGAGGAACCTGGAGTTGGAGTGGTAGTAATCCAGGCCCACGATCAGCGTATGGGAGAACTCGCCAGTGTTGAACTCGGCCTGGGCGATGTTATCCACGCCGATGACTTTGTTGTTCTGCTTCCAGTCCACACCAAAGCGCTGCAAGTAGCGTTGATCCATGGCCCCGGTGGCCGGGTTGGCGACAAACCGATAGCCGTGCAACGGCGCCACGTAGCGGTCATCCACTTCGGCATAGCGTGCGTTTTGCTTGAGGGTCCAGGTGTCGTTCAAACGATGGGACAACTCGTAGCCGAAGGCGACCTGTTCGCGGTTGTATTGGTTGACGCCCGGTTCACCGATAAACAGATCACGGTCGATCTTGCCGTTGGGGTTGTTCCAGATCGTCCCGGAGGCCGGCAGCCCCTGGGCTTCGGGCACGCCCTTGTCTTTCTGATATTGGGCGAACAGGGTCAGGCTGGTGTCGTCATTGGGTCGCCACGTCAGGCTGGGCGCGATGAATTGCCGCTTGTTTTCGAAGTAGTCGATCTCGCCCTGTTCGTCCTTGAGTCGCCCTGTGAGGCGATAGAAGAATTGGCCTTGGTCATCCAGCGGGCCGCTGAGGTCGATGGCCGCGCTCTTGTGCTCGTAGGTGCCGGCTTCAAGCACCACCTGGCGCACCGGGGTCTCGCTGGGGCGCTTGCTGACCATATTGACGATGCCGCCCGGCTGGTTGTGCCCGTACAGCACCGATGCCGGGCCCTTGAGCACTTCGATGCGCTCCAGGGAATAGGGCTCGATCTGCAACGCACCGCCGGTACTGCCGCCACCGTAAGGCAGGTGCAGGCCGTCAAGGTACAGGGGCGTCGGCGAGAAGCCACGGGAGGTCGGCTCATCGAACAGCTTCACTCGGTCAGAGAAACCACCGGCGCTCATGCCAGGGGTGTAGAGCAACGCCTGGGTCACGCTTTGCGCACCCCGCGCCTTGATTTCGCCGGCGGTGATGACGTTGATGGTCTGGGGGATTTCCACCAGTGCCGCATCGGTCTTGCTGCCCGTGGCGCTCCGCGTGGCGACGATGCCGTCGACCGGGCCCCAGGCGTTTTCCTGGGCCTGCTGGGCGCTGATCCGGGTCGCGCCCAATTGCACCGAGCCGCCCCCCGAAATGGCCTGCACCGACCAGCCACCACCGGACTGCATCGCCACCAGGCCGCTGCCCGCCAACAACTGCTCCAACCCAGGCCCGGTGGCATAACGGCCCTGCAAGCCAGGGCTGCGTTTGCCTGAAGTCAGCGCCGCGTCCACCGAGAGCAAAATCCCCGAGGCGCTGGCGAAACGGTTCAACGCCTGGTCCAGGCTGCCGGCGGGGATGTTGTATTGGCGCAAGGCTTCGCCGGCGCTCTCCTGGGCCTGAACCATGCTCGGGACGACCGGCACAGTCGCCAGCACACTGATAAACAGGCCACGGCGCAGGGCGCGGGCCAGAGGTTGGATTGGGTGGTGCGGCATTGCAGGACTCCCCGTGAGAACGCTTCTTGATTGGCTTTCAAGAGGTATCCCGGACGGGGATGGAAAACCGACAAAAGAAAAACAAAAATTTATCCTTGGCCCTCAACCCAGACACAAAACCCTGTGGGAATCAGGCCCTGGGTTTGAGGGTGACCCAGTAACGGGTCACCGCCTGTACCTGCACCGGTAGCGAGCGCTCCAGCGCCGCAAGGATCGCGTCAGTGTCATTCAGGGGAAATACGCCGGTCAGCAACAGGCCCGCTACCGATTTATCGCAACGCAAAACCCCAGGCCGATAGCGGCTCAGTTCCGCGACAAACTGCCCCAACGGCTGGCGCTCGGCGATCAGGCGATTGTGGGTCCAACTGCTGGCGTTGGCATCCAGCGCGGTCACCGCCGAGGTCTGCGTTGCGCTGAACCACAGGCTGTCCCCCGCATTCATCAGCACCGGCACACCCTGCACCGGGCGCACCTGCACACGCCCTTCATACAGATCGACGCGGCTACCATCGTCCAGTTCGCGCACGGCAAACCGGGTGCCCAGGGCCTGGATATCGCCCGCTGCGGTTTCGACGATCAACGGGCGAGATGGGTCGTGGCCGCTGGTCAGCAGGATCTCGCCACGAATCAGGCGGATGCGCCGCTCAGTGGCACTGAAGCGCAGGTCGATGGCGCTGTCGCTGTTGAGGTCCAGGTGGGTGCCGTCGCTCAAGGTCAGGTGGCGAATCTCGCCGGTGGCAGTGCGATGCTCGGCAAAGGCCGCCTGCCAGGACTGGCTGCCCTGGACCCAGTAACCGCTGCCACCGGCCACCAGCAGCAACCCAAGCAGTTTCAGCGCGGCCCGGCGCTGGGGATCTGGCGCGTCGCGCAACACCGCACGGGCGCTGTCGGCGGGCACACCGCCCAAGGTCTGCTGCAACTGCTGCAAACGCTGCCAGGCGCGACGATGCTCCGGGTCGGCGGCCTGCCAATGGGCAAAGGCCTGGCGCTGGGCCCCGTCGAATTCGCCGCCCCATTGCAGCATTAACCACTCACTGGCCTGCTCGACCACCGCCTGGGCAATCGGTGCGTCATGGCGGGTTCTCATTCTTCGTAGGCCACCTGGTAGCAAGCAATGATCGCGCGGGTCATGTACTTCTGCACCGAGCTGATCGTCACCCCCAGGCGTTCGGCGATCTGCGCGTAGGTCAGGCCTTCGAACTGCGACAACAGGAACGCACGGCGCACGTTCTCGGGCATGCGGTCGAGCATGGCGTCGATCTGCATCAGGGTTTCGAGGATCAGTGCGCGGGTCTCCAGTGACGGCGACTCCGGCTCCGGCAAGTGGGCGATGCTTTCCAGATAGGCGCGCTCGATGCGCAGGCGGCGCCATTGGTCGATCATCAGGTTGCGCGCAATCTGCGTCAGGTAGCTGCGACTTTCCCTGGCCCCGGGAAAACGCCCAGACACCAACAGGCGCAGGAACGTGTCCTGCGCCACATCGGCGGCGTGCTCGCGGTCACCCAAGCGCTTGCGCAGCCAGCCTTGCAGCCAGCCATGATGGTCGCGGTACAGGAGATGAAGCTGTTGCTGGCCGTCAGTCGCGGTGTCCATGAATCGCCCGGATACACTATTGAGAGCAATTATCATTACAGCTTGTATCGCGACTGGCAAAAAACTTTATCAGTTACCGCCCGGCGGTCTGCAACGGGTACACCGATTCCCAACCTCCGCCCAGCGCCTTGTACAAGCCGACCATGGCCAGAGACACGCCGGTGGAGCTTTCCACCCATTGCTCCTGGGTCGCCAGCAAGGCGCTCTGCACCGTGAGCACGTTGACGAAATCCACCACCCCTTCGACGTACTGGTGCTGGGCGGTGTCCAGGGCGATCTGGTTCTGGCGCACCGCTTCGCCGAGGCTGTCGCGGCGCAGTTGGCTGGCGTTGTAGCGGGTCAACTGGTCGTCGATTTCATGCCAGGCACGCAGCACGGTCTGCTGGTAGGCCAGGGCCGCTTCCTGCTGCTGGGCTTCGCGCAGGTCGAGCATGCCCTGCAAGCGGCCACCGTTGAACAGCGGCAGGCTCAACGACGGGCCGAAAGCGAACGTGCGTGAACCCCAGGAGCCCAGATCCGATAACTGCATGGCCTGGGAACCGAGGCTGCCCGACAGGGTGATCCGTGGGTAGAAGTCGCCCTTGGCCACGCCAATGCTGGCGGTCGCCGCATGCAGGCGCGCCTCGGCCTGGCGAATGTCGGGGCGGCGCTCTGCCAGTTGCGACGGCAGGCCAATCGCAACCTGGCGCTGGGTCTGGGGCACTGCGCCGTCCTGTGACAGTTGCGCATGCAAGGCTTGCGGAGCCTGGCCCATCAACAGGCTCAGGGCGTTGATCAACTGGTCCTGGCGCTGCTGCAAATCCGGCAGGCGCGCTTCGATGGCGGCGACTTGCGCAGCGGCTTCAGCGACATCCAGGTGGGTCGCCACGCCATCGGCCAAACGCAGTTGCGAGAGCTTTAGGCTACGGCGCGCCACGTCGAGGTTTTGCTCGGTGACCGCCCGGGTACTTTGCACGCCGCGCAGTTGGATGTAGTCCTGGGCCGTCTCGGCCAGCACCGACAGCAGCACCGCGCGACGGTCGTTTTCGGCCACTTGCAGGGTGGCGTCGGCGGCTTCGGTTTCGCGTCTTACCCGGCCCCAGAAGTCCAGTTCCCAGGAGGCCGCGAAGCCTGCATCCCACAGGTTGAAGGCCGAACGGCCGTTGTTGCCCGAAGGGTCGCTCAAGCCATTGGCGCTATTGCGTTTGCGCCCGTAGTTGCCATCGGCGCTGACCTCTGGATAGCGCCCGGCGCTCGTCACCTGGCGCACTGCGCGGCTTTGTTGCAGGCGGCTGCTGGCCAGTTTCAAGTCGAGGTTGTCGCTCAGTGCCCGGCGCACCAGGGCCGACAATTGCCGGTCGTGGAACACGTCCCACCACTGTTCCTCCAACGGGTCGCTGACCGCGCGGCTGGCGGCCTGGCGGCCCTGGGGCTCGGCCCATTGCGTCGCCGACTGGGTGTCGGGCCGCTTAAAGTCCGGGCCGACGGTGCAAGCGCCCAGGCTGATCATGCTGAGAGTAAGCAGCGCGAGTTTTCTCATTGCTGCGCCACCTCACGTTGCTGCGCACTGGGCTGGGTGTTGACGCTGGCCTCCACCGACATACCGACCCGCAGGCGATGAATATGCGCCTGCCCTGGCTCCAGGAGGATTTTCACCGGAATACGCTGCACCACCTTGGTGAAGTTGCCGGTGGCGTTGTCCGGCTTGACCGAGGCGAAGGTCACGCCCGTGGCCGGCGCCAGGCTTTCCAGGTGGCCCTGGAGCACTTCACCGTCGAGGCTGTCGACCCGCACTTCAACCGTTTGGCCGGCATGCATGTGGGACAGTTGGTTTTCCTGGAAATTGGCCACCACATACGCGTCGGCCAGCGGCACCACGGCGAGGATCTTGCTGCCGGGTGTGACAAAGGCCCCGACCCGCACCGCACGCTCGCCGACCATGCCGTCCACTGGCGCGACAATGCGTGTGTACGACAGCTGATAACTGGCCATTTCCAGCGCCGCCTGGGCCCGCTTCAAGCCGCCTTCAGCTGCATCGCGCTGGGCGCTGAGGATTTCCACCTGCTTGCGTTCGGCGGCCAATACCGCCGTGGCGTTGGCCAGGCGCGCGGTGGCCTGGTCGATGCGGGTCTTGGCTTGCTGGGCGTTCTGCACAGTGCCGGCGCCGACACCGGCAAGGTGGTTGTAGCGGCTCAATTCGTGTTCGGCAAAGGCCACTTCGGCGCGATCGGCGGCCACGGTGGCCTGGGCCTGGGCGATCACCGAGCTTTGCCGCTCAAGGGTGGCTACTGCGTTTTTCAGTTGGGCCTGGGCCATCAGGGTCTCGGCATCGGCGGCCTGGGCGGCGGCGCGCAAGTCGCGGTCATCGATCAGCGCCAGCAACTGCCCGGCCTTGACCTGTTGGTTGTCTTCCACCAACACCTCTTTGATAAACCCGGCCACCCGTGGCGCCACCAGGGTGTAGTCGGCAGCGACGAAGGCGTCGTTGGTGGTCTGGCGCTTGCTGCCAAATACACCCGGCGCCAGCAGGTACACCAGCACACCCACGGCGCACACGGCGATAACAGTCACGGCAATCTGGTCTTTACGTTTCATAAAAATCCTTTGTCTACGTCAACAATCAGGTGGGCGCGCGCGGCGGGAAAATCCGCGTCGGCATCCAGAAAATCAGCAGGATCAACGCCACCGCAACACCAGCCATGACGTAATAGAGATCCGAAGAAGTCAGCACCACCGCCTGCTGGTGCAGCCGATGGGCCAGGCCCGGGGCGTCACTATTGGCCAACGGTGAGTTGCCCAGGGCGTCCACCAGCATGGTCGAGTGGAAATGCAGGCGGTGGGTGGTCAGCACCTCGATCACCCCGGTGGCAACCACGGCGGCCAGGCCCTTGACCGTGTTGAACCAGGCCGAGGCAAACGGCCCGTCGGTGGGCACGATGCTGCCGGTGGACAGCATCAACAGCGGCAGTACCGCCATTGGTTGGCCGAAGATCTGCAACAGTTGCAGCACGTAGAACTCATCCCGGATCCACGCCGACGTCAGTTGCGCGCCGCCGATACACGAGAGGGTCAGCATGCCCAGGCCAATCCCCAGCACCCAGCGGCAATCCACCCAGCGCAGGTTGCACAGGGCCGCTACCAGCGGCAGGGCGATCAACTGCGGCAGGGCCATGATCAGCATCACCGGCGCAGTCTGCAGCGGCCGATAGCCCTGCACCTGCGCCAGGTAGCTGGAGGGCAGGATGATCACCGCCTGCAACACCACCAGCACTCCGGCCAGCACGATCAGGGCAAACGACAGGTTACGCAGCCCGAGCATCTGCAACTTGAAGAACGGCATCGGGTGCGACCATTCATTGAGCATGAACAGCACCAGCAACAGCACCCCGCCCACCAGCAGCGTAGTGATCAGCGGCGACTCGAACCAGTCCAGGCGATTGCCCTGCAAGATGCCGATCACCAGCATGCAGATCGCCGGGAACCCCAGCAGCAGGCCACGCCAGTTGAACTGCTTGAGGCGCTCCAGGCGCAGCGGGTCCTGGGGCAGGCCATAGGCCACGGCGGCCATGGCCAGCAGGCACGGCGCGACGATCTGCCAGAACGCCCACTGCCAGCCGACATATTCGGTCCACAGCGCTGCCAGCGGTGTGCCGAGGCTGGGGCCGAAGGTGGCGGTCAGGGCGTAGCCGGCCAGGCCGTAGAGTTTGACGTTGGCCGGCAAGAAACGCAGGGCCACGGTCATCAGCATCGGCGGTAGAGCGCCACCGGCCAGGCCTTGCACGGTACGCAGCAGCAGCAGGCTTTCATAGTTCGGTGCCAGGGGACACAGCACCCCCAGCAGGGTAAACAGGCCGATGGCCCACAGGGTGAAACGGCGCAGCGAAAACGTCACCGAACACCACGGCGCAAAGGCCATGGCCGAGACGGAGGTAGCGGTGTAGGCAGCGACCAGCCAGGTGCCTTCGTCAAAACCGATGTACAGCGCACCGCGGATATCGGCGAGGGCGACCTTGGTCACCATTTCGTTCAGGCCCGAGACCAGCACCGCCAGCAGCACGCCGACCAGGCCGATGATGATCCGCGGGCCAAACACAGGAGGGCTGACGGCGGCGGGTTTGGCTGCAGCCAAGGGAGCGGGGGCAGCGAGGGAAGTCATGAAGGTACAACTCGGAAATAGAATACCCGAGCAGTTTAATAAGGCTTAGACATGACGAAAACTGACTTATGGGAAGGTTATAACTGCGCCATACGCAATGATCGAATGTGGGAGCTGGCTAGGCTAGCTCCACACATTTGGATCGAAGTTGTCAGGTGGGCTGGGCTTCGCGCCAGGTAGCCGCGCAGCTTTCGCGCATGGTTTCGCGCAGCCATTTGTGCGCCGGGTCTTTGTCAAAACGCGGGTGCCAGGCCTGGGTCAGCACCAGGGTCGGCAGGGAGATCGGCAGGGTGAATGCGCGCAGTGGCAGTTTCAGGCGATTGGCGCTGTAGAGCGCTTCCTTGGGCACCGGCAGGATCAGGTCGGAGTCGGGCAACATGAACATCGCACCGTGAAACCCCGGTGCAATCATCGCCACCCGGCGTTCCAGGCCCTGGGCATTGAGGGCGGTGTCGATCGGCCCACGGGCAATACCGCGCCGGGAGATGCTGATATGGGAGTAGCTGGCAAAGCGTGCAGCAGTGATTTCTTCGTCGAACAACGGGTGGCCTTCGCGGGCCAGGCCGACGAAGGTGGTGGAGAACAGGTTCTGCACCTTCACTTCCGGGGTGATCGGCATGGTGTTGCCGACGCGCAAGTCCAACCGCCCTTCACGCAAGGCTTCGTCGTCGCTGTCGCCTTCGGGGACGAAACGCAGCTCGCAATGGGGTGCCACACGCTCCATGGTGTCGAACAGACGACCGCCATACACACCAACAAAAAAGTCATTGGCGCGCACGCTGAACCGCCTACGCAAGGTGCTCAGGTCAACCTCGTCCGCCGAGCGGAACAGCAACGCCGCCTGCTCCACCACATTGCGCACCTGCCCTTGCAACTCCAGGGCCTTGGGCGTAGGCACCAGGCCGCGCCCTGCCCGCACCAGGATCGGGTCGCCTACCGCCTCGCGGATGCGCGTCAGGGTACGGCTCATGGCGGCCGGGCTCAGGTTCATCCGCCGCGCGGCGCCTACCACGCTGCCCTCGTCGAGCAAAGCGTCGAGGGCCACCAACAGGTTCATATCCGGTAATTGCATGCCAAGCACTCATGATGGGTTTGGAGTACAGCGCACGCAATCGTAGCAGGCTTTACCGGTACTGCCCGGTGGCGAGGGGCTCCAGGCCCCCGCAAGGGTTTATCGCTGCATCCCCCAGCGCTTCACGGTGACGCGTTCCAGGGTGTCGAACACCAGGTTTTCCACAAGCAGGCCGATCAGGATCACCACCGCCAGCCCCGCGAAGACCTTGTCGGTGTACAGCTCGTTGCGGTTCTGGAAGATGTACCAACCCAGGCCACCCTTGCCGCTGGTCGCACCGAACACCAATTCGGCGGCGATCAATGTGCGCCAGGCAAAGGCCCAGCCAATCTTCAGGCCGGCGAGGATCGATGGCAGCGCCGCCGGGATCAGGATAAACAGCACAAAGCGCATGCCCTTGAGGCCGTAGTTGCGGCCGGCCATGCGCAGGGTTTCCGACACGCCCATAAACCCCGAGTAAGTGTTGAGTGCCAGGGCCCACAGCACCGAGTGCACCAACACAAAAATCAGGCTGTTCTGCCCCAGGCCAAACCACAGCAACGCCAGGGGCAGCAGGGCAATCGCCGGCAGCGGGTTGAACATCGAAGTCAGGGTGCTCAGCAGGTCGCGACCCACCTGGGTCGAGACCGCCAAAGTGGTCAGGGCGAATGCCAGGACAATGCCAATCAGGTAGCCCTTGAGCAGCACCACCAGCGAGATACTGACCTTACCCAACAACTCGCCACTGGCAATGCCGTCGTAGAAGGCGTGGAAGGTCTGCAAGAAACTGGGCAGCAGCAGGTCGTTGTTCTGATAGCGCGCCGCTGCTTCCCAGAGGAGCGCCAGCACGATCAGGATCAAGCCTTTGCGCAACCAGCCTTGTTGCCACAGGCGCTGGCGCAGGGGTAAGGCACGCTCCACGGGCACGCCGGGCAGCGGTTGCAGGGTGATTTCATATTCCTGGCGCATGGGCACAGTCCTTCAATAAGCAATGCGAATATCGGCGAAATCCAACTCGGTTTCTGCCTCGGGCGTTTCATCGAACAACAGGCGATGAATACGCCGCGCCGACGCCTGGAACTCCACACCGCCCAGGCTGTGCAGGTCGTATTGATGGCTGTGGATTTCTGCGCGCACGCGCCCCGGATGCGGCGACAGCAACAGGATGCGGTTGCCCACCACCAGCGCTTCTTCGATGGAGTGGGTGACGAACAGCAAAGTAAAGCGCACCTCCTCCCACAGCAGCAGCAACTCCTCTTGCATCTTGCGTCGGGTCAGGGCGTCAAGGGCGGCGAACGGTTCGTCCATCAGCAGGATTTTCGGCTGCATGGCCAACGCCCGGGCAATCGCCACGCGGGCTTTCATGCCACCGGACAGGGTGTGCGGATAGGCGTCGGCGAAGGCGCTCAAACCGACCTTGTCCAGGTAGTACAACGCCCGTTCTTCGGCCTCGCGACGCTTGAGGGTCTTGGACGCCAGCAACGGGAACATCACGTTCTGCTTGACGGTTTTCCACGGCGGCAGTTGGTCGAACTCCTGGAACACCACGATGCGATCCGGGCCCGGCTGCTCGACCTTTTGCCCTACCAGGCGAATTTCGCCTTCACAGGGTTTGATAAAACCGGCTACCGCCTTGAGCAGCGTGGACTTGCCGCAACCCGAAGGCCCCAGCAGCACAAAACGGTCGGCCGGATCGATCTCGAAACTGACCTGGTGGGTGGCCCGCACGACCCGTTCGGGCGTGCGGTATTCAAGGCTGACGTGATCCACCGAGAGCAGCGCCTCAGTGGTCTTCAGGTTGCTGGCCGTGTGGCCTTGCAAGGGCGCGTTCATCTCAACTCCCTTGCAGCGGCTTGGCATCCTGGAAGAAGTAGTCCTTCCACGATTCAGGCTTGTTCTTGATCGCGCCCACCCGATAGAGGAACTCGGCCAGCGGGTAGGTGTTTTTCGGGGTGATGCTGAATTCGAATTGCGGGTTGTCGATGATTTTCAGCAGCGCGGCACGGTCGATCTTGGCCTTGGTCACGCGAATGTAAGTGTCGGCAGCGGCGCCCTTATCGTTCTGCGCAAACTGCGCGGCCTCGGTCAGTGCGTCGATAAAAGCCTTGTAGGTTTTCGGGTTGTCGTTGCGAAACTTCTCGGTGGCAAACAGCACGGTCGGCGAGTTCGGCCCCAGCAGGTCATAGGTGTTGAGCACCACATGCACGTTCGGGTTGGCCAGGGCCTGGTCCTGGAACGGCGGGTTGGAGAAATGCCCGGTCAGTTCGGTGCCGCCAGCAATCAACGCGGCGGTGGCGTCCGGGTGCGGGACGGCGATGGTGTATTTATCCAGGCGATTGAATTCCTTGTCGCCCCATTGCTTGGCCGCCGCGTATTGCAGGAACCGCGACTGCACGGAAACTCCCACGGCCGGCACGGCGATGCGATCTTTTTCGGTGAAGTCGGCGATGGTCTTGACCTTGGGGTTGTTGCTGACTAGGTAGTACGGGAAGTTGCCCAGGGAAGCCACGGCCTTGACGTTCTGCTTGCCGCGGGTGCGGTCCCAGATGGTCAGCAGCGGGCCGACACCGGCGCCGGCAATGTCGATGGAGCCAGACAGCAGCGCGTCATTGACCGCCGCGCCTCCGGACAATTGGGTCCAGTCGACCTTGATGTCGATACCTTCCTGCTTGCCGTATTTCTCGATCAGGTTCTGGTCGCGCACCACGTTGAGCAGCAAGTAAACGATGCCGAACTGCTCGGCAATGCGAATTTCGCCTTCGGCCTGGGCGACGGCGGGAGCAACCAGACTGCCAGCCAACAGGCTGACGCCAAGGCCCACGGTCGCGGCCAATCGTGCAAAGGGGGTTTTCCTGGACATGGTCATGCTCCGAATCAGAAAGGCGCGTCGCCCTGGATGGTGGTGCGAAACAGTTTGCGGCGCAGGTGGCTGGGGCAACCGGCGGCCAGGTGGATCAGCGAGCGGTTGTCCCAGAACACCAGGTCGTGGGGCTGCCAGCGGTGGCGGTAGATGTTTTGCGGGTGGATGCTGTGGGCGAAGAGTTGGGCCAGCAGGTCGCGGCTTTCGTCCTCGGGCAGGCCGACGATACGGGTGGTGAAGCCTTCGCTGACGAACAGCGCCTGGCGCCCGTTTTCCGGGTGGGTACGCACCACGGGGTGTACCACTTCGGCGACCTGGGCCAGTTGTTCGGGGGTCAGGGTCGGGCGCCAGTTGCCTTCGAATTTGGTTTCGCTGTAGCGGGCGGTGTAGGAATGCGCAGCGCTGCGACCTTCCACGGCTTTGCGCAGATGCTCGGGCAACTGGTCCCAGGCTTTGTGCATGTCGGCAAACAGCGTGTCGCCGCCTTCGGATGGTAGTTCCTGGGCGTGGAGCATCGAGCCCAGGCTCGGCAGTTCCTTGTATGACAGGTCCGAGTGCCAGAACTTACCCGCATCGCCCAGGCCGATGGATTGGCCGTTTTCGATGATGTTGGAGACGATGAGGATTTCTGGGTGGTTGGCCAGCAGGAACTGCTTGAGCACATGGATCTGCAGCACGCCGAAGCGGCGGCTGAAGGCGATCTGTTGCTCGGGGGTGATGCGCTGGTCGCGGAACACCACCACATGGTGGTCCAGGTGCGCGCGGTGGATGCGGGCGAAGTCCTGGTCGTTGACCAGGCGCGACAGATCCAGGCCAATGATCTCGGCGCCTACGCTGCCGGGGAATGGGCGGATGTCGAAGGTTTGCGCGGTGGGCAAGGCGGCTGTGGCGGTGGACATGTGATCACTCCCTGGCAGTCAGGAGAGTGACTTTATAGATATAAGAATTAGAATTTAAATACCATTAAGGAATAACGATATGGCCTTTTTGCGGTAGGGCCTGGGAGATGGGGTGGGGTTGAGGGCCCCATCGCAGGCAAGCCAGCTCCCACATTGAACGGCGTACGCGGTCCAAAATGTGGGAGCTGGCTTGCCTGCGATGAGGCCAGGCCAGGCAATCGAGATCAACGCTCCTGCAGCGACTCGGCCCGGGCCTTGATGATCGGCTTGAGCAGGTAACTGAGGATGGTCTTCTTGCCAGTGATGATGTCGACCGAAGCGACCATGCCAGGAATGATGATCAGCGGCTTCTCATCGGTGCCCAGGTGGCTGCGGTCGGTGCGCAAGGTGATCATGTAGTAGGTGGTTTTCTTGTCTTCATCGGTAATGGTGTCGGCACCGATGCGCTCCAGCTTGGCCTTGAGGCCGCCGTAGATGGTGTAGTCGTAGGCGGTGAACTTGACCACGGCTTCTTGCCCCGGGTGCAGGAAGGCGATGTCTTGCGGGCGGATCTTGGCTTCTACCAGCAAGGTGTCGTCCAGCGGTACGATTTCGACCATGTCGCTGCCCGGCTGGATCACGCCACCAATGGTGTTGACCAGCAGTTGCTTGACGATCCCGCGCACCGGCGAGGTGACCAGGGTCCGGCTCACGCGGTCTTCGAGAGCTTTGCCGGTGGCCTGGGCCTTGTTCAGGTCAGTGCGCGCCTCATTGAGCTCGGTCAGGGCTTCGCTGCGGTACTTGCCACGGGTCTCGTCGATCTTGCGTTGTACTTCCTTGATCGCCGAGTCGGCGCGGGGAATGGCCAGGGTGGTGGCGTCCAGTTGCCCACGGGTTTCCATTTCTGCGCGCTTGAGACGCAGCACCTCCACCGGCGACACCGCACCCTGGGCGACCAGGGGTTCGGACATGTTGATTTCCTGGCGCTGCAACGACAGCTGGCTACGATACTGGCCCTGCTTGGAGGTGTATTCGCGCATTTCTTGCTGGCGCTGCGTCAATTGCTCCTGCAAGCCGCCGATTTCGTCCTTGAACTGCTGGCGCCGGCTTTCGTACAGCGACTGCTCGTTGATCGCCTGGGTTGGCGCAGCAGCCCGCACATCTTCAGGGACATTCAACGGCCGGTCTTCGATCTGGGCGTTCAAACGCTCGATGCGCAGCAGCAGGGACAGGCGCTGGGCCTCGGTTTCCCCGGCGTTGGAAACAAAGCGCGTGTCGTCCAGGCGGATCAGCGGCGCACCGGCCTCAACGATCTGCCCTTCCTTGACATACAACTCGGCGACGATACCGCCCTCAAGGTTCTGGATCTTCTGCAATTTGGAGGAGGGAATGGCCTTGCCATCACCGCGTGTCACTTCGTCGACCTTGGCAAAACCGGCCCACAGCAGCATGCACAGGAAAAACCCGATGATCCCCCAGATGGTCAGCCGCACCACGCGCGGGGCATCTTCGATCAGGGCCTTCTTGACCTCTGGCAGTGGCTGGCCGTCCAGCGAATCGGAACCAATGAAATAGCGACGGACCGCGTCCTTGAATTTACGCAACACTGATCTGCCCCTTCTTCAACGCTTCCATCACGACAGCTTTCGGGCCATCGGCAAGGATTTGCCCACGGTCGATGACCAACAAACGGTCCACCAGGGACAGCAGCGACGCACGGTGCGTCACCAGCACCACAGTCTTGTTTTCCACCACGGCTTGCAGGCGCTGTTTGAGGCGCTCCTCACCGGTGTTGTCCATGGCGCTGGTCGGTTCATCCAGCAGCAGGATAGGCGGGTTGAGCAGCAGGGCACGGGCCAAGGCGACGTTTTGTCGCTGGCCGCCAGAAAGGTTCTGGCCCCGCTCGCCCACTTGCAGCTCGTAGCCTTGTGGGTGCAGGCGGGCAAATTCGTGGACGCCGGCCAATTCAGCGGCTTGCAACACCACTTCGTCTTCAACGTAACGGGCGCCGGAGACCAGGTTGTCGCGCAGGGTACCGGCCAGCAGTTGGATATCCTGGGGCACATAACCCACGTTGTGGCGCAGTTCGCTGACGTCGATCTGGCGAATGTCCACGCCGTCTACCAATAAGGCCCCGGAATCAGGTTGGTAGAGGCCCACGATCAGTTTGGCCAGGGAGCTTTTGCCCGAACCGCTGCGCCCGATGATGCCAATTTTCTCGCCGGGCTTGATCACCAGGTTGATGTTCTTGAGCGCCATGTTCTGCTGGTTGGGGTACGTGAAATTCAGGCCCCGGCACTCGATGGCGCCTTGCAGGGTGCGGCGGCTCAAGGGGCGCTCTTCGAAGTTGCGCTCCTGGGGCAGCTCCATCATCTGGTCGGTGGAGACCATGGTGACTTTGGCTTGCTGGTAGCGGGTCATCAGGCCCGACAGCGATGCCAGGGGGCTGAGGGCGCGGCCACTGAGCATATAGCAGGCAATCAGGCCACCCATGCTGAGGTTGCCGTCGATGATCTGGTAGACGCCGAAGACAATCATGATCACACCGGCCAGTTGCTGGATCAGCAGGGTGATGTTCATCGACAGCCCAGAGAGCATTTTCACCCGCAACTCAAGACGGCTGAGGGTGCCAATGGTCTGTTCCCACTGGTACTGGCGCTCGCTCTCGGCGTTGTTGACCTTGACCGCATCCAGCCCGGCCAGGGTTTCAATCAGGCTCGACTGGCGCTCGGAAGCCAGGGCCATGGTGCGTTCCATGGTGGCAACCAGCGGCTTTTGCAGCAGGTAGCCGATGCCCAGGGCAATCGGGAAGGCCAGCATGGGGATCCACACCAGGTGCCCACCGAGGATCGCGATCACCATGAATATCAGCAAGGTAAACGGCAGGTCGATCAGGCTGGTGAGGGTCAGGGACGCGAGGAAGTCGCGCAGGCTCTGAAACTCGTGGATGTTCTGGGCGAAGCTGCCGACCCGCGCCGGGCGGTACTTCATCGACATGCCGACGATCCGCTCGAACAGCGTGGCCGAGATGATCAGGTCGGTTTTCTTGCCGGCCAGGTCCAGGCACAGGCTACGCAGGCTCTTGAGGACCAGGTCGAACACGTAGGCAATGAAAATACCGGTGGCCAGCACCCACAAGGTGGCAGTGGCCTGGTTCGGCACCACGCGGTCGTAGACGTTCATCACGAACAACGGCGCGGCCATGGCAATCAGGTTGATCAGGAAACTGGCAGCGATGGCATCGGCGTAGAGCCAGCGCGAACGCTTGAGGGTGTCGCGAAACCAGGAACGGGCCCGGGGGATCAGGGTGCCGTGGCTGACATCGAATTTGTGCTGGGGCTGGGCAAAGAACACTTTGCCGATGTAGTCATCGGCCAGCGCTTCACGCTTGACGATGGTTTCACCGCCATCGCTTTCGCTGAGCAGCACCTGGGCCTCGTCTTCACCCTGCCAACCGAGCAGCACGGCACTGCGGCCGTCCTTGAGCAGCAGCAGCGCCGGCATGGCAATCGCGGGGATCGAATCGAGCTTGCGTTGCAGCAACCGCCCTTGCAAACCGGCGCGGGCCGCAGCGCGGGCCAGCAAGTCAGCGGTCAGTTGCTGGGCCGGCAATGGCAGACCGGTGGTCAGCATTGCCGCACTGGCGGGCTTCTGGTGCAGGGCGCAGAGAGCCAACAACCCGTCGAGTAACGGGTCGTCGTGCAATGTGCGGGGATCATGACTGAGATGGACTCGACTGACTTCTGATTCCACGCGGGCTCTCTCAACTAACAGATGGGACTATAAGGAATAGCTCAATTCATCCCAGGCAGTTGGACTTTCGGCTTCACATCGTTCTGTACGACGGAGGCCATCGGTGCGACCACTCCCTGGCTCTTGAGCAACTCGCCCATGGTCGCCTTGATTCGGTACTGAGTAAATAACTGAACGTTTTTTATCTCTTCTAAACGACGCGAAGCCGTGAACAGCTCGTTTTCACTGTCGAGCAAGTCAAGCAGAGTTCGTTCGCCCAGGCTGAATTGCTTCTGGTAGGCGCCGCGCACTTTGCTGCTGTGGTCGACGTATTGCTGGGCAATCGGCACCTGGGCATTGGCATTGTTCATGGCGTTCCAAGCCAGGCCCAGCTCTTCGTTCAACTGACGCAAGGCGTTGTTGCGGATATCCAGGGCCTGGTTGGACTGGTAGGACTTGGATTCCAGCTCGGCTTTGTTGCTGCCACCGGCGTACAGGTTGAAACGCATGCGCAGCATGGCTTCCCAACCGTTGTTGTGGCTGGCGTCACCGTCGATGTTGTTGTCGGCGTTGCGGCCCAACTCGGCGTCGAAACGTGGGTAAAAGGAAGACTTGGCGGCTTCGTATTGCTTTTCAGCGGCGGCGATATCGGATTCGGCCGAACGCAGGATCGGGCTGTTATCCAGCATCTGACGGCGCGCTTCGTTCAGGTTGGCAGGCAGCAGTGCCATGAAGCTGGGTGGACGCTCCAACTGATCGGCGTCTTGGCCGACGGCGCTCAGGTAGTTGGTCTGGGCATCGGCCAGGTTGGTCTGCTCGGTGATCACGTTGTTGCGGGCCTGGGCCAGACGGGCTTCGGCCTGGTCCAGGTCGGCCCCGCTGCCGACGCCACGCTGGGTGCGCAACTTGATCTGGTCGTAGATACGCTCGTGATTGCGCAGGTTGTCTTCAGCCAGGCGCACGAACTCACGACGGGTCAGGACATCCAGGTAAACCTGGGCTACCGTCAATGCAGTGCGCTCGGAAGTACCCAGCAGCGAAAACGCGCGGGAGTTAACGGTGGCTTGTTGACGCCCTACTTCACTGGAAGTGGCAAAACCGTCAAAAACCATTTGCTGCAAGCGCAGGCTCGACTCACCGCGATTGAGGGTATCCCAGTGGCCACCACGGGCACGGGTGGAAGAGCTGTCGGTGCCCTCACGGCCATAACCGGCGTTCAGGTCGACACGCGGCAGGTAACCACCCTTGGCGGCACGCAACTGATAGTCAGCCGCGATACGAGCGTTGACCCCTGCCTGAATCTCAGGATGCACATCCAGCGCTTGCTGCATGGCCTGGGGCAGGGTTTGGGCTTGTACAAAACTGGCGGCGAGAACGAACGGTATTGCCTTAAGCAGGTGCAAACGCATTTAAAAATCCCCAGGACTTCTTGTCTCAAGTCACAGCAACTTGGCGTGCTGCGTTAGAAAATGGCTACCGTAATGACCGTACGTCGGAAAGTTCAAAAGCGGAACTGGTTCACACATGTAGGACGGTTCGCCGCATGAATATCAATGTGACATTAGCGAGGCGATTGTTTAGGATGGCGCCAAGAAGGTCAATAGTTTGGCATAAAGTAAATTGCCAAAAAATATAGCCAATTATTTGACGCCACTCGTTTTACAAACTACGCACCTCCCAGGCTGATGAAACCCATAGGTTCTCAGTCATAGGACACCCACAGAATGGATCGCCGGAGAAATCTTCAATGAGCAGTGTTGTTGCAATCGTCAAGGGCATTGTTGGCCAAGTTTTCGTCATTTCTCCGGAAGGTGCCCGTCGGCCGCTGGTTGAAGGTGATCGCCTGTTCGCCGGCGACCAGATAGACACCGGTATGTCGGGCGCCGTCAGCCTGGAGCTGGCCGATGGCCGCACCCTGGACCTGGGGCGTGATACCCAGTGGAGCGCCACCGCGCCTGACTCCAGCACCGACCTGGCCCAAGCCACCGCGCAAGCGGCGCCTTCGGTTGCCGAACTGCAGCAGGCCATTGCCGCCGGCGCTGACCCGACCACCGACCTGGAAGCCACCGCCGCAGGCGCGGCAGCGGCAGGTACCGGTGCTGCCGGGGGCGGCCACAGCTTTGTGATGCTCGATGAGACTGCCGGCTCGGTCGATCCGACCATTGGCTTCCCCACGGCTGGCCTGGGTTTCGCGACCAATGCGCTGACCAACGAACTCGGCGGGCAACCAAACGACCCGCTCACGGCGGCACCTTTGCCGTCGACCCTGACCCTGGGCGCCACGCCGACCATCACTGAAGCCGGCGGCGTGCTGACCTACACCGCCACAGTGACCCAGCCGTCCACCAGTAACCTGACTGTTACCCTGTCCAACGGCGCGGTGATCACCATCCCGGCCGGCCAGGTGACCGGTTCCGTCGACGTGCCCCTGGCACCGAACGACAGCCCGTACATCGATCCCGGTCAGATCAGCGTGACCGTGACCGGCACGACCGGTGGCAATAACCTGGTGCTCACCGTCGACCCGACGCCGGCCGTGACCCAGATCACCGACACCATCGACACCACCACCGTGACCCTGACGGCAGGCGAAACGGTGACCGAAGGTGGTCCGATCACCTACACCGCGACCTTGACCAACCCGGCGCAGACACCGGTCACCATTACGTTGAGCAATGGTTCGGTCATCACCATCGAGCCTGGCAAGTCCACCGGCACCGTGGTGGTCGATACACCTGCCAACGATGTCTATAACAACGGCAGCACGGTCAGCACCACGATTACCGGGGCTACCGGTGGCAACTTCGAAAACCTGGTGCCAGACACCACGCCAGCCGTCACCACCATTACCGACTCGGTCGACGACACCGGCCTGACCCTGACCGCCACCAACACGGTCACCGAAGGCGGCCAGATCACCTATACCGCAACGCTGACCAACCCGGCGCAAACGCCGCTGACCGTGACCTTGTCCAACGGTTCGGTGATTACCATCAAGGCCGGCGAGTCCACCGGCACCGTGGTGGTCGAAACCCCGGCGAACGACGTCTACGTCAATGGCAGCACGGTCACTACGACCATCACCGGCACCACCGGTGGCAATTTCGAAAACCTGGTGCCCAACACCACGCCAGCCGTCACCACCATCACCGACTCGGTCGATACCACCACCGTGACGCTGACTGCGCCGGGCGATATCAACGAAGGCGACCAGATCACCTACACCGCCACGCTCTCCAATAAAGCAGAGACTGACGTCACGCTGAAACTGGATAACGGTTCGACCATCATCATCAAGGCCGGTGAAACCGTTGGCTCCGTCACGGTTGATGCCCCGGGCGATGATGTGTTTGTCGACAAGAGCACGCAAACCGTCAAGATCACCGAGACTACCGGCGGCAACTTCGAGAAACTGGAAGTGGCCGGTGACGGCGCTACCACGACCGTCAACGACACTATCGACAAGGTCGATGTAGTCCTGACCGCCACGACCACCGTGGGCGAAGGCGGTAACATCGTCTACACCGCTTCGCTTGTGGACAAGGCAGGCAACCCGGTCACCAACATCACCAACCCGTTGACCGTGACCCTGGACAATGGCCAGACCATCACCATCGGCGTCGGCCAATCCGCCGGCACTGTCACCACTGTTGCGCCGAACGATGTGTATGAAGGCAACCCGACCATCACCACCGCCATCACCAATGTGACCGGCGGCGCGCATTTCGAGAACCTGGTGCCAGGCACCACGCCGGTCAACACCACCGTAACCGACACACCCGGCACTACCGACACCACCACCGTCACGCTGACCGCACCAACCGAGGCCGACGAAGGTGGCAACATCACCTACACCGCGACCTTGAGCAACAAGGCCGGCAGCGACCTGACCCTGACCCTGAGCAACGGTGACGTCATCACCATCGCCAAGGGTGAGACGACTGGCCAGGTGACGTCCAAGGCACCGAGCGACGACGTATTCAAAGATGCCGGACCGATCAACGTCACGATCAATCCGGACATCGTCGGTGGCGGCTTCGAGAAGCTTGATATCGCACCGGGCGGCGCAACGACGCAGATCAACGACACCATCGACAAAGTCGATGTGGTCCTGACG
>NZ_JAHIDY010000017.1:0-122642 GCF_018732265.1 Pseudomonas sp. TAE6080
TGAACACCCCAAGAAATTGGATTGGTGTCCAACTTCTTGGGGGCAGTCCATTTGAATGTGTTCACAAATCAAAATGTGGGAGCGGGCTTGCCCGCGATGAGGCCCGTCCAGCCTACACACACCTTCCCAGACTCTTCCTACACCGCCTCACCCTTGATCCCACCCCCCGCGCCGGCCTAATCTAGTCCCTCGCGCAAACGTTTCACCTCCCTACCGACACGCCGGCTTTTGCCTGGCCACGAGGCTTTCTCATGTTTGATGTCGTTTCTTCGAGCAAATGGCCTACCGGCTTCCTGATCAATCCAAACGTTGAACCGCTGGACCCAAAATGGCTGAAGGAATTCAGCAAGATCCCGGCCGCGGCCGTCAGCGACTGCCTGGGCCGTAACGTCGGCGGCCTGGGCCTCAAGGCGTTCCACGGCAATGCGCCGATGCTCGGCAGCGCGCTGACCGTGCGTGTGCGCCCCGGTGACAACCTGATGATCCTCAAGGCCATGCAAATGGCCCGCCCGGGCGATGTGCTGGTGATCGACGGCAGCGCCGACCTGACACGCGCGGTGTTCGGCGGCATCATGCGCGCCATGGCCCTCAAGGCCGGCATTGTCGGCGTGGTGATCAACGGCGCCCTGCGCGACCTCGACGAATGGCAGACCGGTGAACTGCCGGCCTACGCCATCGGCGGCGTGCACCGTGGCCCGAGTACGGACGGCGGCGGTGAGATCAACGTGCCGATCTCGTGTGCTGGCATGCTGGTCGCGCCTGGCGACTTGATGATCGGCGATGGCGACGGCGTGGTTGCCGCATCCCGTAGCGAACTGCCGGAACTGCTGGTGCGCTGCCACGACCTGCTGGCGCGCGAGCAGGCTACACTGGCGGCTATCGAAGCCGGCACCCTGGACCCTGATCGTTTTGACGCGATCCTGCGCGCCAAGGGTTGCCCGGTCTAACCCTGTAGGAGCGAGCTTGCTCGCGAAAAACCCAAGAGCGCGGCATTTATCCAGAATGCCCGCGCCATCGTTCGCGACCTTCGCGAGCAAGCTCGCTCCTACAGCGATGAGGGCCTCCGGGCCACCGCTGCCCACAAGGAAGGCCCCATGTTCGACGCCCACCCGCAACTCAAAAAACATTTCGCCGCCCTGCGCACCTACGCCGAGTTCTTCTCGCTGCGTTACGTGCGCGAGTCTGGCCAGTACCTGTCGGTGCGCAAGAACGTCGCCGAGCCGCCGCACCTGAGTCGCGACGAAGGTGCCATGCTCACCGTGCGCCTCAACGGTGTCGAGGCCTACGCCGCCACCCACGACATTTCCCTGCCCGGCCTGCAAGCCGCCCTTGAGCGCGCTGAGCAACAAGCCCGGCGGATCAAGCCCCACGCACTGCTCGACCTGCGCGACCAGCCAGTGTCCAGCGACATCGCCGATTACCTGTCGCCAAACCTCGACCAACCTTTTGCATCCCTGAGCGACTGCTACCAATTGCTCGGTGCCGAGTCAGCCGCCGTGCCCAAGGACGAGCGCCTGGTGAACTGGGAAGTCAGCCTGGGCACCACCCTGGTCGAGCAGATCTACCTCAACAGTGCCGGCGCCGAGTTGCGCCAGGCCCAGCGTTTTGTGTTCCCCGGCGTCAATGTCACGGCCTACGACGGCAACGACAGCCAGACCCGCACCCTGGGTGGCACCAACTTTGGCCAGCAAGGCGGCGCGGACGTGATCAGCCGCTTCGGCCTGGTCGGCGCCGCGCCACGGATTGCCGATCAGGCGCTGCAACTATTGCTGGCGCCCAATACCCCCACCGGCCCGCGCGACCTGCTGCTGATGCCCGACCAGATGATCCTGCAGATCCACGAGTCCATCGGCCACCCGCTGGAGCTGGACCGGATCCTCGGTGACGAGCGCAATTACGCCGGCACCAGCTTCGTCAAGGCCAGCGACTTCGGTCACCTGCAATACGGCTCAAACCTGCTGAACGTGACCTTCGACCCGGACATTCCCGAACAACTGGCCAGCTATGGCCATGACGATGACGGCACTGCCGCCAGCAAGCAGTTCCTGATCCGTGAAGGCCTGCTGCTCAAGCCATTGGGCGGTGCGCTGTCGCAATACCGTTCAGGCATGGGCGGCGTTGCCAACAGTCGCGCCTGCAGTTGGAACCGCGCGCCGATCGACCGTATGGCCAACCTCAATATCGAGGCTGGCGACCAGAGCCTGGCGCAACTGATCGGCGGCATCGAGCACGGTATCTTGATGTCGACCAACCGTTCCTGGTCCATTGACGATGCGCGCAACAAGTTCCAGTTCGGCTGCGAATGGGGCCAGTTGATCGAAAATGGCGAACTCAAGGGCGTGGTGAAAAACCCCAACTACCGGGCGATTTCCGCGCAGTTCTGGCGCAAGCTCAGTGCCGTGGGCGATGCCAGTACTTTCCAGGTGCTGGGTACGCCGAACTGCGGCAAGGGCGAGCCCAACCAGGTGATCCGCGTTGGCCATGCGTCGCCGGCGTGTGTGTTCAATGATGTGGATGTGTTTGGGGGAGATGCCTGATGCAGGCTTTCAAGGATCTGGTGGAGTGGCTCAAGCAGGCCATCACCGACGGGGAACAGTTTCATCTGGGCTATGCGGCGGAGTCTTCCGAGTTCGTGCGCTTGAACCATGCCCGGGTGCGGCAGGCCGGGCAGGTGCAACAAGCCAGCGTGAACCTCAAGCTGATTCATGACGGGCGCCACGCCGACCTCGGTATCACCTTGGCCGGGGCGCCGGAGCTGGATCGCCAGCGCCTGGCCGAGGGCCTGCAACAACTGCGTGAAACCTTGCCATTGCTGCCGCAGGATCCTTATCTGCTGCTCAACCACAACGCCTGGAAAAGCCAGAATGAACAGGCCCGGCCACTGCCGGACCTGGATCAGGTCCTGGCCGAAATCAGCCAGGCCGCCCAAGGTGTGGACCTGGTAGGTTTCTATGCCGCCGGGCCGATCAGCCGTGGATTCGCCAGTTCGTCCGGGGCTTTTGGCTGGCATCAGGCCAATAGTTTCAACTTCGATTTCAGCCTGTTCCATGCCAATGGCGAAGCGGTAAAAGCCAGCTACGCCGGGGATGCCTGGGACAGCACGGCGTTTGCCCAGCGCTTCCAGCAAGCCCGCGAGCAGCTTGAGTATCTGGGCCGGCCATTGCACACCTTGGCGCCCGGCCAGTACCGCGCCTACCTGGCACCAGCGGCCCTGGAAGAAATTGTCAGCATGCTCGCCTGGGGTGGTTTCTCCGCCCAGGCCATCGCCAGCAAAGGCAGCCCGTTGCAGCGTTTGTATGCCGGTGATCAGGCCCTGAACCCACTGGTGAGCATGGCGGAACAGGTCAGCGCATCGTTGAGCCCGGCATTCTCGCGCGACGGCTACCCGCGCAGCGATGTGACCCTGATCAGCGCCGGCCATGCCGAAGGGCGCCTGGTCAACTCGCGCAGCGCTGCCGAATATGGCTTGAGCACCAACGGTGCCGACGGCGACGAGTCTCCCAGTGCCTTTGAAATGGCCGCAGGCGACCTGGCCCAGGCCGATATCCTCAAGCAATTGGGCACCGGCCTGTATATCAGCAACCTGTGGTACCTGAACTACTCCGACCAGCCGGCGGCGCGCCTGACCGGCATGACCCGCTTCGCCACGTTCTGGGTAGAGGACGGTGAGATCAAGGCGCCGGTCAGCACCATGCGTTTTGATGACAGTGTGTATCACCTGCTGGGTTCGCAGTTGGAAGCGCTGACCGCCGAACGCGAGTTGCTGCTGTCGGCCAGTACCTATAGCGAGCGCAGTACCTCATCCAACTTGTTGCCGGGCGCGCTGGTAAAACGGTTGACCCTGACGTTGTAGGTGCGGGGCGTTCTCCGGGTGGCGCTGCGACGTGCCGCGTTCGATCAGGATGCCCGCGTTATCGTTCGCGATTTTCGCGAGCAAGCTCGCTCCTACAGGGGAACTCCCTGTGTGTTGATGAACCTTCCTTTACAACAGCCCGCTGGTTGCGGGGCTGTTGTCGCCTGCCGAAAACCTCGATATAAACGTTAGTGGCATCCCGCCACTCTTAATCCATTTGTTCGCAAATGATGCATGACCTCGCCCGGGATAGGGCGAGCCGGAGCGTTGACATGTACCAAGGAAGTTTTGTCATTGAAAAGTTGTTCAAGCACTACAACGTTCACGTAGAGCAACTGGGCAACGATCCACAACGCAAGACCGTACTGCTGGTCAACGGCGCGCTGTCCACCACCCGCTCATTCGCCCGCACTAGCAAATGCCTGGCCGAGCATTTCAATGTGTTGATGTTCGATCTACCGTTCTCTGGCTATTCACGCCCCCACAACACCGATCTGGACCTGGTGACCAAGGACGACGAAGTCGAAATCCTGCGGGCGCTGGTGGAGCGCTTTGAGGTCAACCATCTGGTGTCGGCCTCCTGGGGCGGCATCTCGACCCTGCTGACCCTGGCGCGCAACCCGCCCTCCATCGAAAGCTCGGTAGTGATGGCCCTGGCGCCCAATCTCAACCAGGCGATGCTCGAATACGTGGAGCGCGTGCGAGTGCTGATCGAGGCCGATGACAAGTCCGCCGTCGGCCACCTGCTTAACGAAACCGTCGGCAAGTTCCTCTCCAGCCGGCTCAAGCGCAATAACCATCGGCACCTGTCGACCATGGCCACCACCGAGTACCGCCAGGCGCGCTTTCATATTCATCAGGTGCTGGCGCTGGGCGATGGCAACTACCTGCCGCAATTGCGCCAGATCGAAAGCCCTGTGCACTTTCTCAACGGCACGCTGGACGAATATACGCCGGCCGATGAAGCCCAACTGTTCAAGCAATATGTGGGGCGCAGCAGCTTTGCCACGGCCGAGCACACCGGCCATCTGCTCGACCTGGAGTCCCGCGAGGCGGCGTTTGCAGTGCATCGGGCGCTGATTGATTTCCTGGTGGGCAAAGATGTAGCAGTGTCAGATATAGACGAACCGCCAGTGGGAAAACCGCTTATTGATGGCGCATAATCGGCAACACATAGCCTGCTAATAAAAGGGTTCTCATGCCGAATCGTGTCGTGCTCGATGCCAAGACCGCCCGCTGGTTGCCCTGGGTGGTAGCGATTGCCTTCTTCATGCAGTCACTCGACGGGACGATTCTCAACACGGCTTTGCCCGCCATGGCCGAGGACCTGGCGGAGAACCCTTTGCGCATGCAAGGCGTGATCATCGCCTACATGCTGACCGTGGCCTTGCTGATCCCGGCCTCGGGCTGGATCGCCGACCGTTTCGGCACCAAGAAAATTTTCTTCGGCGCGATCATGCTGTTCAGCATCGGTTCGCTGCTGTGCGCCTTGTCCAGCAGCCTGAGCATGCTGATCGGCGCGCGGGTGATCCAGGGCCTGGGCGGCGCGCTGATGCTACCGGTGGGAAGGCTGGTGGTGCTGCGCGCCTACCCGCGTTCGGAGCTGGTGCGGATCATGGGCTTCATCACCATTCCCGGCCTGCTCGGCCCTTTGCTCGGCCCGACCATGGGCGGCTGGATGGTGCAGTACCTGACCTGGCACTGGATCTTTTTGATCAACCTGCCGGTGGGCATGATCGGCTGCTACGCCGTATGGAAATTCATTCCCGACCTGCGCGGCAGCGAGCGCACACGCTTCGACAGCCTGGGCTTTTTGCTGTTTGGCGCGGCGATGGTGCTGATCACCATTGCCATGGAAGGCTTGGGCGAGTTGCACCTGCCACACTTGCGCGTGATGTTGCTGCTGTTCGGCGGCATGGCATGCCTGGCGGCCTACTGGCTGCGCGCCGGGCATATCGAGAACCCGCTGTTCTCGCCGGTGCTGTTCAAGACCCGGACCTTTGCCGTGGGCATTCTCGGCAACCTGTTCGCGCGCCTGGGCAGCGGTGCGCTGCCATTCCTTGTGCCGCTGCTGTTGCAGATCGCCCTGGGGTACTCGCCATCCCAGGCCGGCATGAGCATGCTGCCCCTGGCGGCGGCAGCCATGGTCGCCAAGTCGGTTGCCCGGCCGCTGATCGAACGCCTGGGCTATCGCATTGTGCTGACCGGTAACACGTTGGCGCTGGGCCTGATGCTGGCGAGCATGGGCCTGGTCAGCGAACAGACGCCCTACCCGCTGCTGCTGGCGATGCTCGCAGTGCTGGGGGCGATCAACTCCCTGCAATTTACCGCGATGAACACCGTGACCCTGATCGACCTCGACGACGCCCAGGCCAGCAGCGGCAACAGTTTGCTGTCGGTGGTGGCGCAACTGTCCCTGAGCCTGGGGGTGGCCTGCGCCGGCGCCCTGCTGGGTGGGTTCACCGCCGAAGCCGGCAACGATGGGGTCAGTACCGTGCTCGGGGCGTTCCAGTTGACCTTCCTCACCGTGGGCATCATGGCGATGCTGGCGGCGGCGATCTTCCTGCAATTGTCGCCAAAAGACGGCAAACGGGTGGTCAGCCGCGAGCACGACATCGAGCATTAAGCGGCGTCTCGTCTAGAACTTGCAGGGAAATTCCCACGAGGCTGGTACACTGCGCGACATTTTGTTTTTGCAGAGCCAGTCCCGTGACCACCATCGCCACCGCTTTTAATACTTTGCCGCTCTCCGCCGCCATGCTGGCTAACCTCGACTCGCTGGGTTATGTCGAGATGACGCAGATCCAGGCGCAAAGCTTGCCGGTGATCCTCAAGGGGCTGGACCTGATCGCCCAGGCCAAGACCGGCAGCGGCAAGACCGCGGCCTTCGGCATCGGCCTGTTGAACCCAATCAACCCGCGCTACTTCGGTTGCCAGGCCCTGGTGATGTGCCCGACCCGCGAGCTGGCGGACCAGGTGGCCAAGGAAATCCGCCGCCTGGCCCGTGCCGAAGACAATATCAAGGTGCTGACCCTGTGCGGTGGCGTGTCCCTCGGCCCGCAGATCGCCTCCCTGGAACACGGCGCACACATCATCGTCGGCACCCCGGGCCGCATCCAGCAACACCTGCGCAAGGGTTCGCTGGTGCTGGACGGCCTGAACACGCTGATCCTCGACGAAGCCGACCGCATGCTCGACATGGGTTTCTACGACGCCATCGAAGACATCATCAGCAAGACCCCGGCCCGTCGCCAGACCCTGCTGTTCTCGGCCACCTACCCGGTGAGCATCAAGCAACTGGCCTCCAAATTCATGCGCGCGCCGCAGCAGGTCAAGGCCGAAGCGTTCCACTCCGACGAGCAGATCGAGCAGCGGTTCTACGAAATCTCCCCGGACGAGCGCATGGACGCGGTGACCAAAGTGCTGTCGCACTTCCGTCCGGCCTCCTGCGTGGCCTTCTGCTTTACCAAGCAGCAAGTGCAGGAAACCGTGGATCACCTGACCTCCAAGGGCATTTCCGCGGTCGGCCTGCATGGCGACCTGGAGCAGCGTGACCGTGACCAGGTGCTGGCGATGTTCGCCAACCGCAGCACATCGGTGTTGGTTGCCACCGACGTCGCCGCCCGCGGCCTGGACATTGATGCACTGGACATGGTGATCAACGTCGAACTGGCCCGCGACTCGGAAATCCACATTCACCGCGTCGGCCGTACAGGGCGTGCCGGTGAGACCGGGATCGCCGTCAGCCTGGTAGCACCGTCCGAAGCGCACCGCGCCCAGGCCATCGAGTTGCTGCAAAAGGCCCCGTTGAACTGGGACCAACTGAGCAACCTCAAATCCCAGGGCGGCGCGCCGCTGCTGCCGGTGATGAGCACCCTGTGCATTGCTGCCGGTCGTAAAGACAAGGTTCGCCCCGGCGATATCCTGGGTGCACTGACCGGCGAAGCCGGGATCCCGGGCGCCCAGGTCGGCAAGATTGCGATCTTTGATTTCCAGGCCTATGTGGCCGTGGAGCGTGGCGTCGCCAAGCAGGCGCTGCAGCGCTTGAATGACGGCAAGATCAAGGGTCGTTCGTTGCGTGTGCGCATCCTGTAAGAACACCGCATAAGCACTGTGCAAACCCAATCAATGTGGGAGCTGGCTTGCCTGCGATAGCATCAACCCGGCCTGCCTGTCAGACCGAGTCGGCTGCATCGCAGGCAAGCCAGCTCCCACATTTGATTGCATTTCAGATCAAGTTTTTGTGAGGACACCGTTTTGCGCTCGACCGAAGTTGTGATCATTGGCGCTGGCGCCGCAGGCTTGATGTGTGCACTGACTGCCGCCGGGCGTGGGCGCAAGGTGATGCTGATCGACCATGCGAACAAGGCCGGCAAGAAGATCCTGATGTCGGGCGGTGGCCGCTGCAATTTCACCAACATGTACACCGAGCCAGCCAACTTCCTGTCGCATAACACGCACTTCTGCAAATCCGCCCTGGCCCGCTACACCCAATGGGATTTCATCGGGCTGGTGGCCAAGCACGGCGTGCCGTACCACGAGAAAAAACTCGGCCAGTTGTTCTGCGATAACAAATCCAGCGACATCCTCGGCATGCTGCTCGACGAGTGCATCCAGACCGGCGTGAGCCTGCACCTGGACACCTCGATCCAGGAGATCGCCAGGCTCGACAGCGGCTACCAGTTGCAGACCACGCTGGGCGAGCTGCGCTGTGAATCCCTGGTGATCGCCACCGGCGGGCTGTCGATTCCGACACTGGGCGCCACCGGTTTTGGTTACCAGGTGGCCAAGCAGTTCGGCCATGAACTGCTGCCGACCCGCGCGGGCCTGGTGCCGTTTACCATCACCGATCAGCTCAAGGACTTGTGCGGCGAGTTGTCCGGCACCTCGGTCGATTGCCTGGTGAGCTGCAACGACCAGAGCTTTCGCGAGAACATTCTGTTTACCCATCGCGGCCTGAGCGGGCCGGCAATCTTGCAGATTTCGTCTTACTGGGAACCCGGCGACACCGTTGAGATCAACCTGTTGCCCGACCACGATGCCCACGCCTGGCTGCAACAGCAGCAGGCCGAACGCCCCAACAGCGAACTCAAGACCCTGCTCGGCGAGATCTTCACCAAGAAGATGGCCAACCTGCTGGCCGAGACGTGGTTTGTGTCCAAGCCGATGAAGCAGTACACCCACGCCGAACTGGCGGACATCGCCAGCAAGCTGGGCAGTTGGCAGTTGGTCCCGGCCGGTACCGAAGGCTACCGCACCGCCGAAGTCACCCTGGGCGGGGTGGACACGCGGGAAGTGTCGTCCAAGACCATGGAGTCGCTGAAAAGCCCCGGCCTGTACTTTATCGGCGAAGTGCTGGACGTGACCGGGCACCTGGGCGGGTTCAACTTCCAATGGGCCTGGGCTTCGGGTTATGCGGCGGCGCAATACGCCTGAACTGCAATGCGATCACCTGTGGGAGCGGGCTTGCTCGCGAATGCGGTGTACCAGTCAACTGATCCGGCGGCTGGCACACCGCATTCGCGAGCAAGCCCGCTCCCACATTTTGCTTGGGGTGTGCCAAAACATTTTTTGCTTATGAATGTGATCGCCGCGCTTGCCCTGACGTCATTACTGGCTCAATTTAGCGGCATCGTCCCGGAAGACCCCAGACTTCATGTCCTCGACCTCGTTCAAGCAGTCAATGCGGCGCCTTTGGGCACTGGATAAGTTCAGTTACAGCGTACGGGTGTTTATCGCCCTCACCGGCAGCATGGCGTTGTGCTGGTATCAGGATGAGATGTCGCTGCTGATCCCGCTGTTCCTGGGGATTATCGCCAGCGCCCTGGCCGAGACCGATGACAGCTGGCAAGGCCGCCTCAACGCCCTGGCGGTGACGCTGGTATGTTTCAGCGTGGCGGCGCTATCAGTGGAGTTGCTGTTTCCCTACCCGTGGATCTTTGCCATCGCCATCGCCCTGGCGAGTTTCTGCCTGACCATGCTCGGCGCCCTGGGCGAGCGCTATGGGGCGATCGCCTCGGCCACCTTGATTCTGTCGGTCTACACCATGATCGGTGTGGACCAGCGCGGCGGCGCCGTCACCGACTTCTGGCACGAGCCCTTGCTGCTGGTGGCCGGTGCCGCCTGGTATGGCGCGCTGTCGGTGCTGTGGCAGGCGCTGTTTTCCAACCAGCCGGTGCAGCAGAGCCTGGCCCGGCTGTTTCGCGAACTGGGGCGTTACCTCAAGCTCAAGTCTTCGCTGTTCGAACCCATTCGCCAGTTGGATGTGGAAGCACGGCGCCTGGAACTGGCCCAGCAAAATGGCCGGGTGGTGGCGGCGCTCAATGCGGCCAAGGAAATCATCCTGCACCGCGTCGGTAACGGCCGGCCGGGCTCCAAGGTCAGCCGCTACCTCAAGCTGTACTTCCTGGCCCAGGACATCCACGAACGCGCCAGCTCCTCCCACTACCCCTACAACGCCCTGGCTGAAGCCTTCTTCCACAGCGATGTGCTGTTCCGCTGCCAACGCCTGTTGCGCCAGCAAGGCAAGGCCTGCCAGACCCTCGCCGAATCGATCCAGTTGCGTCAGCCGTTTGTCTATGACGCCAGCTTCGCCGAGGCCCTGGGCGATCTGAATGCGTCCCTGGAACACCTACGCATCCAGAGCAACCCGGCCTGGCGCGGCCTGTTGCGTTCGCTGCGCGCGCTGGCGGCCAACCTGTCGACCCTCGACCGCCTGCTCAGTGATGCCAGCAACCCCGACAGCCTGGCCGATGCCACCGACAGCAGCCTGCTGGACCGTTCACCGCGCAACCTCAAGGAAATGTGGACGCGCCTGCGCACTCAACTGACGCCGACGTCGTTGCTGTTCCGCCACGCCCTGCGCCTGCCCCTGGCACTGAGTGTCGGCTACGGCATGGTGCATTTGATCCACCCGTCCCAGGGCTACTGGATCATCCTCACCACCCTGTTCGTCTGCCAGCCCAACTATGGCGCCACGCGGCGCAAGCTCGGCCAACGGATCGTCGGCACGGCCATCGGCCTGACGGTGGCCTGGGCGCTGTTCGATCTGTTCCCAAGCCCCCTGGTGCAATCGATGTTCGCCATCGCTGCGGGGCTGGTGTTCTTTATCAACCGCACCACCCGCTACACCCTGGCGACCGCTGCCATTACCCTGATGGTGCTGTTCTGCTTCAACCAGGTGGGCGATGGCTACGGGCTATTCCTGCCGCGCCTGTTCGATACCTTGCTCGGCAGCCTGATCGCCGGACTGGCGGTGTTCCTGTTCCTGCCGGACTGGCAAGGCCGGCGCCTGAACAAAGTGCTGGCCAACACCCTGACCTGCAACAGCATCTACCTGCGCCAAATCATGCAGCAATATGCCGCCGGCAAGAGCGACGACCTGGCCTACCGCCTGGCCCGGCGCAATGCGCACAACGCCGACGCCGCGCTGTCCACCACCCTGGCCAACATGCTGATGGAGCCGGGGCATTTCCGTAAGGAGGCCGACGTGGGCTTCCGCTTCCTGGTGTTGTCCCACACCTTGCTCAGCTACCTGTCAGGGCTCGGTGCGCACCGCGACACCCAATTGCCGGCCGATGTGCGCGAGCACCTGATCGAAGGCGCGGGCAAAACCCTCGCCACAAGCATCGACGAAATCGCCACGGGGCTGGCGAACAAACAGCCGATTGCGGTGCAGAGCGATGCCGAGGAAGCCCTGGCGCTGGAGTTGGAGCAGATGCCGGATGAGATCGATGAGGCGCAAAGGCTGGTGCAGACGCAGTTGGCGTTGATCTGCCGGCAGTTGGGGCCGTTGCGCACATTGGCGGCGCATTTGATCAAGGAAACCAGTGCGGCTTAGGGCCCTAAAGACCACTACATCCCATGCTGTTTCAGCAACCGCGCATAACTGCCATCCGCCTTCATCTTGCTGATCTCCCGATCAAACCCGGCAACAATCTGCTTATGCTTGGGGTTTTTCAGGCTGACCAGAATGTGCAGGCTGTTTTCACTCAACGGCTTGGGCAAAAACTCCACCGCATTACGCACCCTGGAGGACTCCCGCGCCAGGTTGTAGCGGGCGACATATTCATCCTCGACCGTCAGCCGCACCCGCTTGGCCGCCAACATGCGCACGGCCATGGCGAAGTTATGCACCGGGACTTTTTGCAGTTTTGGATCAGCATCGAAATCCGCCGAATAGGCGTAGCCGCGCACTACGGCGATGGGATAGTCATGCAGTTGCTGCAAGTTCTGGTACTCAATGGGATCGTCGCGACGCTTGATAAAACGCAAGCGATTGAGCAAGTACTCGGCGGAAAACTGCCCCAACTGCGTACGCGCCTCGTCATACCAGGCATTGACCAGTACGTCATAACGCCCGTCCCCCACCCCCATCAACGCCCGTGCCCACGGCACCTGTTCAAAATCACTGGCATAGCCGGCACGCGCCAGGGCGGTACTGACGATATCGGTGGCCAGGCCGCCATTGATCAGGGTGGCATCGGTAAACGGCGGCCACGCATCCGCCACCAGGCGCAAACGTTCCGCCGCCACCGTGGGGGCCAGCAACAGCAACACGATCAAAGCAACGGCACGAGACAATCGCAGCATGCTTAATGTCCTTGCACAGCGGGCAGTTCCTTGCGGGCGATGACGCCTGGCGGGAGTATGTCCAGGTTCTGACTGTAGCCTATCGCTCGCGCAGTACAGCAGATTACACAAAGAACCCAGCCGCGAAAGCACTCAATGATGGCAAATTGACGCCACTCACAAAAAAGGTCGTTTTCAGGGTGTTTGTGTCGCCGCCCGAGACAGTCGCCGGTCATGGCATTACTATCCAAGTCAGGTCTTTATGCGAGATGGAACGATGACAGTCGATTGGGTTTGCAAGCACCACAATGATCTGGGCAAGGAACAGCTCTACGCCATTTTACGCCTGCGGGCGGAGGTTTTTGTGGTGGAGCAGAAATGCGTCTACCAGGACATCGACGGCCAGGATCTGGAGGGCGACACCCACCACCTGATGGGCTGGAAGGATGACCAACTGGTTGCCTACCTGCGCCTGCTCGACCCGGAGCTGCATGGCGGTGACGTGGTTATCGGCCGCGTGCTCGTGGCCGGGGTTGCACGGGGCACCGGCCTGGGCCACCAGATGCTGGAGGAAACCCTCAAGCAGATCGACGATAACTGGCCGCAGACGCCGATCTTTCTCTCAGCACAGGCGCATTTGCAGGGGTACTACACAAGATACGGGTTCAAGGTCGAGGGTGAGGTCTATCTTGAGGACGACATTCCACATATTGGTATGCGGCGCGCCTGAGGGCCCCATCGCGGGCAAGCCCCCAAAAAAGCTCAGGGATAGCCCAGCACCTGCTTGACCTGCACCAGGTGGCGCTCGATCCAGCCCCGGTCAATCGCCCCCCAGTCGCGAATCCGATAGCGCCCGGCATGATTTCGGGCGCCGTCTTCCTGTTCGAATTCACAGACAATATCCAGGTCCGCCAACGCCGCGATGGTGTCCTGGGCCGTGCGCCGGGGCATGCCAGTGGCCTCGGTCAGCGCCGGGACGCTGCTGGCCAGTTGGCTGTCGATCAGATACGCCACATACAGGCGGCGGTAGAAGCTGCTTTTGGTCTTGCTCACATCCATGATCAGTCGCCTTGTGATTAGGACTTGCCCTGCAAGTCCCGATAGGTCAGGTACACCCGCAGGTCAAACTCCACCTGGTGGTAGCCGGGCAGCATGTATTCGCAGAGTTTGTAGAACGCCTTGTTGTGATCCGATTCCTTGAAGTGCGCCAACTCGTGGACGACGATCATTTTCAGGAACTCAGGCGCGGCCTCCTTGAACAACGCAGCGATGCGAATCTCTTTCTTGGACTTGAGGTTGCCACCCTGCACCCGGGAGATCGTGGTGTGCAGGCCCAGGGCGCGGTGGGTCAGGTCCAGGCGGTTGTCGAACAGCACCTTGTCGATGGCCGGCGCGTTGCGCAGGTGTTCCTGCTTCAAGGCCAGGGCGTAGCTGTACAGCGCCTTGTCGCTTTGCACCGCATGGCGCTCGGGGTAACGCTGGTTCAAGTAGTGGCCCAACTGATCCTTGGCGATCAATTGGCGCACTTGCTCTTGCAGGGCGGCGGGATAGGCCTGGAGGTATTTCAGCGCAGTCATGGGTTCGAACGGCAGGGGCTTGAGGCCGTCAGTGTAGCGAATTCAGCAAGGGCCTGCGCGTAGCGCAAACGGCTGCGGCCACTGGGAAATATCCTCGGCCATCAGCGGCAGGGCGACCAAAGGCCCCTGAATGAATTGGCAACCATTGGCCTGCAGCCAGTGGCATTGCTCAAGGGTTTCCACCCCTTCGGCGATCACCAGCAACCCGAAGTGCCCGCACAACTCGATAATACTGCGGGCTAGCGCCGCCTCCCGTGGCGAGTCGAGCACGCGGGTGACCAGGCCGGGATCGAGCTTGAGCGTATCGAACTCCAGGTCGCGCAAATGCGCCAGGGAGCAGGTGCCCGAGCCGAAGTCATCCAGGGCTATGCGCACTCCCAGGCGCCGCAGCTGCTTGAGCTGCTTGGTGGATTCTTCAATATTGTGCATCAGGCTTTGTTCAGCAATTTCCACTTCCAGTTGCCGCCCGTGCAACCCATGTCGCTCCAGTGCCTGCTGCAGCTGAGTCACCAGGTTGGGCATATTGAACTGGCTGCTGCTCAGGCTCACGCTCAGCACCCAGTCGTCGCTCATGACCTGCGCCCAGGCCTGGCGTTGCTGCGCCACTTGCTGATAGATCCAACTGCTGAGCTGACTGATCAGGCGTGCCTCTTCCAGCAAGGGCAGGAACAGCCCCGGCGGTACATCGCCGACACTCGGGTGCTGCCAACGCAACAAGGCCTCGACACCGCGCAAGTGCCCATCCACCAGGGACACCTGGGGCTGGTACACCAACGTGACCTGCTTCTTGGCGATGGCCTCGCGCACACTGCTTTCAAGCATCAGGCGCGAGCGGGCACGGCCGTTCATTTCCTGATCGTAATAACGATATTGCTGACGCCCTGCCCGCTTGGCTTCGTACATAGCGATATCGGCGGCACGCAACAGGCCGCTCAGGTCGCGGCCGCAATCGGGGAAGATGGCAATGCCGATACTGACCCCCAGCATCACCTCCAGGCCGTCCACTTGCTGGCAGATCGACACCCGCTCGATCAACTGTTCAGCGAGCTTCGCGGCCTGTTCCGGGTATTCCAATTCCAGCAACGCGACGAACTCATCGCCCCCCAGGCGGCCGAGAATGTCACAACTGCGCAGGCATAGCTCCAACTGCTCAGAGACCCAGCGCAGTACCCGGTCGCCGGCATCGTGCCCCACCGAATCATTGACCCGCTTGAAGCCGTCCAGGTCCATGTACAGCAACACCGTGGCATGCTCGCTGCGCTCGTTGCGCAACAGGGCCGTCTCTACGGTCTGGTAGAAGCCCCGGCGATTGAGCAAGCCGGTGAGCGGGTCGGTGACCGCCTGGAACTCCAACTGCTGATGCAGGTGCCGCACTTGCGACATGTCCTGCACGGTCACCACCATGGCCTTCTGCTCCTGGGGCAACGGTGCACAGGACATCGCCACCGGCAGTTGCTGCCCGGGGGCGGTACGCAGGATCGCATCATGCAGGCGCCAGGTTTCGCCACGGCGGTAACCGGCGTACAGCTCGCTGCCAAACCAGTCAGGCATATGGGGCTTCTGCAAAAAGCCAAGAAACGCCTGGCCTTGCAGCTCGTCCACCGTGGCATTGAGCAGTCGCGAAATGGCCGGGTTGGCGTAGCTGATCACCCCGTCTTCGGCCACCACCAGGATGCCCTCGGCGGCGTTGTCGAGTACCGAGGCATTAAAGGCCCGGGCCAGTTCCAGGTCATGGCTCAAACGCTGCAAGGCGCGCCGATTGCGCTGATGCTCCAGCAAGGCCTGGACCTTGGGCTTGAGGATCTGCGGGTCGAACGGTTTGAACAGGTAGTCGATGGCGCCGCTGGCATAGCCTTCTAGCACGGCGGCGGGCGATTGTTCGTTGGCACTCAAGAAAATAATCGGCGTCATGCGGGTGCGCTGGCTGCCGCGCATCAACCGCGCTACTTCGAAGCCGTCCATGCCCGGCATCCTGACATCCAGCAGTACCAGGTCGACGTCACGTTCGAGCAGCAACCCCAAGGCTTCCTCACCGGAGGCCGCCGTCACCACCAGCCAGTCCTCGCGCTGCAGTAGTGCACGCATGCTGATCAGGTTTTCCGGGTAGTCATCGACCACCAGGAGCACTGAACAGCCGTCGGACGGGGTTGGAGCGCATTCCATGCTGCTTCTCTTCCTTGAGGATTCATTCCGGTCATTTTTGAGACAAAACCGGACAAACAATGTGGAGTCACTCTAGCCCTGGATCCCCTAAAGCAGAAGGCGCGACAGGGCCATCATTGCGCCAAAGGCTGGGCAACCGACTAACGGTAAGCACCTGCAGCCCACGTAGTACGGGAAGCATGGCTTTTTGACAGTCCATTGACGCCAATAAACCGCCTTAAAATTATTAACAAACGATGACCAGCCGCTTATAAATAACGCGCTAATCCGCGGGCCAAGGCCTTTTGACCCCTCTTTCGTACAGTAAAGGCGCACTCAATGATTGATCTGTCCACCTGGAACCTGAGCATCCCTGTTGGCTCCCCGCCAGCCACCATCGACACCCCCAGACTGCTCAGCGGTTTCAACGGCAAATACTTCCAGGCCGAAGGCAGCAGCGTGCAATTCTGGACCCCCGTCACCGGCACCCGTACCGAAAACGCCATCTACCCGCGCAGCGAACTGCGCGAAACCTATGCCGATGGCCGGCTACGCAACTGGACCTACCCCGAAGCCGACAACTACCTGCGCGCCACCCTGGCAATCAACCAGGTGCCGTCCTCGGGCAAGATCGTGATCGGTCAGATTCACGCCTATGACAGCCAGAAACCACTGATCAAGGTCGAATACCAGTTCAAGGAAAAAACCCAGACCGGCAACATCGTCGCCAAGGTGCGCATGCGCCCGGATGACAGCGACGGCCGGGTAATTATCGTGGCCGAGAATGTGCCTCTGGAGAAAAACTTCACCTACGTTATCCACCTGAACAAGGCTGGCCTGTTGAGCGTCGAAGCAGCCAGCGGGCAATGGAACGAACGCATCGGTGCCGCCTGGGGCAAAAAGCCGCTGTACTTCAAGGCCGGGGTGTATGTGCAAGACAACAGTGGCGACAGTCAGGAAGGCGGCAAAGTGACATTTGCCAAGCTGGATATCGATCACAACTGACAGTCTGATCATTCCCACGACGCTTTAGGACAGAACCGCGACCCAGGGTCTCGACTTTCTTGTAGGACAATTCGAGTATGACGCCGCGCACGCGTAATGCTGCCCTATAAGAAAGTCATGGAGACTCACAATGCCCTTCACTCGCACCCTACTCGCCCTGTCCATGGGTATGGTCATGCTGCAAAACCCGGCCTTCGCCGCCCCGCCGTTGTCGATGACCGACGGCGTGGCCCAGGTCAACATCCAGGACAGCAACGCCTGGGTCGAGATCAGCAAAGCCGCTTTCGAACACAACATCCGCACCCTGCAAGCCAGCCTCGCCGACAAGTCGAAAATCTGCGCCGTACTCAAGGCTGACGCCTACGGCCACGGTATCGGCCTGCTGATGCCATCGGTCATCAAGCTGGGCGTGCCTTGCGTAGGTGTGGCCAGCAATGAAGAAGCACGCGTGGTACGTGAAAGCGGCTTCAAGGGCCAACTGATCCGTGTACGCACCGCCGCGTTGAGCGAGCTGGAAGCCGCGCTGCCGTACAACATGGAAGAGCTGGTGGGCAACCTCGACTTCGCCGTGCGCGCCAGCCTGATCGCCGAGCATCATGGCCGCCCGCTGGTGGTGCACCTGGGCCTGAACTCCAGCGGCATGAGCCGTAACGGCGTGGAAATGACCACCGCCCAGGGCCGGCGCGATGCGGTCGCCATCACCAAAGTACCGAACCTGGAAGTGAAGGCAATCATGACCCACTTCGCCGTCGAAGACGCCGCCGACGTACGCGCCGGCCTCAAGGCCTTCAACGAACAGGCCAACTGGCTGATCAACGTGGCCCAACTGGACCGCAGCAAAATCACCCTGCACGCCGCCAACTCCTTCGCCACCCTGGAAGTGCCCGAGTCGCGCCTGGACATGGTGCGCCCTGGCGGCCTGCTGTTCGGCGACACCGTGCCGTCGTTTACCGAGTACAAGCGCGTGATGCAGTTCAAGTCCCACGTGGCCTCGGTCAACAGCTACCCCAAGGGCAACACCGTCGGCTACGACCGCACCTACACCCTGGCGCGGGACTCGAAACTGGCGAACATCACCGTGGGCTATTCCGATGGTTATCGTCGAGCGTTCACCAACAAAGGCATCGTGCTGATCAATGGGCATCGGGTGCCGGTGGTGGGCAAAGTGTCGATGAACACCTTGATGGTCGACGTCACCGATGTGCCGACCGTGAAGAGCGGCGATGAAGTGGTGTTGTTTGGCAAGCAGGGGAATGTGCAGACGAGCCAGGCCGAGGTAGAGGATATCAATGGGGCGTTGTTGGCCGATCTCTACACAGTCTGGGGCAACTCGAACCCCAAAGTGCTGGTTGATCAATAAGCACCACAAATCAAATGTGGGAGCGGGCTTGCTCGCGATTGCGGTGGGTCAGCCAATACATGTGCTGACTGACACACCGCAATCGCGAGCAAGCCCGCTCCCACATTAGTTTTCAGCGTTTGGAATATAACCTGCCATAAAAAACCCGCATCACTGCGGGTTTTTTATGAGTGCCTGGACTTAGTTGACCTTGGCGTTCAACTCACCTTTCAAATACCGCTGGTACATCGCTTCCAACGACACAGGCTTGATCTTCGAAGCATTGCCGGCAGTGCCGAACGCTTCGTAACGCGCGATACACACATCACGCATCGCCGTAACAGTGGCGCCGAAGAATTTACGCGGGTCGAACTCGCTCGGGTTGGTGGCCATCAGGCGGCGCATTGCACCGGTGGAGGCCAGGCGCAGGTCGGTGTCGATGTTGACCTTGCGCACGCCGTGCTTGATGCCTTCGACGATTTCTTCAACCGGGACGCCGTAGGTTTCTTTGATGTCGCCGCCGTACTGGTTGATGATCGCCAGCCACTCTTGCGGTACCGAGGAAGATCCGTGCATCACCAGGTGGGTGTTGGGGATGCGCTTGTGGATTTCCTTGATGCGGTCGATCGCCAGCACGTCGCCGGTAGGTGGCTTGGTGAACTTGTAGGCGCCGTGGCTGGTACCGATGGCGATGGCCAGGGCATCGACCTGGGTACGCTTGACAAAGTCAGCGGCTTCTTCCGGGTCGGTCAGCATCTGGCTGTGATCCAGCACGCCTTCGGCGCCGATGCCGTCTTCTTCACCGGCCATGCCGGTTTCCAACGAACCCAGGCAGCCCAGCTCGCCTTCTACCGAAACACCACAGGCGTGAGCCAGGGCCACGGTTTGTTGGGTGACGCGCACGTTGTAGTCGTAGTCGGTCGGCGTCTTGCCGTCTTCGCCCAGGGAGCCGTCCATCATCACCGAGCTGAAGCCCAGTTGGATGGAGCGCTGGCACACGTCAGGGCTGGTGCCGTGGTCCTGGTGCATGCACACCGGGATGTGCGGGAACTCTTCGATCGCAGCCAGGATCAGGTGACGCAGGAACGGTGCACCAGCGTATTTGCGGGCACCAGCCGAAGCCTGGACGATCACTGGGGAGTCGGTCTTGTCAGCGGCTTCCATGATGGCGCGCATCTGCTCAAGGTTGTTGACGTTAAAGGCTGGAACGCCGTAGCCGAACTCGGCTGCGTGGTCCAGCATTTGACGCATGCTGATAAGTGCCATTGTGTCTCTCTCCCGGTCGAGGGTCGTTAATCGTGCAAGCCTGCCGTAGCGGCGGCTGCTATTCAAGTTATTGCAGATCAAGGGGTTGGGCCTTGGCCTGCTGAATCGTTATTGCAGGGTGCGGTTGGAACCGCTCCTACATGAGATCTTCAGTGTTCTGTATTACTGGGCCTTGCAGCCCCGGCCGATCAAATCGTCAGTGGCGACCCAGTAAACCAGGCCTTCCTCACCTTTTGTGTGAAACGCCAACTGGTCATTGCTATACAGCGTGCCGGAAGCCGCCACCTCTTGCTTGAGGCGATACACCTGGTCGGAGCCGCCAAGGCGTACATCCACCTGGTTGTGGTCCGCACCGACAAACCGCCAGTTCACCTGGGCCTGGCTGTCACACACCCAGGTGGTCCATGTCTCTGGCTGTGGCTCTGCCTTGTTGAACATGTTCAGGTTGGCACAACCGGCCAATAGAGCCAGTGCTGCCAGGGCGATAACGCCTTTCATTGCCAATCCTCGAACGGCGGCCAGGGGCCGCCACTGCTGTCGGTTAGTGAATCAGACCCATCAAGGGCAACCCTGTTCCTTACCTTTGGGCGGGGAGTCGTACTTCTCCAGCCTGTCAGGTCCTATGCGCTTGTTGATCACCGGCATGGTCTCGGCCTGCCAGTCGGACTGGTAGCAACCCTTGTCCGGCGCAGCACCTTGTGTCTCGGGCGCCGCCTTGGGCGCACTGCCGCAGCCGGCCAACAGGCCTGCGGCAATCACCAGCGCGAATGGCTTGATCATGGGAATGCTCCTTTTCCAGACCCTGGGTCTCAGCCCTTGGCTCGACTTTCCAGCACTTCAACAGCTGGCAGGACCTTGCCTTCGACAAACTCAAGGAACGCGCCACCACCGGTAGAAATGTAGGAGATCTGCTCAGCTACGCCATATTTATCGATGGCCGCCAGGGTGTCGCCACCGCCGGCAATCGAGAATGCCGAGCTTTCGGCAATCGCCTTGGCCAGCACTTTGGTGCCATTGCCGAACTGGTCGAACTCAAACACGCCGACCGGGCCGTTCCACAGAATGGTCTGGGAGGCTTTCAGCAGTTCAGCGAAGTTCGCGGCAGTTTGCGGGCCGATATCCAGGATCATGTCGTCAGCCGCCACGTCTGCGATCAGCTTGACGGTGGCTTCGGCGCTTTCGGCGAATTCCTTGGCCACCACCACATCCACTGGCAGTGGCACGCTGACCTTGGCGGCGATGGCACGGGCGGTGTCCAGCAGATCCGGCTCGTACAGGGACTTGCCTACCGGATGGCCAGCAGCCGCCAGGAAGGTGTTGGCAATGCCGCCGCCAACGATCAACTGGTTGCAGATCTGGCTCAGGCTGTTAAGCACGTCCAGCTTGGTCGACACCTTGGAGCCGGCCACGATGGCGGCCATTGGCTGGGCCGGTGCGCCCAGGGCCTTGCCCAGTGCATCCAACTCGGCAGCCAGTAACGGGCCAGCAGCGGCAACCTTGGCGAACTTGGCCACGCCATGGGTCGAACCCTCGGCGCGGTGCGCGGTGCCAAAAGCGTCCATCACGAACACGTCGCACAGCGCAGCATATTGCTGAGCCAGTTCGTCGCTGTTCTTTTTCTCGCCCTTGTTGAAGCGTACATTTTCGAACAGTACGATGTCGCCGGCCTTGACCTCGACGCCGCCCAGGTAGTCAGCCACCAGCGGTACTTCGCGGCCCAGGGCCTTGCTCAGGTAGTCGGCTACCGGCTTGAGGCTGTTTTCGGCGGAGAACTCACCTTCGGTCGGACGACCCAGGTGGGAGCAGACCATTACAGCCGCGCCTTTTTCCAGGGCCAGCTTGATGGTCGGCAGCGAGGCCAGGATTCGCGCATCGCTGGTGACAACACCGTCCTTGACTGGGACGTTGAGGTCTTCGCGGATCAGTACGCGCTTACCTTGCAGATCGAGGTCGGTCATCTTCAACACGGTCATGGGTCGCAGTTCCTGAATTACTGTTGAGGTTGTTGAGTGGCGATGTGCAGATAGTGCTCTGCTACGTCGAGCATGCGGTTGGCAAAGCCCCATTCGTTGTCGAACCAGGCCAGGATGTTCACCAGCCTGGGGCCGGAAACGCGGGTCTGGCTGGCATCGACAATCGCCGAATGCGGGTCATGGTTGAAATCACAACTGGCGTGCGGCAGTTCGGTGTAGGCCAACAGACCTTTGAGCGGGCCGCTGGTGGCGGCCTCGCGCAGGATCCGGTTGACCTCGCCAGCGTCGGTATCACTGACGGTCTGCATCGTGATATCCAGGCACGACACGTTCACCGTCGGCACGCGCACTGCTTTGGCCTGGATTCGCCCGGCAAGTTCCGGCAGCAGGCGTTCGATACCGCGGGCCAGGCCGGTGGACACCGGAATCACCGACTGAAACGCCGAACGGGTGCGGCGCAAGTCTTCATGGTGATAGGCGTCGATCACCGGCTGATCGTTCATTGCCGAGTGAATGGTGGTGATCGACACATATTCCAGGCCAATCGCCTGGTCCAGCAGGCGCAACAACGGCACACCGCAGTTGGTGGTGCAGGAGGCGTTGGACACCAGCAACTCATCACCGCTCAGGCAGTCCTGGTTGACGCCGTAGACGATGGTGGCGTCAACATCCGCCTCACTGGCCATCGGCTGGGAAAACAGCACGCGCGGTGCGCCAGCATCGAGGAAACGCTGGCCATCGGCACGGGTGTGATAGACACCGGAGCATTCCAGCACCAGATCGACGCCCAATGCTTTCCAGTCGATGCCTTCGGGGGTAGCACTGCGCAAGACCTTCACGCAGCTGCCATTGATATGCAGACAATCGCCGTCGACCCGCACTTCGCCGGGGAACCGGCCGTGGGTGGAGTCAAAGCGTGTCAGGTATTCGATGCTGGCCATGTCGGCCAGATCGTTGATCGCAACAATTTCAAACCCGGCCGCCGCCCCTCGCTCGAACAGAGCACGCAAGACGCAACGACCAATGCGGCCGTAGCCGTTGAGTGCAACTTTGTAGGGACGCGGTTGAGGCATGGGGTTCTCGATTACCTTGGGTGATGCGGTGAATGTACCGCCGCCTTCGCGAGCAAGCCCGCTCCCACAGTTGAAATGCATTCCAAATGTGGGAGCGGGCTTGCTCGCGAAGGCGTCAGTACAACCACCCCAATCTACAGCCTTAGTCTTCCAGCAGCTCTTCAGCCTGACCCAGGATGTTTTCCAGGGTGAAACCGAACTCTTCGAACAACGCTGGCGCCGGCGCCGACTCACCGTAGGTGGTCATGCCGATCACGCGGCCTTCCAGGCCCACGTACTTGTACCAGTAGTCGGCGTGAGCCGCTTCGATGGCGATACGCGCGCTGACCTGCAACGGCAGGACCGATTGCTTGTAGTCGGCGTCCTGGGCTTCGAACACGCTGGTGCACGGCATGGACACAACGCGCACGTTACGGCCTTGGGCAGTCAGTTTGTCGTAAGCCTGAACGGTCAGGCCCACTTCGGAACCGGTGGAGATCAGGATCAGCTCCGGCTCGCCGATGCAGTCCTTGAGCACGTAGCCGCCACGGCTGATAGCGGCGATCTGCGCGTCGGTACGCACCTGATGCTGCAGGTTCTGACGGGAGAAGATCAGCGCCGAAGGGCCATCCTTGCGCTCAATGGCGTGCTTCCAGGCCACGGCCGACTCGACCGCGTCCGATGGGCGCCAGCAATCCAGGTTCGGCGTGGTACGCAGGCTGGTCAGTTGCTCGACCGGCTGGTGCGTCGGGCCGTCTTCGCCCAGACCGATGGAGTCGTGGGTGTAGACATGGATCACACGCTTCTTCATCAGCGCAGCCATACGCACTGCGTTGCGCGCATATTCCATGAACATCAGGAAGGTCGCGCCGTAAGGCACCAGGCCGCCGTGCAGGGAAACGCCGTTCATGATGGCGCTCATGCCGAACTCGCGCACGCCGTAGTACATGTAGTTGCCGCTGGCGTCTTCAGCCGAGACACCCTTGCAACCTTTCCACAGGGTCAGGTTGGAACCGGCCAGGTCAGCCGAACCGCCAAACAGTTCAGGCAACAGCGGGCCGTAGGCATTCAGGGCATTCTGGCTGGCTTTGCGGCTGGCAATGGTTTCGCCTTTGGCGGCCACTTCGGCGATGTACTCGTCGGCCTTGGCCGAGAAGTCCAGCGGCAGGTCACCGTTGAGGCGGCTCTTGAGCTCAATGGCCAATGCCGGGAATTCAGCGGCGTAGGCTTCAAAGCGCTGGTCCCACTCGGCTTCCGCAGCGCGGCCGGCTTCCTTGGCGTCCCACTCGGCGTAGATATCAGCCGGGATTTCGAACGGGCCATGGTTCCACTTCAGCGCTTCGCGGGTCAGGGCGATTTCCGCGTCACCCAGTGGGGCGCCGTGGCAGTCTTCCTTGCCTTGCTTGTTCGGCGAACCGAAGCCGATGGTGGTCTTGCAGCAGATCAGGGTCGGCTGCTCGCTCTTGCGCGCGGTGTCGATGGCGGTCTTGATCTCTTCCGGATCGTGGCCGTCGACGTTGCGGATCACCTGCCAGTTGTAGGCTTCGAAACGCTTTGGCGTGTCGTCGGTGAACCAGCCTTCGACTTCGCCGTCGATGGAAATGCCGTTGTCATCGTAGAAAGCGATCAGCTTGCCCAGGCCCAGGGTGCCGGCCAGGGAGCTGACTTCGTGGGAAATGCCTTCCATCATGCAGCCATCACCCAGGAACACGTAGGTGTGATGATCGACAACGTTATGGCCAGGACGGTTGAACTGCGCCGCCAGGACTTTTTCTGCCAGGGCAAAACCCACGGCATTGGCCAGGCCTTGGCCCAGGGGACCGGTGGTGGTCTCGACGCCTGGGGTATAGCCGAATTCCGGGTGGCCCGGGGTGCGGCTGTGCAACTGACGGAAGCTCTTGAGGTCGTCGATGGTGACGTCATAGCCCGTCAGGTGCAGCAGCGAGTAGATCAACATCGAACCATGACCGTTGGACAGCACAAAGCGGTCACGGTCGGCGAACGATGGATTGCTCGGGTTGTGTTTCAGGTAGTCACGCCAAAGTACCTCGGCGATATCCGCCATGCCCATCGGGGCACCGGGATGGCCGCTGTTGGCTTTTTGCACGGCATCCATGCTGAGGGCACGAATGGCGTTGGCACGCTCACGACGGCTGGGCATCGCTGATCTCCTGGGGTTTGTAAAAGAAACGGAAAAAAGGATCGGCATTTTCCCTCAGCCAAGGCCTCAGGGGCAATGACAGATACCGACTTATGTAGGTTTTTCCTGTGGTTTGGACTGCATTGACGGCAAGAACACTTCCCGCCGTTCGTCTAAAGGTTATAGCGCCTGCTTATAACCACCGATTATCGACCAATATCAAAACTTTTTGATATTGGCCTTGCGAGGATTTCACCTCATCACTAGACTGCTGGCCTTATGAACTTACCTGCGCCTTCCATTCGCCCCGACGACTGCGATGAGCTGGCGGCCCTGTGCAAGGCCGGCGGTGATCCGCTGCGCCTGAATGTACTGCGCGCCCTGGCCAACGACTCGTTTGGCGTGCTGGAACTGGCGCGGATCTTTGCCATTGGCCAATCCGGCATGAGCCATCACTTGAAAGTGCTGGCCCAGGCCGATCTGGTGGCTACGCGCCGTGAAGGCAATGCGATTTTTTATCGTCGCGCCCTGCCCCACACCGATTTGCTGGGTGGCAAGCTGCACGCCGCGCTGCTGGAAGAGGTGGATAACCTGGCACTGCCGGCTGATGTGCAGTCGCGCATCGCCCAGGTCCACGGGCAACGCGCCGCCGCCAGCCAGGACTTTTTCTCACGGGTGGCGGACAAGTTTCGCGCCCAGCAGGACCTGATTGCCGGGTTGGCGCAATACCGCGAAAGCGTGTTGGCGCTGCTCGACAAACTGGGCTTCGACGCAGGCGCCACGGCGCTGGAAGTCGGCCCGGGCGACGGTGGGTTCCTGCCCGAGCTGGCACGGCGCTTTCACCAGGTCACGGCGCTGGACAACAGCCCGGCCATGCTGGAACTGGCACGCCAGCTCTGCGAGCGCGAACACTTGGGCAACGTCAGCCTGCGATTGGCCGATGCCTTGGATGATGTAGGGCTGCAAGCCGATTGCGTGGTGCTGAACATGGTCCTGCACCATTTCGCTGCCCCGGCCGAGGCCCTCAAGCAAATGGCCGGTTTGCTGCAACCGGGCGGCAGCCTGTTGGTCACCGATTTATGCAGCCACAACCAGAGTTGGGCCAGGGAGGCCTGCGGTGATCTATGGTTGGGGTTTGAACAGGACGATCTGGCCCGTTGGGCCACCGCTGCGGGACTCGTTCCCGGGGAAAGCCTCTATGTAGGCTTACGTAATGGTTTCCAGATTCAGGTCCGCCACTTTCAGCGGCCATCTGGCGACACTCACCATCGGTAAATATCAGGAAAACATCGAGATGAGCGAATATTCCCTTTTCACCTCCGAGTCCGTGTCTGAAGGGCATCCGGACAAAATCGCCGACCAGATTTCTGATGCGGTGCTGGACGCCATCATTGCTGAAGACAAGTTCGCCCGCGTGGCGTGCGAGACGCTGGTGAAAACGGGCGTAGCAATCATCGCCGGTGAAGTCACCACTTCGGCCTGGGTCGACCTGGAGCAGATCGTCCGTGACGTGATCACCGACATCGGCTACACCAGTTCCGACGTTGGCTTCGACGGCGCGACCTGCGGCGTGATGAACATCATCGGCAAGCAGTCGCCTGACATCAACCAGGGTGTCGACCGTGCCAAGCCGGAAGATCAGGGCGCTGGCGACCAGGGCCTGATGTTCGGCTACGCCAGCAACGAAACCGACGTGCTGATGCCGGCGCCAATCACCTTCTCCCACCAACTGGTCAAGCGCCAGGCCGAAGCCCGCAAGTCCGGCCTGCTGCCTTGGCTGCGCCCGGATGCCAAGTCCCAGGTGACCTGCCGTTACGAAGGCGGCAAAGTGGTGGGCATCGACGCCGTGGTGCTGTCGACCCAGCACAACCCGGAAGTCTCCTACAAAGACCTGCGCGAAGGCGTGATGGAGCTGATCGTCAAGCACGTGCTGCCTGCCGAACTGCTGACCAAGGACACCCAGTTCCACATCAACCCGACCGGCCAGTTCATCATTGGTGGCCCAGTGGGCGACTGCGGTCTGACCGGCCGCAAGATCATCGTCGACAGCTACGGCGGCATGGCCCGTCACGGCGGCGGCGCATTCTCCGGCAAGGATCCCTCCAAGGTTGACCGCTCGGCGGCCTACGCTGGTCGTTATGTGGCCAAGAACATCGTCGCGGCCGGCCTGGCCGAGCGTTGCGAGATTCAGGTGTCCTACGCCATCGGTGTGGCCCAGCCTACGTCGATCTCGCTGAATACCTTCGGTACCGGCAAGATCAGCGACGACAAGATCGTCAAGCTGGTGCGTGAGATCTTCGACCTGCGTCCATACGCAATCACCACCATGCTCGACCTGCTGCACCCGATGTACCAGGAGACCGCGGCCTACGGCCACTTCGGCCGTACCCCTGAACAGAAGACCGTCGGCGACGACACCTTCACCACGTTCACCTGGGAAAAAACCGACCGCGCTGACGACCTGCGGACCGCCGCCGGCCTGTAATCGCTGCACGCAACACCCAAAGCCCTGCCCGGTTTGCCCGGCAGGGCTTTTTATTGCCTTTGTTGTAGGCGCGAGCTCACATTAATTGGATCCAACCCTTGCAGGCCAAATGATGGCCCACTAGAATCCGCCCCCTCCCGAGCCCTTAACCACATTGGATACTGCACTGCGCCTGCTCGGGATTGCCAAGTGCGCAGGCAATCGAACATTGAGGTTTTTCATGCGTATTGCAACTTTCGCCCCTGCCGCCATTCTGCTCAGCCTGTTCGTCCTGCCAGTACACGCTGCTGACCTGAGCGGCCTGACGGGCGCCCTGACCTCCCAACTGGGCGGCGCGTCCGGCAACTGCGAAAAACAGAGCCAGGAACTGCAAGCCAAGGTCGATGCCGCCAAAGCCAATGGCGAAGACCTGAAAGTGAAGGCCATGCAGGCTGCACTGGACCAAGTAAACAAAGGTTGCAAAAAAGTCGGTGAGTCCCAAGGCAAGCTCGACGAAGCCTCGCAAAAGCAGCAGGCCAAGGCTGATAGCAACGACACCGTGAAAGCCCTGGGCGGTCTGTTCAAGTAAGCAGAAACACCCGGTAAAAAGCCTCGCGCCTGCGGGGCTTTTTTATGGGCGTTTGCTTGCTTTAGGCTGGGCGCCCCTTCAGAGCAAGGATGCTCATGATGACGCCACGCCTGCTGACCTACCTGCTGTTGATGCTCTTCCCTTTCGTCACTTGGGCGCAGGGCTGCCCGGACTGGCCAGCCGACAAGGCCAAAGACGAAATAAACACCCTGCAACGGCAAATCGGCCTGTGGGACGACAGCTACCACCGGCTCGGCCAATCGCTGATCAGCGACGAACTCTACGACCAGGCCCGCATGCGCCTGGAGCAATGGCGGGGTTGCTTTGCACAGGCGCCGTCACCAGCCGACAACCCCCTGTCCAGCTCACGGGGCAGCCTCGCCCATCCCATCCCGCACACCGGCCTTGAAAAACTGCTCAACGACCGCGCCGTGGATGACTGGATCCGTACACGCAGCGACCTGTGGATACAACCCAAGGTCGATGGCGTGGCCGTTACCCTGGTCTATCGTGCGGGCCGCCTGACTCAGGTCATCAGCCGCGGTGATGGCCTGCTGGGCCAGGACTGGACCGCCTCGGCCCGCAGGATTCCCGGTATCGTGCAACAGCTGCCCGAGGCCATCGACCTGCTCTTGCAGGGTGAACTGTATTGGCGCCTCGACGCACACATACAAGGGGAGACGGGCGGCATGAATGCCCGCAGCAAAATCTCCGGGCTGATGAACCGCCAACAACTCAGTGACGCCGACGCCGCCGGTATCGGCCTGTTTGTCTGGGCCTGGCCGCAAGGGCCGGCAGACCTCAAGCAGCAACTGGACAGCCTCACACACTGGGGGTTTATCGACAGCCAACGCTACAGCCAGCCCATCGAGGACTTCGAACAAGCCCGGCACTGGCGTGCCTTCTGGCATGGGCAGCCATTGCCATTCGCCACCGATGGCGTGGTTCTGCACCAAAGCCAGCGCGCCCCGGCCCAGCGCTGGCAACCAAGTACACCGTATTGGGCCGTCGCCTGGAAATATCCGGCCGTCAAAGCCTTGGCCCATGTGCGCCAGGTCCGCTTCAAGATTGGCCGCACCGGCCGTATCACACCGATCCTGGAACTCGACCCGGTGTTGCTTGACGACCGACAGATCAAGCGCGTCAGTGTCGGCTCCCTGAAGCGCTGGCAGGCACTGGATATCCGCCCTGGAGACCAGGTATCCATCAGCCTTGCTGGCCAGGTGATCCCAAGGCTCGACCAGGTCATCCTGCGCAGCCACCCCCGTGTTGATGTCACGGTACCTGTCGCGAGCGATTTCCATCACCTGAGTTGCTGGCAACTGGCCCCAGGCTGCGAAGAACAGTTACTCGCCCGCTTGACCTGGCTCAGTGGCAAGCAGGGCCTGGACCTGCCACACATCGGCCGCGAGACCTGGAGCAACTTGATCCAGGCCGGCCAAATCAGTGGTTTAGTGGATTGGTTGAACCTTGATGAGACAGAGCTTGCTACCATTGACGGGTTCGGTGACCGCAGCAGTGCGCGCCTGCAGGCCAGCTTGCGCACTGCGCGCCAGCGACCGTTTGCTCAATGGTTGAAGGCCCTGGGTGTACCACCCAGCGCACGCAATAACCTGGCAGGCGACTGGCAGGCCCTGGCCGCCCGAGACGCGCAAGCGTGGCAGGCCGAAGCGGGAATCGGTCCGGGACGTGCAGCACAATTGAGCGCCTTTTTTCACGACCCTCAGGTGCTGGCCATGAGTGAAACGCTACGGGCTGCCGGGATCGACGGCTTTTAGTCCCGGGCCAACTACATTAACCGGTGCCGGCAGAAATCATCCTGCCCACCTGACAACGATCTTGTTTATTTTGGAGTTTCCATGAAGTTTCTTGCACCGCTTGCCCTATTGACCCTCACCAGCGCCCTCAGCACGCCATTGCTGGCTGCCGAGACAGCCCCGCAGCTGACCGGCTGCGCCGCCAAGCGCCAGGCCATCAGCCTGCAAATCGAACAGGCCAAGGCCCACGGCAACAGTGAGCAACAAGCCGGCCTGGAAAAGGCCTTGAGCGAAGTCACCGCCCACTGCACCGACGCCTCCCTGAAAAAGGAACGCGAAAACAAGGTGCTGGATGCCAAGCACGAAGTCAGCCGCCGTCAGGCCGACCTCGACAAGGCCATGAAAAAGGGCGACTCCGAGAAGATCAACAAGCGTAAGGATAAGCTCGCCGAGTCGCGCAAAGAGTTGCAGGAAGCCCTCGACGATCTGGACAAGTAAGACGCATACAGTCTTCTTGGCCGATCAGTCTCAATGGTCGCGAAACTGCTTATGACAGGCGCTGCAGGCATCTTCGACTTTCTGCACGGCCGGCCCCAGGTTACTGGCCTTGTAAGGCTGCACCTGGCTGGCGATCACCAATTCACCGGTGGCCGCCTCAAGGTTGCGCGCCAGTTCCTGGAACTGGGCCTGTTTCTGCCATACATCGTCCTTGGCACTGGTGTGATCTTCTTCGCGCACCGTTGGAAAGTGCTTCCACGGCTCATGGGACAGGGCGTCAAGCTTGACGGCGCCCTCGGCAAATTTCGCCCCGTCGAACGGGATACGGCCACGCAGCATGCCACCCAGGTCTTCGCCGGTCTTGAGCATCTGCTTGAAGATAGCCTTGCGCTGGCCCAACGGCGAATTCGGATCAACACCACCGCAGGCGGTCAGCGTCAGGCAGGCCAGCAATACAACAGTCAGTTTTTTAAAAGTCATGGTGGCTCTGGGTCACGGGAAACGGCGGCCAGTATCCTCGCCCCGCCCGCAAAGACCAATAGCCCTATTAATAATATGGATGCTTGCGCCGCGACCGGCTCGGGCAATCGCCTTGGAAATTACTTGCATGAATAACCTCCTCACCCCCTGGAGCCGCCGACTGGTGTGGGCTCTGCCAATGATCGCGCTGCTCGCCGGATGCGATGGCGGCAACACTCCGGCCCCCAAGCCTGCGCCCGAAAAACCTCACGCCGTGGCGACCTATGTCAGCGCCACCTGGGAAGCCCTGCCCGTGGTTTCGGACAGCGACCTGCAAGCCGGTTTCGAGTCCTGGCGCAGTGCCTGCCAACGCCTGAAGAACGATCCGGTGTGGGGCACCACCTGCGCTGCAGCGGCCAATGTGCAGGGCAATGCCGGCGACATCCGCAGCTTCCTCAAGCAACAGTTGGACGTCTACGGCCTGCGCTCGGCGGACGATACGCCCAATGGCCTGATCACTGGCTACTACGAACCCGTCTATCCAGGCAGCCTCACCGAAACTAAAACCGCCCATGTCCCCGTGTTTGGGGTGCCGGACGACCTGATCATCGTCAACCTCGAAAGCATCTACCCGGAACTCAAGGGCAAACGCCTGCGTGGGCGCCTGGAAGGCCGGGTACTCAAGCCTTATGACGATGCTGGCACCATCAACCAGCAAGGCTCCAGCGCCAAGCCGATTGCCTGGCTGACCCAGCCGATGGACCTGCAATTCCTGCAAATCCAGGGCTCTGGCCGCATCCAACTGGCTGATGGTCGCCAACTGCGCGTGGGTTACGCCGACCAGAACGGTTTCCCCTATCGCCCTATCGGCCGCTGGCTGGTGGAGCAAGGCGAGCTGAAGAAAGAAGAAGTCAGCATGGGCGCGATCAGTGCCTGGGCCAAGGCGCACCCGGAGCGCATCCCCGAGTTGCTGGCGAGCAACCCCAGCTACGTCTTTTTCAGCACCCGGCCCGACAGCAATGAAGGCCCACGTGGCTCGCTGAACGTGCCGCTGACCGCAGGTTACAGCGTGGCAGTGGACCGCAAGGTCATCCCGCTGGGCAGCCTGTTGTGGCTGTCGACAACCCGGCCCGACGGCTCGCCGGTGGTACGACCGGTAGCGGCCCAGGACACGGGGGGTGCAATTGTCGGTGAGGTACGTGCGGACCTGTTCTGGGGCACGGGAGATGCCGCAGGCGAGCTGGCCGGGAATATGAAGCAACAGGGCCAGATCTGGATGCTGTGGCCCAAGGGCGCAGCGCTACCCAAAGTGCCAGACGCCCCGACAGGAAGCTGAGGAGCGAATGTGGGAGCGAGCAAGCCCGCTCCCACACTGGATCTGCGGTGGACCTTACATCGAGACGAAGAAGAAGCTCGCAATCAACGCCATGCCCACGAACCACACCAGCGAGCGCAAGATCGCCCAGTCTGCCAGGTAGCAGATGATGTACAGCAGGCGACTGGTGATAAACAGCACCGCCAGTACGTTGATGGTCACCAGTTCCGCATTGCCTGCCATGTGGGCAATGATCACTGCGGCGGCAAACGCCGGGGTCACTTCAAAGCTGTTGAGCTGCGCGCTATGGGCACGCTTGGCAAAGCCTTCCAGGGTTTCCAGGAAGGCCCGGGGGTCATGGTTCTGCCGGGGCCCGAATTTGCCACCACTGAATTTGGCCACGCCGGTACACAGGTACGGCAGAAAAATTGCGATCAACACACACCAGAAAGCGACAGTCATCACTCATTCCTTTTTTAGTTTTATCCGCTGGTTAGAGTTTCATCACGAGCATGCCAATCAACACCAACCCACAGGCTAAGAGCCGGGAGCGGCCGAAAGGTTCTTTCAGGTAACGCATGCCGAACAACACCACCAGGATCACGCTGACTTCCCGCAGCGCGGCGGCCTCGGCAATCGAGCCCAACTGCATGGCCCAAAGCACCAGAGCGTAGCTCAACAACACGCACAACCCCACGCTCAGCCCCAATCGCCACTGGGTTCGCCAGAACAGGCTGAACGCGGCACGTTTGCGCACCATGGCCAACAGCGGGAAGGGCCAGGCGCTGAGCAGTGTCAGCCATACCAGGTAGTCCAACGGGTGCGACCAGCGCCGCAGCGCCTGCCCGTCGAGAAAGGTATAGCAGCCGATGCACAGGCCGATCAGCGCCACCACCGGCAACATCGACCAGGGCAACCGATCCCCGCCACCGCCCTGCCACAACAGGCACAGCATGCCGAACGGGATCAGCAGGATGCCGACAATCTGCTGGGTACTGAGCACTTCCCCGGCAAACACCAGGGTCAGCGCCAGCACCACCAGCGGTGATAAACCACGCATCAACGGGTACACCAGCCCCAGGTCACCGACGCGATAGGCCTGGATCAACAGGTAACGGTAGAGCAACTCGAACAAGGCCGAAGCGATGATCCACGGCCAGATTTCCAGGGGCGGCAGCGACACAAACCCCACCGCCAGCAGAACAAACAACAGCGCAACGCTGTCCATGCAGGCGATCACCAACAGGCGTTCGCCGCTGAATTTGATCAAGGTGTTCCACGTCGCATGCAACAGTGCCGCTACCAGTACCAAGACTGTCGCAAGCAATGGAACCTCCTATAAGTGATTCGTGATGTGTCAGCCCATATTTATACCAAATACCGCGCTGGCGCACCCTCTACACCCTGGCGTCACTGATCCTTGTCGATCGGCTGCGGATGCCTGGGATCCGCAGCCTTTTTGCCCGGCAAGCTGCTTTCGCTGCGAATCTGCGCATGGCTGATCAGCGCGAAGATAAAACTGCCGCCGATGATGTTGCCGGCCAGGGTCGGGCCGGCGAATACCAGCCAGAAGTCCTTCCACGGCAGCTCGCCGGCAAATACCAGGTAGGACACCTCCGCCGAGCCGACCACAATGTGGGTAAAGTCGCCCAGCGCCATCAGGTAGGTGATCAGGATAATGATCCACATCTTGGCGCTTTCCATGGACGGGATCATCCACACCATGGTGGCGATCATCCAACCGGAGACAATGCCCTTGGCGAACATCTGGCCGGTGTCGTTCTCCATGACCTTGCGCCCGATGTCGAGAAAGGCCAGGTCGGTCTTTGCATCAAAAATCGGCAAGTGCAACATCACATAGGCCACCAGCAAGGTGCCGCAGAGGTTGCCCACCAGCACCACTGTCCACAACCGCAACAAGCGCCCGGCATTGCCCAGAGTCGGTTTGCTCATTACCGGCAGCACGGCGGTCAGGGTGTTTTCGGTGAACAGTTGCTGGCGCGCGAGGATCACCGCGAGAAAGCCTGCGCAGTAGCCAAGGCTGGCAATCACCTTGAAGCCCTCGCCGTCCGGCAGGCGTGAGTTGAGCAACCCCATGGCCATCAAGGACAGGCCCATGGTCAAGCCGGCCGCCAGCGCAGACCACCACAACGCCGCTACGCTGCGCTCCAGCTCCTGGTCGCCCTGGGTACGGATGATTTCATGCAACACCGCCGCCCGGGGTGGCTGGTTTTTGTCCACGTCGTGCTGTTCTTCCTGCGACAGGTTGGGAGTCTTGCCGTCTTTTTGCGTGGCCATGGGCGTACCTGAACGAGGGGGCGATTTCAGGTACGACCCGTGCGCCCTCAAGAGCGTTCAATGACCACCGCTACACGGCGGATCGTTACTCGCTGTCATCCTGGAACTGGTCTTTCACATACTTGATCTCGGTACGACCATGGGGCGCCGGCAGGCCGTCCTCGCCGAGGTTGACGAAGACCATTTTTTCCACGGTCAGGATGCTCTTGCGCGTGATCTTGTTGCGCACTTCACAGGTCAGGGTGATGGAGGTGCGACCAAATTCGGTGGCGGTGATCCCCAGTTCGATGATGTCGCCCTGGCGCGAAGCGCTGACAAAGTTGATCTCGGAGATGTACTTGGTCACCACCCGCTGGTTACCCAGTTGGACAATCGCATAGATCGCCGCTTCTTCGTCGATCCAGCGCAACAGGCTGCCACCGAACAGGGTGCCGTTGGGGTTGAGGTCTTCGGGTTTTACCCATTTGCGGGTGTGGAAGTTCATGTTCACTCCAAAGCGTCTTGCGAAATGATGGGCAACATCATGGCAGAGCGCCGGCCCAAGCTCTATGAGCCATTGCCTATCACAGCCATGAGCGATCTTCATGAGCCCGACAGAAAGGCTTGGGAAGTCGGGCGCAGGCGGCTATAATCGCCACCGTTTCAAAACGGTCATCTGTGATTGATACCGTTCTCCCGCCACCTGTCCGAGGGGCGCTGCAGCAGGCCCTGGCCTGTCAGGCTCGGATGGGGCGTTGCCCAGCCGGGTTGTCCTGGTTGGATACTAAACGCACAACGGCGCCCATTCGCACACTACGAATGGAGGCTCTTCATGAGCGCTGTCAACACGCCTGCAGGTTTTACCGACTACAAAGTCGCCGATATGTCCCTCGCTGCCTGGGGCCGTCGCGAAACCTTTATCGCCGAATCCGAAATGCCAGCCCTGATGGGCCTGCGCCGCAAGTACGCCGCTGAACAGCCGCTCAAGGGCGCGAAGATTCTCGGCTGCATCCACATGACCATCCAGACTGCCGTACTGATCGAAACCCTGGTTGCCCTGGGTGCCGAAGTGCGTTGGTCGTCCTGCAACATCTTCTCGACTCAAGACCAGGCCGCGGCGGCTATCGCTGCTGCCGGCATCCCGGTCTTCGCCTGGAAAGGCGAGACCGAAGAAGAGTACGAGTGGTGCCTGGAGCAAACCATCTTGAAAGATGGCGCGCCTTGGGATGCCAACATGATCCTCGACGACGGCGGCGACCTGACCGAGCTGCTGCACAAGAAATACCCGGCCATCCTGGACCGCGTCCACGGTGTGACCGAAGAAACCACCACCGGTGTACACCGTCTGCTGGACATGCTGGCCAAGGGCGAGCTGAAAATCCCGGCCATCAACGTCAACGACTCGGTGACCAAGAGCAAGAACGACAACAAGTACGGCTGCCGTCACAGCCTCAACGATGCGATCAAGCGCGGCACCGACCACCTGCTGTCGGGCAAGCAAGCCCTGGTGATCGGCTACGGTGACGTGGGCAAGGGTTCGTCCCAGTCCCTGCGCCAGGAAGGCATGATCGTCAAGGTTTCCGAAGTTGACCCAATCTGCGCCATGCAAGCGTGCATGGACGGTTTCGAAGTGGTTTCGCCGTTCATCGACGGCCAGAACGACGGCACCGAAGCCAGCATCGACAAGGCCCTGCTGGGCAAGATCGACCTGATCGTGACCACCACCGGTAACGTGAATGTGTGCGATGCCAACATGCTCAAGGCCCTGAAAAAGCGCGCCGTGGTGTGCAACATCGGTCACTTCGACAACGAAATCGACACCGCTTTCATGCGCAAGAACTGGGCATGGGAAGAAGTCAAACCTCAGGTGCACAAGGTTCACCGTACCGGTGCCGGTGATTTCGACCCGCAGAACGACGACTACCTGATCCTGCTGGCCGAAGGCCGCCTGGTTAACCTGGGCAACGCCACTGGCCACCCAAGCCGCATCATGGATGGCTCGTTCGCCAACCAGGTACTGGCGCAGATCTTCCTGTTCGGCCAGAAATACGCCGACCTGTCGCCCGCCCAGAAAGCCGAGCGCCTGACCGTGGAAGTACTGCCGAAGAAACTCGACGAAGAAGTGGCCCTGGAAATGGTCCGCGGCTTCGGCGGCGTCGTGACTCAACTGACCAAGACCCAGGCCGACTACATCGGCGTGACGGTTGAAGGTCCGTTCAAGCCGCACGCCTACCGCTACTAAGCAGCCGGCTCTCTCCCTGCTGGAGCGGGCTTGTGTGGGAGCGGGCTTGCTCGCGAATGCGCAGTGTCAGTCAAAGCAGTAACGACTGGCACACCGCATTCGCGAGCAAGCCCGCTCCCACATTGACGGTGTATGTCTTCCGGTTTTATGAGTTTTCAAGGGTATTACCATGTCCCAAGACCGTCGCTACAGCTTCGAGTTCTTCCCGACCAAGACCGATGCTGGGCATGAAAAACTAATGGCGACTGCCAAGCAGTTGGCCAGCTACAACCCCGATTTTTTCTCCTGCACCTACGGCGCAGGCGGCTCGACCCGTGATCGCACGATCAACACCGTGCTGCAGCTCGAAAGCGAAGTCAAAGTGCCTGCCGCTCCGCACCTGTCGTGCGTGGGCGACAGCAAGGACGACCTGCGCGGCCTGCTGACCCAATACAAGGCTGCCGGCATCAAGCGCATCGTCGCCCTGCGCGGTGACCTGCCGTCCGGCATGGGTATCGCCAGCGGCGAGCTGCGTTACGCCAATGACCTGGTGAGCTTCATTCGGGAAGAGACCGGTGACCATTTCCACATCGAAGTGGCCGCCTACCCGGAAATGCACCCCCAGGCGCGCAACTTCGAAGACGATCTCAACAACTTCGTACGCAAAGCCAATGCCGGCGCCAACAGTGCGATCACCCAGTACTTCTTCAACGCCGACAGCTACTTCTACTTCGTCGAGCGCGTGCAGGCCCTGGGCGTGAATATCCCGATCGTGCCGGGCATCATGCCGATCACCAACTACAGCAAGCTGGCGCGTTTCTCTGACGCTTGCGGTGCAGAAATCCCACGCTGGGTGCGCAAGCAACTGGAAGCTTATGGCGATGACGTCAAAAGCATCCAGGCCTTCGGCGAGCAGGTCATCAGTGAAATGTGCGAGACCCTGCTGCAAGGTGGCGCACCCGGGCTGCACTTCTACACCCTGAACCAGGCTGACCCGAGCCTGGCGATCTGGAACAACCTCAAGCTGCCACGCTGAGGCTGCCCCGTGTACTGCCGGCCCGGAATCCTTGCGGGTCGGCAGCACAATAAAAGTTCAGGTTTGCTGCCTGAAGATCCCCGATCCAGAGCTTCTCTTTAACCTGAGACAGTCGTAACCTCAGGGTATGCCCGTCATTCTCCAGTTGTTGACCGCCGTTCTTTTTACTTGCCTGAGCCTGACCGCCCACGGCGAGAAATTACGCATTGTCACCGAACCCTGGGCGCCTTACGTCTACGAAGAAAACGGCCAGATGCGCGGGCTCGACTACGAGACCACGGTCATCGTGTTCCAGCGCCTGGGGATCGAGGTGCAATGGCAGTTCCTGCCCTGGAAGCGTTGCCTGGCCATGCTCGACCAGGGCCTGGCCGATGGCGCGCTGGATATCTTTCACAGCCATGAGCGGGACGCCGCGCTGCTTTACCCCAGCGAACCGCTGTCCCAGGTTGAGTTTGTGATGTTCTACGCCAACCAGCGCCCGCATCCGTTCCAGACCCTGGATGACCTCAAGGGGCTGACCATCGGCACCTCGCCGGGCTACCTGTATGGCCGTGAATTCAGCGAGTCCACGGGATTCACCCGTGAGCCGGCCCCCAGCCATGAAGCCAACTTCGGTAAATTGGCCCGTGGTCGGATTGACCTGGTGATCACCGACCGCCGGGTCGGCCAACATGTGCTCAAGGCGTTGGGCCTGGAAAACCAGGTCACCCAGGCGCCGCCGGTGATCAGCAGCCAGAAGCAATTCCTCGCCGTACGCCGTGGCGCAGGCATGGACTTGCTGGTCCAGCGCTTTGCCGCCGAACTCAAGCGCTTCAAGCAAGAGCCCGCCTACGCGGCCTTGAGCGCAAAATATGCCGGTTCACACGCACAAATAGCCCCGTCAGCGCGGCTGGACGACACCGTTGAGCAGCAGGAAAGCAGCGCGCAGTGATTGCTCTGTTATACTCCGGCCTTTCCGCCAGGCTTACGCCCGGCCGCTGAGGTCTTGAAAAAGGCACCCAACCCCGCTACAGCGCAGCTTTTCAGCCCGCGCGAGCCGGTGGAGTGCCCGCCAGACGCAGCAGGACCGGACGGGATTGCGCTCCCCTAAGCGCCATTCGCGCCCGGCAAGATTATCCCTTTGGGCCAAGCCCTAACTAAAACAGGATTACTCATGTCCTTTGCTTCCCTCGGTCTCTCCGAGGCTTTAGTCCGCGCCATCGAGGCAGCGGGTTATACCGAGCCTACTCCGGTGCAACAGCGGGCCATTCCCGCCGTGTTGCAAGGTCGCGACCTGATGGTCGCGGCACAGACAGGTACTGGTAAAACCGGTGGCTTCGCCCTCCCGATTCTGGAGCGGTTGTTCCCCAACGGTCACCCGGACAAATCCCAGCGTCACGGCCCGCGCCAACCGCGCGTACTGGTCCTGACCCCCACCCGCGAACTCGCAGCCCAAGTGCATGACAGCTTCAAGCTGTATGCCCGCGACCTGAAGTTCGTCAGCGCCTGCATCTTCGGCGGCGTCGGCATGAACCCACAGGTCCAGGCCATGTCCCGTGGTGTTGACGTGCTTGTCGCCTGCCCTGGTCGTTTGCTCGACCTGTGCGGCCAAGGCAGCGTCGATCTGTCCCACGTGGAAATCCTCGTGCTGGACGAAGCCGACCGTATGCTCGACATGGGCTTTGTCCATGACGTGAAGAAAGTCCTCGCACGCCTGCCGGCCAAGCGTCAGAACCTGCTGTTCTCGGCAACGTTCTCCAACGACATCACCGCCCTGGCCGGCAAGCTGCTGCACAACCCCGAGCGCATCGAAGTCACGCCGCCCAACACCACGGTCGAGCGTATCGAGCAACGGGTGTTCCGCCTGCCAGCCAGCCACAAGCGCTCGCTGTTGGCGCACCTGATCACCGCTGGCGCCTGGGAACAGGTCCTGGTGTTCACCCGCACCAAGCACGGCGCCAACCGCCTGGCCGAGTACCTGGACAAGCACGGCCTGACCGCCGTCGCCATCCACGGCAACAAGAGCCAGAACGCGCGCACCAAGGCCCTGGCCGACTTCAAGGCCGGCTCCGTACGCATCCTGGTTGCCACCGATATCGCCGCACGCGGCCTGGATATCGACCAACTGCCACACGTGGTCAACTTCGAGCTGCCTAACGTCGATGAAGACTACGTGCACCGTATCGGCCGTACTGGCCGTGCCGGTCGTTCGGGCGAGGCCATTTCCCTGGTCGCGCCGGATGAAGAAAAACTGCTGAAAAGCATCGAGCGCATGACCAAGCAGAAAATCGCCGACGGCGACCTGATGGGCTTCGATTCCAGCACCGTGGAAGCCGAAAAACCGGAAGTGCGCGAGCGTCCGGACGTGCGTAACCCACGCAACCCACGCGGTCCAAAGGGCGATGGCCCGAACGGCGGCGGTGGTGGCGGTGGTCGTCGCGACAAAGGCAAGGACAAGGGCGGCAAGGAAAAAGCGCCAACCAACGGCCGTGGCGAACGTCCAGCCCGTGAGCAAAAGCCCCGCGAAGGCACCCCAGCCCGTGAACAGCGCCAGCCGAGCCAGCCGCCACGTGCTGCCGCTGACCGCGCACCGGACGAGTTCCTCGACGACGATGTGGATAACTTCGGTAACCGCGTTGACTACGTGCCCCAGGCCAAGCCGGCCCAGGGCCGTGGTCGTCGTCCAGGTGCCCCGGCACCGGGTGCTGGCGCAGGCACTCCGCGCACCGGTGGCCAGCCACAGGGTCGCCAGAATGGTCCGCGCAACAACAGCGGTGGCACCACCGGCACGCCACCTGCCAAGCGCAGTGGTCCGCGTAACGGCGCACCGCGTGATGGCCAGGCCCGTCGCGAAGAGTCGCGTAACCGTCGCCCGGCTCGTGATGAGCAGCCGCGCCTGTCAGAGCCGGCCGTGCAGAACCCGCGCGGCGGCCCTGCACCGAAGATCATTCACAAAGAATCGAAAAGTGATCGGATCCTGACACCTGAACAGTTGGATCAACTGCCAGGCCGTCCTCGTGGTGAAAAACCTGCGTTGCTGACTCGCAACCGCTGATTTTCATAGCGCCACGAAAAATGCCCCGGTTCGAAAGATCCGGGGCATTTTTTATGGACTGGGCATCGATCAACTGTGGGAGCTGGCTTGCCTGCTCCCACATTGACCGCGTTCCAGGCTAAAAAAAACCGGATCTCTCGATCCGGTTTTTTATGCCCGCAACAATTACTTCTGCTTCACACCTTCGATCGAGATGTCCAGGTCCAGGGTCTGGGAAGACGGGCCTGGGCCTTTGATGCCGAAGTCATTCAGGTTCAGCGTGGTCTTGGCGTTGAAGCCAGCACGTTCGCCGCCCCATGGGTCCTTGCCTTCACCGTTGAAAACGGCCTTGAAGGTCACAGGCTTGGTCACACCGTGAAGGGTCAGGTCGCCGGTCACGTCAGCGGTTTTTTCGCCGGTGGACTTAACCGAGGTCGACACGAACTTGGACTCAGGGAACTTGGCAACGTCCAGGAAATCTTTGCTGGCGATATGCTTGTCACGTTCAGCGTGGTTGGACCACAGGCTGTTGGTTTTCAGGTCGACCGCGATCTTGCTGGCTTCAGGCTTGGCGGCATCCCAGCTAAAGGTACCGTCGAAGTCTTTGAACGTACCGTGGATGAAGCTGTAGCCCAAATGGCTGATTTTCCAATCGACGAAGGCGTGCTGGCCTTCCTTGTCGATCTTGTAATCAGCGGCCATCACCTGACCAGCAGACAGCAGAGCAGAACCGAGTGCCAGAGCGGCGAGAGTCTTTTTCAACATGCTTTCTATTCCTTGTGAGTCGAGGTTGAACATCAGGCTTTGCGCCCCAGCATACGCACCAGGGTCGCATCACGATCAATAAAGTGGTGTTTCAAGGCAGCCACGCCATGCAGGCCGGCAAACACCACCAGTACCCAGGCCAGGTACAAATGCACCAGGCCAGCTACGTCTGCCTGGTCCGGTAGACCGGAAACCACGGCAGGAATTTCAAACAAACCAAACACCGGGATCCCGACACCGTCTGCGGTGGAAATCAGGTAGCCAGCAATCATCACGGCAAACAGCCCGAGATACAGGAAAGCATGGCCAAATGCCGCGCCAATCCGCGTCATGCGGCTATAACTGGCCAACGCTGGCGGCGGCGGGCTGAGCAGACGCCAGACAATACGCACCAACATGACGGCAAACAGCGTGAGGCCAATGCTCTTGTGCAAATCCGGTGCGTCTTTACGCCAGGCGCTGTAATAGTCGAGACCGACCATCCACAGGCCCAACGCGAACAAACCAAACACCACCAGCGCCACGCTCCAGTGAATAACAATGCTGACCCAGCCGTAGCGGGTCGATGAGTTTCGTAGCTGCATTACCCAAATCCCGTAAGAACTGTGCCCAAGACTAGCGATTTATCTATCGATATAAAGCGGAAAATTTCGCTTCGAAAGATCGATTAATCCGATCTTGAGACTATGAACACTAAATTAACCAGGGATTAAGGACTATTCAGCAGAAACGTGACAGACCGTCCTGCATTTACTGCCAATTCACCGTTCATGGGTTGTGACACAGCCCGCCATTGCATAGGCTTGCGCGATTGTTTTGCCTGCGCAGGCCGTGGCAGCGCTTCGAGGAGACTAAAAGATGGGCTTGAATAACCAGTGGATGCAGCGCGACCTTGCGGTGCTGTGGCATCCCTGCACCCAGATGAAAGACCACCAGCAACTGCCACTGGTGCCGATCAAGCGCGGTGAAGGCGTGTGGCTGGAAGACTTCGAAGGCAAGCGCTACCTCGATGCCGTCAGTTCCTGGTGGGTCAACGTATTCGGCCACGCCAACCCGCGCATCAACCAGCGCATCAAGGACCAGGTGGACCAACTGGAACACGTGATCCTCGCCGGCTTCAGCCACCAGCCGGTAATCGAGCTGTCCGAGCGCCTGGTGAAGATCACACCCGAAGGCCTGACCCGGTGTTTCTACGCCGACAATGGCTCGTCGTGCATCGAAGTCGCGCTGAAGATGAGCTTTCACTATTGGCTCAACCGCGGCCAGCCGAACAAAAAGCGTTTCGTCACCCTGACTAACAGCTACCACGGCGAAACCATCGCCGCGATGTCGGTAGGCGATGTGCCATTGTTCACCGAGACCTACAAGGCCTTGCTGCTGGACACCATCAAGGTGCCAAGCCCGGACTGCTACCTGCGCCCCGAAGGCATGAGCTGGGAAGAACACTCGCGCAACATGTTCCAGGCCATGGAACAGACCCTGGCGGACAACCACGACAGCGTCGCCGCCGTGATCGTCGAACCGCTGATCCAGGGCGCCGGTGGCATGCGCATGTACCACCCGGTGTACCTCAAGCTGCTGCGCGAAGCCTGCGACCGGTATGGCGTACACCTGATCCACGACGAAATCGCCGTGGGCTTTGGCCGTACCGGCAGCATGTTCGCCTGTGAGCAAGCGGGCATCCGCCCGGACTTCCTGTGCCTGTCCAAGGCCCTGACTGGCGGCTACCTGCCACTGGCGGCCGTGGTCACCACCGAAGATGTGTACAGCGCCTTCTACGACGACTACCCGACCCTGCGCGCCTTCCTGCATTCCCACAGCTATACCGGCAACCCACTGGCATGTGCAGCGGCCCTGGCGACCCTGGATATCTTCGAAGAAGACAACGTCATCGAGAACAACCAGGCCCTGGCCCAACGCATGGCCACGGCCACCGCGCACCTGGTGGACCACCCCCATGTGTCAGAAGTGCGCCAGACCGGCATGGTGCTGGCCATCGAGATGGTGCAGGACAAGGCCACCAAGACGGCCTACCCGTGGCAGGAACGGCGCGGCCTGAAAGTATTCGAACACGCCCTGGAACGCGGGGCCTTGCTGCGGCCCCTGGGTAGCGTGGTGTATTTCCTGCCGCCGTACGTGATTACCCCGGAGCAGATCGACTTCCTGGCCGAAGTGGCGACGCAAGGCATTGATATCGCCACCAACAGCAAAGTCAGCGTGGCAGTACCGAAAGACTTTCACCCAGGCTTTCGCGACCCTGGCTGACCTCAGCCGTATAGCAATACACACATTATTTGCAGAGAACACCCATGAGACTGTCGCGCTTTTTCACCGATACCCCGCTAAGCCTTGGCGACCACGAGTTGCCCGAAGCCCAGGCGCATTACATCAGCCGCGTGCTGCGCATGAACGAAGGCGATGCCGTGCAACTGTTCGACGGCTCCGGCCAGGAGTTTCGCGGTAGCCTGCTGGAAGTCGGGAAAAAACGCGTGACCGTGCAACTGACCGAAGCCTTCGCCGGCCAGATCGAATCGCCGCTGCACATTCACCTGGGCCAGGGGCTGTCCCGTGGCGAGCGTATGGACTGGGCGATCCAGAAGGCCACCGAGCTTGGGGTCAACGCCATCACGCCGATCTTCAGCGAGCGCTGCGAAGTGCGCCTCAAGGACGAACGTGCCGACAAACGCCTGCTGCACTGGCGCCAGGTCTCAATCAGCGCCTGCGAGCAATGCGGCCGCTCCACGGTGCCGGTGATTCACCCACCGCTGTTGCTGGCCGACTGGCTGAAACAGGTCGAGGCCGATCTGAAGCTGGTGCTGCACCCGGTGGCCGAACCGCTGGTGAGCCATGCCAAGCCGTCGAGCCTGGCGTTCTTGATCGGGCCGGAGGGTGGCTTGACCGATGGCGAAGTAGAAACCGCACAACACGCAGGTTTCCACGCCGCACGACTGGGCCCGCGGGTGTTGCGCACCGAGACTGCACCGGTAGTCGCGCTATCCGTCGCTCAACAACTCTGGGGCGACTTCTAACCCCACCTTGCAAACCCAATCAAACTGTAGGAGCTGGCTTGCCTGCGATGGCGGCATCAAGGTCTGCGCAAGACTGGCGGGCCTCATCGCCGGCAAGCCAGCTCCTACAGTGTTGATCGGGTGCTCGCCTGTTTATTCCACCGGATCACTCACCGGCTTGGCAATGATCGCCTTCAGCTCACTGGTCATCGGAAACTCCAGGTTCAAGCCCTTCGGCGGAATCGGCTGTTCAAACCAGCGCTGGTAAATCCCATTGATTTCCCCCGAGCTGTACAGCTCGCCCAGGGTCTCGTTGACCACCGCCAGAAACTGCGGGTCATCCTTGCGCACCATGCAGCTGTAGATTTCCCGCGACTGCTCCTCGCCTACCACCACCCATTTGTGCGGGTCCTTGGCCTTGGCGCGCTCGCCGTAGAGCAACGCGTCATCCATATAGAACGCCACGGCGCGGCCCGATTGCAGCATCTGGAACGCTTCACCATGGTCCTTGGCGCTGATTACCGACATATCCAACTTGTGCTCGTGGTTGTAGCTCTTGAGGAACCGTTCGTTGGTGGTACCCGCGGTGGTCACCACATTCTTGCCACGCAGGTCGGCAAAGCGTTGGATGCCGCTGTCGTTGGCCGTGAGCAACTGGCCCTTCACGTAGATAAAGCCATAGGAAAACGCCACCTGCTTCTGCCGCTCGGCCGTGACCCCGGTGGAGCCGCACTCAAGGTCCACGGTGCCGTTGATCACCAACGGAATGCGGGTCTGGGAGGTGACCAGGTTGTACTTCACGTTGAGCTGGGGCACGCCAGTCTTCTGCTGGATGCGCTCGACGATCTTGCTCGCCAGGTCCACCGAGTAACCCATGGGCTTGCCGGTGTGGTCACCGACATAGGAAAACGGCACCGACGCATCGCGGTATCCAAGGGTGATGCTCTTGGCATTGGCGACCTTGGCCAGGGTGCCCGTCAGCGGCGCTTCATTGGCCTGGGCCTGGGCCGTCAACAACAGCCCCAGTGCAGTGCCGATCAACGTGATTTTGTGCATTGTTATTCTCCGTTGGTTTTCTTGTTATGGACGACGTACAGCAATGACGCTGATTTCCACCAGCACGCTCGGGCGTGCCAGTTCCGCCTGCAGGGTGGTGCGGGTCGGTGCCTGGCCGGGCGTGAGCCAGGCGGACCAGACATCATTCATTGGCGCAAAGCCATCCTGGATGTTCTTCAGGTAAATGGTTGCGTTGAGCAGATGATCCTTGTCGCTGCCAGCCTCGGCCAGTAGCGCATCAATTTTGGCCAGCACCTCTCGGGTCTGGGTGGTGACGTCCTGGCCTTCGCCCGGCACCTGGCCGGAGAGAAATACCAGGTCCTGGAAGGTCACGGCGCCCGACAGGCGACTGTTGCTGTTGATCCGGGTGATGGTCATTGCAATGTCCTAAGCGGCGCGGGGCGCAAGGCCCTGCATATCAATGGAAGGTCTGTGCTGGCCGATCAGTTCCGCCAACACCTGGCCGCTGCCACAAGCCAGGGTGAAACCCAGGGCGCCGTGACCGAGGTTGAGCCACAGGTTGCGGTACACACTGGCGCCAATCAGCGGCACGCCGCTGGGGGTGGCCGGGCGCATGCCGGCCCACTCGATGGCTTGGCTGTAATCGCCGGCCAGGGGGAACGTCTCACTGGCCTGGCGCTTGATCAGGGCCAGGCGCTTGGGCTCAAGGCCCGTATCAAAGCCGACGATGTCGACCATTGCCGCCACCCGCAACTGCTCGCCGATACGTGCGTACACAATCTTGCGGTCATAGTCGGTGATGCTGATCCTTGGCGCTGCATGCTGCTCGCCGATCGGCACGCTCAAGCTGTAGCCCTTGAGCGGGTACAACGGCAAGGCGATGCCCGGCAAGGCCAGTTCGGGGCTGCGCACCCCCGCTGCCAGCACCAGGTGCTCCACCGGCATGACCTCGCCGCCCAACTCAATCGCCTGCACCGTGCCGTTGGCATGGCGGATACCGGTGACCTTGCGGCCCAGCAAAAACCGGCAGCGGCCCGACGCTTCCAGGCGCGCGGCTAATTGTTGGCAAAACGCATGACAGTCCGCCACTTCTTCATTGGGCGTGTAGATCCCGCCAACAAAATCCTGGGCACCCAGGGTCGGCTCCAGCCGTGTGCACTCGGCAGCGGACAACACCTGCTGTTGCAGGCGGTCCATGACCTTGCCCCGGGCATGCTCGAAGGTGTGATGGCTGCGAAACGTCACCAGCTTGCCGTTGCGCTGCCAGTCGAAGCCGTCCAGCCCATCCTCTTCGCGCCATTGCTGCAAGATGCCCTGACTCAAGGTGGCCAGGCGCAGCAAGTGGCTGGCATTGCGCTTGTTCACCGAAGCCCGGCAGGCGCCGAGGAACGAGGCCATCCAGCGCCATTGCGCCGGGTCCAGGCGGGGCCGCAGCTTCAACGGCGAGTCACCGCGCAGCAACCAGCCAATGGCTTGCAGCGGCACGCCTTTGTCCGCCAGCGGCGCGACGTAGCGATAGGACAGTTGGCCGCCATTGGCAAAACTGGTCTCGCTGCCCAGGCTGTCGCGGGCCTCGACCACCGTCACGTCCATGCCGGCGCGCACCAGGGCATAGGCGCTCGCCAGACCGATGACCCCACCGCCAATGATGCAAACCTGCTGAGCCATGTGCGTTCTCGATGCTTGTTATGAGCGTCCAAGACTAGGGGCAGGTGACAGGCGCCGGACAATGAATAAAGATGGGCCACCTATAAACAAAGGTTATGGACTCGTCATGCGCTTGCGTCATATCGAAATCTTCCAGGCCATCCGCCAGACCGGCTCCGTCAGCGCCGCCGCGCAGTTGCTGCACGTCTCGCAACCGGCGGTGACCAAGGTGCTGCAACACGCCGAACTGCAACTGGGCTTCCCGCTGTTCCTGCGCATACGCGGCAAACTGCAGCCCACCCCGGAAGCCCTGGCCCTAGAGCGCGAAGTCGATAAGGTCAGCGAAAGCCTGCAAGGCGTGCGACGCCTGGCCCAGAACCTGCGGCGCGCGCCCGGCCAAAGCCTGCGCATCGGCGCCACACCGGCCCTGGCCTTGTCATTGTTGCCACCGGCGATTGGCGAGTGGACCCAACGCTACCCGGACATTGCCTGCGAACTGTCCAGCGCCCACAGCCGCGAACTGGTGCAAAACCTGTTGATGCGCGAGATGGATGTGGCGCTGACGCTCAAGTCCCCGGACCATCCAGGGCTCAAGGCCCAGGCCTTGGCCCATGGCGTGTTGGTCGCGCTGGCGCCACGGGGTTACTGGGCACAGGCTGAATTGGGCAAGCCCTTGCCCCTGATGGCCCTGGCGGGCGCACCGTTGATTGGCCTGTCCAGCGCCGACCCGCTGTCGGCGCGACTCGACAGTTACCTGGAAGCCGTCGAACCGCCGCCGCGCGTGCGCATTTCAGTCCAGACCTACTCCCTGGCCCGGGCCATGGTGGAGTCCGGCGCCGGCCTGGCGGTAATCGACCCCTTCACTGCACTGGGCGCCGCCACCGACAGCACCTGCATCCGCCCTTTGGCCCCGCCGCTGCCCATCACCTTGTATGCGCTGACCCGCGCGGATGAACCGCCGCCGCATATGTTGGCCAGCCTGCTGGAGATCTTTGGCAGCCGTGCCCAGGAGCAGCTAGACCGCCTCTAAAACACCGCAGAACCCTGTAGGAGCCAGCTCCCACACAAAAGCCAGCTCCATGTGGTCTGTCAGAGCACATAGCGCATGATCGCCACAAAGTGCAGCAGGCTGCCGCCGATCACGAACAAATGCCAGATCCCATGGGAGTGCCGCAGCCGATGCTCCAGGGCAAAAAAGATAATCCCCACCGTGTACAACACCCCACCCGACGCCAGCCAGATAAAACCGTCCGTACCCAACGCGGCAATCAACGGTTTGACCGCCACCAGCACGATCCAGCCCATCACCGCATAGATCACAATCGACAAAATGCGCGCCTCGGAGCGCGGCTTGATCTCCTGCAGGATCCCGATCACCGCCAGGCCCCAGACAATCCCGAACAACGTCCAACCCCATGGACCGTTCAGGGTCACCAGGCAAAACGGGGTGTAGCTGCCGGCGATCAGCAGGTAGATCGAAAAGTGATCGACCTTCTGCATGATTTCTTTTTTGCGCCCGCGCACGCTGTGATACACCGTCGAGGCGCTGTACAGCACCAGCAGCGTAAAACCATAGATCGCCACACTGACGATCTTCCACGGGCTGCCGTCCATGCTCGCCACCACCAGCATCCACACTGCGCCAATAAAGGCTGCCACTGCGCCGAGCAAATGGCTCCAGGCGTTGAATCGCTCACCGTGATACATGTGTTGCCCACCTCCAAAAACCACTGCGCTGGCCCACAAGGCTCATGCCTGCCACGTGATAGTGCAAGGCTGTTATGACGCTTGCGATGCTTTAAGGGCACAATCGAACGCATTCGAATAAGAGTCATCGCCATGCAGATCGATGAAGAGTTCACCCTCAAGAAACTGGAAATCTTCCTGGCCTTCATGCGCACCGGCAACCTGGCCCGCGCCGCCGCCGAGTTGCAGACCAGCAATGTCAGCGTGCACCGGGCCATCCATTCCCTGGAAAACGCCCTGCGCTGCCCATTGTTCAAGCACGAAGGCCGCAACCTCACCCCGCTGGAAAGCGCCTACGTACTCGAAGAACGCGCACAAAAGCTGGTACAAGACGTGGTCGATAGCGTGCGCCTGACCCGCGAAGCCGCTGGTTTCTCCGCCGAACGCTTCAAGCTCGGCGCCCTGTATTCGCTGACGGTCAAGACCGTGCCGCAACTGATCATGGGCCTGAAAATCCGCCGCAGCGAGCTCAATATCGACCTGATCCTGGGCTCCAACGTCGACCTGATGTACAAGCTCAAGAACATGGAAGTCGACGCCATCCTGATCTCCCTCGACGAACACGCCATCGAGCCGGACTGCGCGCAGATCCAGTTGTTTTCCGACGATATCTTCCTCGCCACGCCCGCCGACTCACCCTTGGACCGCGAACAGGAAATCGACCTGGCACAGGTGCGCGACGCCACCTTCATCACCCTGACCCAAGGCTTCGCCACTCACCAGGATGGCGCACGGGTGTTCAAGCAGGCGGGTTTCGAGCCGAAGGTGGCGATGCAGGTCAACGACATCTTCACCTTGCTGAGCATGGTCAGCTCGGGGGTGGGATATGCATTGCTGCCGGGAAGGATTGCGGCGGTGTATGAGAACCGGGTGAAGCTGATTCCATTGCAGGCGCGCTACCGGCTGCAGCAGCACATTGGCGTGGTGTTCTTGAAGGCCAAGGAGCGCGATCCGAACCTGCTGGCGTTGTTGGCGGAATGTCGGATGTATGCCAATCGGCAGGTGGCCGTCTGAAAGACCGCCATCGCAGGCAAGCCAGCTCCCACATTTGAATGTGTTCACAAATCAAAATGTGGGAGCTGGCTTGCCTGCGATGAGGCCCGATCATTCAATCGAGATTAGCGAATCAGCCCACCAACCCCCGCATCAGCAAAAACAGCAACGAAGGCCCCAGCAAACACCCCAGCGCCGTATAAAACGCCGCCGTCAGGCAGCCATAAGGCACCAGCTTCGGATCGGTCGCCGCCAACCCGCCCGCCACGCCGCTGGAAGTACCCATCAACCCGCCAAAGATCACCGCACTGCGCGGGCTGTTCAGGCCAATCAGCGGCGCCACGAATGGCGTCATCACCATCACCAGAATGGCCTTGATCAACCCCGCCGCAATGGACAGCGCCATCACTTCGGAACTGGCACCAATCGCCGCCCCGGTCACCGGCCCGACGATATAGGTCACGGCGCCAGCACCGATGGTAGTCAGGCTCACTGCATCGGTATAACCAAAGGCCATGGCCACACCGACGCCCGCGATAAACGATGAGCCGACCCCGACAAACAGCGCCAGCACCCCCACATATCCAGCACGCTTGAGCTCATCGACACTCACCCCAAACGCCGTGGCGACGATGGCGAAGTCCCGCAGCATCGCCCCGCCCAGCAGACCGATGCCCGACAGCAGCGGGATATCCACCACGCCCTTGGACCCGCCGGTAAACGCCCCCCCCACATAGGACAGAACCAGCCCCAGCAGGATCGCGATAGCCGACCCATGCAGGCGGCCTTTGGTGAAGGTATCGCTGATCCAGTAGGACACCCACATGGTCAGGCCGATCACCGCAAAACCACTGATCAGACCGTAACCGGTGATGACTTTCATCAAGGATTCGTACATGGCGCTCACCCTGCCGACTTGGTGGTGACGACCGCATCCGGCTCACGGTTGCCGATGCGGACCAACACCGGTACCAGGGCAAATGCCACCACCACCGCGCAGGTGCCGGCGAGGATTGCCATGGGGCCACCGCTGATCGCGCCATAGACGTTTTGCTGGGCCGCCATGGCCACCACAATCGGGATATACACCGCCGCCCAGAAGCTCACGCCCTGCTCCGACTTGCCGGTAAACAGGCCACGCTTGCCCAGGTAACTGCCCAGGCCGATCAGCAGCAACATCGCGATCCCCACCCCGCCGACGTTGGCCGGGATGCCCATCCATTTGCCCAACAGCTCGCCGATAAACAGGCCCGCCAAGGTACACAGCGCCAGAAACGCCACACCGTAGATAATCATGCTGGTTGTCCTCTTGATGCTTGATCGAAATTGTTGTTTTTGTGCTTCGAAAGCCAAGGTCATGCTTTATCGGTGGCGGCGGCCCTCCTGTTCCAGCAGGGCCTGCAAGGTGTCCAGGCGCGCACCGTCGAAGGCAATCACGGTGCCTTGTTCAAATACCCGCCGCGCAAGGCCGGTGAGTACCGCACCGGGAGGCAGTTCGATTTGCAGGCGCACGCCGCGCTCATAAGCACTTTGCACGGTGCCGCGCCAATCGACGATGCGGCACATGTTGAAGGCCAGGTCATCGCGCAGTTGTTCAACATCACGGATTGGCCGCGCACGGGTGCTGCTCAAGTAGGTGATGGCCGGCACCTTGAGCGTGATCTTGGCGAAGGCTTCGGCCAGTGTTTGCGCAGGCACCTCCAGCAGCGCGCAATGGGACGGCACGCTGACGGCTAGGCGCTTGGCCACGCCCTTGCCCTTGATACGGTTGGCGACCTTCTGCATGGCCACCTCGCTGCCGGCGATCACGCTCTGGTTGTCGGCGTTGATATTGGCCAGGTACACCGGTGAATCAGGGCCATGGATCTCGGCCAGCACGCTTTCGACGGTGGATAACTCCAGGCCGATCAGCGCAGTCATGCCGTAGCCCTGTGGATAAGCCTGCTGCATCAGTTCACCGCGCAGGCTGACCAGCCTGAGTGCATCGGCAAACGCCAGGGCGCCGGCAATCACGGCCGCCGGGTAAGCGCCGATGGACAGGCCCGCCACGTAGTCCGGCGTGTGTTGCAACTGACGGGCATGAGCCACGCCGGCGATCAGCAGGCACAGTTGCACGGCGCGGGTACTGGCCAGGGCCTGCGCCGAATCGAGCTGGCGCACATCGTGCGCCAAGGCATCGCTGGCTTCGTCGAGGACGCTGGCGGGTAATTGCTGGAGCATGCCCGGGCGCTGGGCGCCCTGCCCCGGGAATACCAAAAGGCTGCTCATGCCACCGCCTGCCATGGATCGACGACCAGGTGCGCGCCGCTGGCATTTTTCAACAGAACCCGCTGCGATGGGCCGGCCCATTCCCGCAAGGCCACCGCGCCATACGGCGTTTGCAGTTGCAGATCCACGGCACACGGCGCCGTGTCCAGAATCGCCAGCAGATCTTCGGCATCGCCCCGCCCAAGACGCTCGGGGGTGCGCAGCAGTAAATCCAGATCACTCTGGGCATGCAGCGCTTCAATACCCGTAGCCAACTCGAAACCCGCACTGCCAGTGACGCCCCAGATCTCCTTCGCCAGCACTGGTCGCAGTTGCACGAGTGCCCGCAGCGCCGGCAGATTGCGGGGCGAGATCACGTCGCACAGTGCCTCGGGCACCACCCGCCGCCGCACTGCCGCAAGCGGCATCACGGCGGCAAAGCGCTGCTCACGCAAACGCCCGCGCACACCCACCGCCACATGGCCCGGTTCAGCCTGCGCCCGGCGTACCACCACCGGGTGTCCCGCGCCGATCACGTCCAGCACCCAGGCCGGTGCGTCAGCCGGCAGATGCGCCGGGGTCATGCCCCAAAGCAAGTCGTGAGCGTTCACCATTGCTCCCGCAGCAGCTCGCGTACATGGCTGGACGCCGCACGGTTGAGGGCGCCCAGGCGCCCCCGCAAATCCCGCACGCCGCTGTTCTGTACGTCCTTGATCGCCTGCACCAGGCAATCGCTGACCCGCGCCAGGTCGTCGGCGGTCGGTTGTTCAATCTGGCTGACGGTCAAGGTTTCCCACAACAAACCGAGGCTGGCGTAGCTGTCGATGTCGTAGGCCATGGGCGGCACGCTGGCGGCCAGGGCTTCCAGTTCTTCGACGCTGCGCAAGGTCACCCGCGCCGCCGAGGCCTTGCCCATGGCGTGCACCATCACCCCAGGATCGCGCAGGGCAATCAGGCGATTGGCTTGGTAGCCATGGGCAAGAAACGCACCGGACATGGCCTTGCCCACCAGCAATGCGATCACCGGATGCCCGGCCAGACGGGCGCGGGCGTAACTGTCCGCCGCCGCCGCCAGGGCTTGATGAATGCCCAGCGCTTCTTCGCGACGGCCATAGGCCTGGCTCGGCACATCAACGATGGCAATGATCGGGCGTTGATCGCCGCTGGCGATGGCTTCATCCACCGCCTTGGCCAAGCCCCAGCCTTCCAGCAACCCCACCTCACCCTGGCGTGCGCGGGGGAAGCGGTTGGCGGCATCCGGCACCACAGCGATAAAACGTACGGCCAGCTCACCCAGCACGCCATCCGCCACTTTCAACGACGCCGGCAAACCCGCCACCGGCGCTGCGCCAGCGCTCAATGCATTGAACCACTGCAAACCTCTCATGAGCGTTCTCCCTGATACAGGTCACGAACCGTGGCCGGCTCGATCTGCGGTGCGGCGTCCAGTTCAGCCAGGCGCGCCAGGTAATAGTCGGCCTGGCGACTGCGTTGAGTGGCCGGCAAACCCTGTTGCAACAGGGCACTGATCTGCTCGCGGATCTGCGTCACATCGTCCGCCACATAGCCGTCGGCCAGGCCGCTGTTGAAGCGCTGCTCGCCGCCGGTCAGGCTCCAGATAAAGGGCCGGTCGCGGGAGTCGTACTCTTCAAGGCCGGCTTCCTGCTCGATCACCTGCGGGCCGTTCAAGCCCAGGCGGGCTTCGCGGGTCACCAGCAGATAACTGCACAGGCCGGCGGCGATGGACATGCCGCCAAAACAACCGACACTCCCAGCCACCACGCCGATCACCGGCTGGTACTGGCGCAGGTCGACAATCGCAGCGTGGATATCGGCAATCGCCGCCAGCCCAAGGTTGGCTTCCTGCAAGCGCACGCCGCCGGTTTCCAGCAGCAGCACGGCGCGGGTGGGAATGCCGTTGCGGTTGTCCTCGGCAGCCAGTTCCAGGGCGCCGGCGATTTTCGCGCCGCCCACTTCACCGAGGCTGCCACCCTGGAAGTTGCCTTCGATGGCGGCGATCACCACGGGTAAACCATCGAGGGTGCCCTTGGCGATCACCACCCCATCGTCGGCTTGCGGGACCACGCCCTGGCGGCTCAGCCACGGCGACATCACCCGCTGGAACGGATCGATCAATTCCCGATAGCTGCCGCTGTCGAGCAAGGCCTTGGCCCGCTGACGCGCGCCGAGTTCGACGAAGCTGTGTTTGTTGAGCAAGTCAGTCATGGCCCAGCTCCTCGAAACCTTGTTCCAGGCGCAAACGCACCACGCCTGGGGTAGCGCCGAAGTCGTGGATCTGAATGTTCAAGGCCGGTGGCGTCTGTTCCTGGAAGATCCTCTGGAACAGGTGGTGCCAACGCTGCTCGGCGCCATTGACCGAGGTTTGTACCTGGATCACCAGGGTGCCCGCAGTGCCCGGTTCCAGCAGCACTTCAAGGTCGCCGGAACCGACGCAACCCACCAGCGCACGGCCTTTGGGTCGCTGCCCGGCAGGGAATTCAAAAGATAGGGTTTCCATCAAAACGCTCCGTCGCAAGACTCGATGCGGTCGATAAACAGGCAGGTGGCCAACAGGTCGGCGGCGCCACCGGGGGAGGCATTCAGGGCCAGTAGCTGTTGGTCCAGTTCGTTGAGCCGGCGGCGCCCGCCCAGGCTGGCGCTGCCGCCTGCATCGAGCACAGCCTGGGCGCCCAACTGCATGGCTTGCAGGCCTTCGGTGCCGGCACGGTAGAGCACGCAGGTGTCGGCCAGTTGGGTCATGATCGCCAGCAGCGCATCGAGGCGGGCGTTCTGCTCGCCTTGTTGTTGCGCGCGGCTTGCGTGCAGTTGCGGCAGGCCGCGTTGCAGCACCGCAGGGAAGCCCAATTGCGCTTCTTCCCGGGCGCCGCGCGCGCCGTAGCGCTGGGCGACTTGCATGCCATGGCTCAACGGTTGCGGCGCATAGCGGTCATTGAGCAGGGCCAGGCGCGCGGCGCGCAGGCTCAGGGCGCTGGCGTTGCGGGACGTGGGGTCCAACGCGACGGCAGCCACCAGCAGGCCGAGGGCCCAGATCGCGCCACGATGGGTATTCACGCCTTGTGTGGTGGTGAGCATCGTTTGCTCACCTTCGCGCCCGATACGACCAAGGGCTTCGCGCAGCGGCAAGCCGATTTCACCCAGCTCAATCGCCGCCTCGGCCATTTCCTTGAACGCCGGCCACAGGGACAGCGCCGAGGCATGCATCAAACCCAGGTGCAGATCGTTGTGGGCGCCGTTGCCGCGCCGATCCACCAACGCCGGTTTGGGCGACAAGTCGGCTTCGTCGATCAGCGCGTCGACCGCCAGGTCCGCCAGTTGCTCGGCCAGGGTCAGTGTGTGCAGTTTGAGTGCGTGCATTTACCAGCTCCTGAACTTGGCGGGTGGGTTGTACAGGCCGCCGGACCAGTCCACCAGGTCGGCCACGCTTTTGGCCGCCAGCAGTTCGCGGGTGGCGTCGGTGCGGCGGATGCCTAGGTCTTCGGGCAAGGCGATCAGGCCTTCGCGGCGCATTCGCGCAGTGTCCTTGGGGTTATGGCGCAAGCCGATGGCCGTGACTCCGGCGACGGCGGCGATCATCGCCTGGCGTTCTTCCAGGGAGCGCGCCTTGTACAGGTAGGCGATGCCTTCTTCGGTGAGCAGGTGGGTCACGTCGTCGCCGTAAATCATGATCGGCGCCAGCGGCATGCCGCTTTTGCGCGCCACTTCCACCGCGTCGAGGGTTTCGACGAAGGTGGGTTTGCCGCCCTCCTGGAAGGTCTCGACCATTTGCACGACGAGTTTTTTGCCGCGTTCCAGCAGGGCTTCGGGGGCATCGCCGTGGCGCATATCGAGCCAGGCCGGAGTGCCGTGGCGCCGGCCGCGCGGGTCGTGGCCCATATTCGGCGCGCCACCAAACCCGGCCAGGCGACCACGGGTCACGGTGGAGGAATGCCCATCGCCATCGACCTGCAAGGTGGCGCCGATAAACAGATCCACCGCGTATTGGCCGGCCAGTTGGCAGAACATCCGGTTGGAGCGCAGCGAGCCGTCGCGACCGGTGAAGAACACATCCGGCCGCGCGGCGATGTAGTGTTCCATGCCCAGTTCGGTGCCGAAGCAATGCACGCTCTCGACCCAGCCGCTTTCGATGGCGGGGATCAGCGTCGGGTGCGGGTTGAGGGTCCAGTTGCGGCAGATCTTGCCTTTGAGGCCCAGGGATTCGCCGTAGGTCGGCAGGATCAATTCAATCGCCGCGGTGTTGAAGCCGATGCCGTGGTTCAGCGACTGAACGTTGTGTTTCTCATAGATACCACGGATCGCCATCATCGCCATCAACACATGCACCGGCTTGATGTGCCGCGGGTCGCGGGTGAACAGCGGTTCGATGTAGAACGGCTTGTCGGCCACCACCACAAAATCCACCCAGCTCGCCGGAATGTCCACCCGGGGCAAGTCGCTGACGTCATCCACCAACTGGTTGACCTGGACGATGACGATGCCATCGCTGAAGGCCGCCGGCTCGATCAGCGCCGGGGTGTCTTCGGTGCTGGGGCCGGTGTAGATGTTGCCGGCGCGGTCGGCCATGAAGCCGGCAGACAGCACTACGTTGGGGATCAGGTCCACCACCAGCCGTGCATAGAGTTCGATGTAGGTGTGAATCGCACCGACTTCCAGCAGACCGTCTTCGAGCAACTGGCTGATGCGCAGGGATTGGGTGCCGGCGAACGAGAAGTCGAGCTTGCGCGCGATGCCCTTTTCAAACAGGTCCAGGTGCTCGGAGCGCCCGACGCTGGGCATGATCATGTGCAAGTCATGGAGCACGGCCGGGTCGGCCTTGGCCAGGGAGCGCGAGAGAAAGTCGGCCTGCTTCTGGTTGTTGCCTTCCAGCACCACCCGGTCGCCGGGCAGGATCAGGGCTTCAAGGGCCTCGACAATGCGCTCGGTGGGCAACACCACGCCATCAGCCAGGGATGCCACCCGCGCCAGGCGCCGCTGTTTCTCATCGCGTCGCCGCGTCCAGCGCGAGTCGGGGGTTATTGTTGTTGTCATGATCGCTCCACGGGTTCGCTGTCGTGGGGCTCACCATAGGAGTGAATGAGGAGGGGTATCAATCAAGCTCGGCGGCGAACCGTTACGGTTGGAGTAACGATCCCCTCTGTAGGAGCGAGCTTGTTCGCGAAAAACCTCAACGATAACGCAGCGCTATCAGGTAACGCGCGGCGCCCATGCGTCCTTCGCGAGCAAGCTCGCTCCTACAGCCATTCCATGCGCTGGCGCCACACCGTCCAGCCCATGGCTGCGCCCGCGACGAGATGGAACCCCAGCACCGCCGCCAGGCTCCAGCTCACCAGCCCCCCAATCGCCTGCACATACACCGGCAGTAGAAACAGCAACAGCCCAAACAACAGACCCACGCCCCACTGCTCCCACTTCATTAACCGGCGCAGGCGGGAGACGATCGCGCAACCCAACGCCGCACCCAGGAATACCAGCAACAAGCCCGACACTGCATGCCCCGTCACCACAGGCCAACCGAAGAACCACAAGAGCAGGCAGAGCGCAGACAAGGCGAGTGAGCACATGAGGATAAACACGAACAGGTATTCAAAGCCCCTCAGGCCCCAGCCGCGGATGAAATTGCGGGTCTGTTCAATTTCGGCCTTGTTCGGCCCTTTCGAGATAGCGACTGCAAGCAGGCCCGAGCCCAGGCCGCCCAGGGTCATGACTACAAAATTGGTCACAACCCCTTTGATTTCTTTACCGGTGGCGCTGAGCGTCAGCAGTTCCAGGTGCCCCAAAATCAACACCGCGCCTACGGACGTGATCCCAAACCCTACGAGCTTGCCGCGCCTGGTTGGGCATTTCATCGTCACGCTGGCGGTGATCACCAGCACCACAAACCACATGATTAAAGCGAAGGTAAACGGGTTGAGGTTATACAGCCGGGCAAATACGTCGAATAGCCACATTGGGTTGTTGCTTCCACCGAAAGACTCCTTGGGTTATCGGCGGGTTTACGTGGGGCTTTACCCGAGCAGGCATCAGTCCCAAAAAGGGAACGAACGGTCCTTTTCTGGGACTGATCAAGTTTTGGCGCGAAGGCGCAGAGCGACAAGTTCATGGGCGGCGCGAAAACTTGCGGGCATCATGCCGCACGATTATTCCTACAGATTTTTGAGGTTGTTGCTCGGATGTCGTCTCACTAGCCTTTTGTATCGGAACCCTCTGCGCACGACATAAAACGAATGCCTAAAGGCATACAAAATAAATAATATTGACTGCCTATAGGCATACATATAATGTAAAAATGTATGCCTATAGGCATTCAATAACTGCACATCTGACAGGCAAAATACGGGTACCGCCCCATGACATCTTCCTCACTCAACGAACTGCGCCTTGCCCAAGTAGAAAGGGCGCTGGAGCCGTTTGAAACACTAAGTGGCAAATCCACCCCGCCTGGAGGATGGCTGCGCTCGATCAGAGAATCATTGGGCCGATCACTGAGATCCCAGGCAGCCATGCTCGGCGTTGCCTTTGCTACGTTGCAGCAGTCGGAGCAGGCCGAAGCTGAAGATCGCATCACACTCGCCCAGCTCCGTAAGTTGGCGGCAGGCCTGGACTGTGAGCTTGTCTACGCTCTGGTACCAAGAAAACCGCTACACGAGATGGTGCAGGCGCGGGCCGAGCTACTGGCCAGGCAAGAAGTCATGGGGGTCGCTCATACGATGAGCCTCGAAAACCAACGTCCGTCAGATACGTTCGTCGAGCGTCAGGTGGCGGATCGCCGTATGGAATTGCTCCGCGGCCCATGGGCTCGATTGTGGCGATAGAACTTGAGCTAAAACCCGGCCAAACACCCCTGGCCCCCGACGAGATAGCGGGGCTTAAACCCAGGCACATCACCACCCAAGGCGAGTTGGATGAATGGGAAGCTGCAAACATCCTCAAGGCAATGCGTTGGCTGGGGCGCCAAAACAACCTTGATGTCTTGAACGAACATTTCTGCCGTCAACTCCACACCAAAATGTTCAGTGACACATGGAGATGGGCCGGGACATTCAGGAACACCGACAAAAATATCGGCTGCGACTGGACGAAGATTTCAGTCAACCTGCGTCACCTTCTCGACAACACGACTTATTGGCTGGAACACCATGTATTCCCGTGCGAAGAGGTTGCTGTCCGTTTTCATCACCAACTGGTTTCGCTGCACCCATTCCCCAATGGCAACGGTCGCCACGCGCGCTTGATGGCCGACTGCCTGCTGAGACAACAAGGACTTGCGCCTTTCTCCTAGGGGAGCGCTAACCTGATCGCAGCCAATGAAGTCCGTATGCGCTACATCCAGGCTTTGCGCGCAGCCGATTTGAACGATTACAGCCTGCTTCAAGCTTTCGTGTGCAGTTAACCTGACGCAATCGAATGTGGACGCTGGCTTGTCGGGGCCCACCTTTGATCTCCAACGGTCGCAGGGATTTTGCTCAGGCCAACCCAGCCTCGACCAGCAGCGCCTCCAGCCCCAGCAAGTCCGGCACTTTCGCCACATGCACGCCGACCTGTACCGCCGCCAGCTCCAGGGGCGATAGAGGCACATCCACGTAGCTCAACTGGCTGTCGAGCTTGTACGAGCGGGGAATGCCCTGGATCACCAGCGCGATAAACTTCAACGTCGCCCGTCCACCCAGGGCGTTGAGGACCACGATCCGGGCGCGTTCGCTGACCACGCTGGCACCGCCACACGCCGCCTCGAAGCTGATCAAGGGCAATTGCTGGTCGCGCCAGGTCACTTGCCGCAAGTACCACGGTGGTGCGTCGCTGGCCGGTTCGCCGCGCTGGAAGTCGATCAGCTCGGCCACCGCTACGTTGGGCAGCAGCAGGTGGCGGTCGGCCAGGGGCAGGAGCAGGCCGGTGAGTTGACTGGTGCGGTGGTCAAGCATGTTTCGGGCTCCAGTAGGCGATGCTTTCCAGCAGCACCGACTCTTGATACGGCTTGCCAAGGTAGTCGTTGACGCCAATGGCCATGGCCCGGTCGCGATGTTTCTGGCCGGTGCGCGAGGTGATCATGATGATCGGCAGACGCTTGAGCCGTGGGTCGTTGCGTACCTGGATCGCCACTTCAAAGCCGTCCATGCGCGGCATCTCGATATCCAGCAACATCAGGTCGGGGGTGTGTTCCTCCAGAACGGCGATGGCATCGATACCGTCCTTGGCGGTCAGCACGTTCATGCCGTTGCGCTCCAACAAGCGGCTGGTGACTTTGCGCACAGTGACCGAGTCGTCCACCACCAGCACAAGCAACCGCCGTTTTTTCTGCGGCTCGTTGACCGTCAGCGGATTCTCCGTGGCCTGGGCCGGCAAGGCCGGTGCCAGGGCGCGGATATGCGCCAGCAGGTCGATGATCAACACCACCCGGCCGTCACCGAGGATGGTCGCCCCGGACAGCCCCTGCACCGCCGCAAACTGCGGGCCCAGGCCCTTGACCACGATTTCCCGGGTGCCGGCCATGTCGTCCACCTGCACCGCGATGTGCCGCTCGTTGCATTGCATCAACAGCACCGGCAACGGCTGGTCTTGCCCCAGCAGCTTGGGCCGGGCGACGGTGTGCAGCAACTCGCCCAGGTAATACAACTCGTAGCGCTGGCCCGCGTATTCATACACAGGTGGGTCCAGTTGGTAGTGCCCTTCCAGCTCATTGGGCAATACCCGTACCAGGCCCTGGATGGTGTTCAACGGGATCGCGTACTGGTCCTCCGCGCACTGCACCATCAACGCCCGGTTGACCGACACCGTAAACGGCAGGCGAATGCGAAAATGCACGCCCAGGCCGGGTGTAGAGTCAATGAACATGCTGCCGCCCAGTTGGCGCACTTCTTCGTGCACCACGTCCATGCCCACGCCACGCCCGGAAATCTGGGTGATTTTTTCGGCGGTGGAAAACCCCGGCTGCAAGATGAACTGCAACACGTCGCGGTCGCTGATCTCCATCTCCGGGTCCAGCAGGCCACGCTTGATCGCCTTGCGCCGCACCGCATCCAGCGGCACGCCGGCGCCGTCGTCGCGCATGTCGAAGATGATATCGCCGCCTTCGTGGCTCAGGTCCAGGGTGATCCGACCTTTCTCCGGCTTGCCCGCCAACAGCCGCGCATCCCGCGACTCCAGGCCGTGGTCGACGGCGTTGCGCAGCATATGTTCCAGGGGCGCTGCCATGCGTTCCAGCACGTTGCGGTCCATTTCGCCCTCGGCATTGCCGACCACGAATTCCACATCCTTGCCCAGCTCACCGGCCACTTGCCGCACGATGCGCTTGAGGCGCGGCAACATGCGCTCGAACGGCACCATGCGCGTGCGCATCAGGCCTTCTTGCAACTCGGTGTTGATGCGCGCCTGTTGCTGCAACAGGTTCTGCGCATCCTGGTTTCGCTGGTCGAGGGTTTCCTTGAGGTCCAGCAGGTCTGAAGCCGACTCGGACAACGCACGGGACAGTTGTTGCAACTGCGAATGGCGATCCATTTCCAGCGGGTCGAATTCTTCGTAGCCCAGGCGCTCGGCTTCGGCATGCTGGCGGCTGAGGATCCGCCCCTGGGTCTCGGTATCGAGGCGGCGCAGTTGGTCGCGCATGCGCTCGATGGTGGTTTGCACCTCGGTAAGGGCGGTGCGTGCATCGTTGACCTGCTGCTCGATACGCCCACGAAAAATCGAAGTTTCACCAGCGAGGTTGACCAGGTCATCCAGCAGTTCGGCAGAGATTTTCACCATGTCCGCGCCCGGCTCACTGGCAGCCGGCGCCTCGGGTTTGGCGGCGGGCATCGCGACCGGGGCAGCCTGGGCTTCGACTGGTTGGACCAGGCTTTTGATCCGCTCGATCAGACGTTCTACCGAGCCAACCGGCAACCCCGCCGCCACCGCCTCGACCATCTGTGCCAGGCGGTCGTGGCAGCCTTGCAACAACGCAAACAGCTCAGCGGTAGGCGCCAGCAAGCCGGCCGACAAGCCTTCGTAGAGAAACTCCAACTCATGGGCCAGGTCGCCGATGGGGCCGATCTCGACCATGCGTGCGCCGCCCTTGAGGGTGTGCAGGTCGCGCAGCAGGGTCTCGACTTCCTGGCGGCTCTGCGGCTCGGCCTGCCAGCGCAACAGCGCGGCGCCGGAGCTGTCGAGGATGTCGGCGGCTTCTTCAAGAAAGATGTCCAGCAGCTCGGGATCACTGCCGGCCACCTGCGCCTCGGGCGGTGTGAGAACCGTCACCGGCGCGGCGTTCTGACGTACCTCGCGCAAACGGTTGATCAGGGCGCTGGAATCACTCAAGGGTTGCTGCTCTTGCAACTGCTCCAACTGCAACGCCAGGTGTTCATGGCTGTCCATCAACACTTGCGCCAATTCGCCGGAGTAGCTGTAGCGCCGGTCCACCAGGCCTTCGTAAAGGCTTTCCAGTTCCTGGGCCAGATCGCCCACCGGGCCGATTTCGGCCATGCGCGCGCCACCCCGCAGGGTGTGCAGGTCGCGTTGCAGGGACGAGAGCGGCGCCACGCCGTCGGGCTCCAGTAACCAGCGCTTGAGGGATTGCCCGGCGCTGTCGAGGATATCCACGGCCTCTTCAAGGAAGATCTCGACGATCTCATCGTCCACCGCCCAGTCCTGTTGCAACTGGGTGGTGGCCGCACCCAATTCGGCAATGCTCAGTGTACGACTACCATCGCTTTTGATCAGCCCGGTGGCGCTCGGATCCAGCCCTTCATCGAGCAACTCGCGCAAGGCCTTCATGCGTGCCGGCGCCGGGCTGACTTCCTGGCCTGCGGCCAGTTGGTCGAGCATGTTGATCAGGGCTTCATGGGCCTGCTCGGCCTCATGGAAAAACCGCTCGCTGACCGCCAGGCTGCTCTCTTCCACCGCGCCGTACAGGTCGAGCAAGGCTTCACACAACTCGTCCATCGGGTGCAGGTCGGCCAGGTGCGCGCCCTCGCCCAGGGTGGTCAGTTCGTCCAGCAATGCGCTGAGTTCCTGGCGCTCGCCGGGGTGTTGCTGCCAGCGCCGCAGCAGGCTTTCGGCGTCCAGCAGGATATCCATGCCCTGGGCCAGGAAGTTGCTGATCAACTGCGGGTCGCGCTTGACCCGCAAGCCCGTACTCGGGGCGTTGAGGAAGGCTTCGAGCTGGCTGTCGAGGCGCGCCTGGGTGCGTTCGATCAAGGACTGCGCGCCTTCGATAGGCACCAGGGGATCACTGCCCAACTGGCGCAAGCCGCGCTGGAACAGGGCTTCACCCTCCAGCAACAGTTCGACTTCATCCAGGTCCAGCGCCAGGCGATGGGCCTTGAACTCACGGGTCAAGTGATCCAACGGCCGCGCCAGTTCGGCGATTGGCAAGACGCCCGCCATATAGGCACTGCCCTTGAGGGTGTGCAGGGCGCGTTGCAGCTCGTCGCTGACGTGCAGCGGCATCTGTTCGGTGGCCTGGTGCAAGAACCGATTGAGGCTGTCCAAGTGGCTTAGCGCTTCGTTGCGGAAAATCTCCAGCAGCAGCGGGTCGAGCGTGTTGTCGTCCGGCTCCACGGCAACCGGTAATGGCGCGCCATTGGCCAGGGCGTGGGCGCGTGCCGCAAGGTGGTCGGCATCGTCCCGCTGGCGCTGGGTGTCAGAGGCGAACTCGGCGATCAACTCGGGCAGCAGTAACACAACATCGTCCAATACCGCCTGGACTTCGGGGCCTGGCGCGACGACCCGTTCGATCACACGGTTGAGCAGGTTTTCCACGGCCCAGGCCAACTCTGCCAACACCAGCGCCCGCACCATGCGCCCGCTGCCTTTCAAGGTATGGAAGGCACGGCGCATGTCGCTCAGGGCAGTCTTGTCGGCCAGGCTCGCAGCGCCCTGGGGGACCAGGCGCTGCAACACTTCCAGCACTTCTGCGGTTTCTTCCAGGAACACCTCACGCAGTTCGTCATCCACCGACTCTTCATCGGCAGGCGGCGGCAACAGGCTGCCCGGGCGTTGCAGTGCCGGCGGGTTGAGGCGCGGGGTCGGGCTGGCGAGCGCCTGGGCCAGGGTCTGGGAGTCGGCCGGCAACTCATCGGCCGGCACGGCCCGCTCCTGGCGCCAGGGCTGCTGCGCCTGTACCGGCGCGTAGCCGAGTGCCGCAAGCCCGTCGAAGGCGATATCCAGTACGCGCTCGCCCGGCGCATCCGGGTCCTGGAGCATACGTTCCAGGTAGTGCTCAAGGCTGCTGAGCACATCGGCAAAATGCTCAAGGTCCACCGCCGGTGGTGCAGTGGCGTGGACCATCAATTGCTCATCCACGTAGTCATTGAAACCACGCATCAGGCTCGCCGCACGGTGCAGCGGAATCATCGCCAGGGCGCCACGCACTTGGGTCAGCAGTTCGGGCAGGGACTCCAGGCGCTGCGTATCCCAGTGCGCTTCAAGGCAGTCGACCACCAGTTCCCGGGCCTGCTTGAGGCACTGGCATGACTCCTTGATCACCAACTGGTGGATCTGAGTCAGGTCGGTGGTGGGCAGGCGGCTGTCTTCACGGCTTTGCGGCTCGACGGTACCGACCATCCCGGCCAGCGTCGCTTCGACATACAGCAACGCCCCGGCCACATCCATCAACACCGCATCGTTGGGTTCACGCTGCCCCTGGGCCAGGCCCTGGACCACCGCCAGCTGGTCGATGATGACTTTGCGCGGCTGGCCAAACCCCAATACCGCGAGGGTGTCGGCAATCTGTCGCAACGGCGCCAGCAGGCTGTCCAGGCCCGAGAGGTGCTGGCGGTCGCTGCGCACGAACAAGTCCAGGCGTTCCTTGACCCGCACCAGTTCTTCACACAACGCACCCAGTACCGAGCCCATGGCATTGCGGTCAGGTCCGGCCAGGCGCGCACGTTCGGCATCGACCACCGCGCTGTCGGGCAAGGCCTCATCCAGGCCGTAGCGTTCCTTGAGGCTTTGCATGCGCGGGGTCGGCCGGGTGACTTTGGCGATATAGAACAGCAGGCTCTTGAGCAATTGGTCCGGCGCCGGGGTGTTGATCCCTTCGATGCCCTGGATTTGCAGGCGCTTGAGCACCTTGTCACAACTCTTGAACAGGCTGCGCAACGCCGGGCTATTGGCGATGACCCCGGTGAACATGCCTTCGGTCAGCGCCGAGGTGACTTGCCACAACGCCAGCAACGGCGCGCCGTGACACAGCGCTTCCAGTTGGGCGAAGACCCGGGCCATGTCTTCCAGATTGCTCGGGCCGTGGTCCTCACGCAGCAGCCCGGCCAAGCCCTGTTGCAGCATTTGCCGCCATTGCTGCAGTTGCTCGGCAAAATCCGCCGGCGCACGTTGGGCCAGCGCATCCTCGGGCAGCGGCGCGATCACCAGCAGTTGCGGGCTGAACAGGCTGGTTTCCGAGAGCAGGCTTTTGCCATGCACACTGCGCAGGTCGTTGAGCAGCGGCAACACCACCAGGGGCAGGTCGCGCCGGGCACTGTGGACACGGTCCAGGTACAACGGCAGTTGCCCGAGGGCCTGTTGCAGCAGGCGAATACCTTCTTCGCGCTGGCTGACACGCCCGGCTTGCAGGGCCTGGGCCAGGTGTTCCATTTCTTCGGCGAGCAACGCCGCGCCGTAGAACTCGACCATTTGCAGGGCGCCATGAACCTGGTGAATGCCCTCCAGGCACTGCGCAAGGGCCTCATCGCTGGCCTCGTCGGTGTAGGCGTCCAGCGCCGAACGGGCCTGCTTCAGGGTGTCGGCGATCTCGCCCTTGACCCATTCGAGGGCGACGTAGTCGTGCCGGTCAACCATAACGACTCCCGTCTGAATGGGTGAAAAGTGAGAAGCCATGTGGGAGCGGGCTTGCTCGCGAAAGCGCTGGGTCAGTCGGCACATTAGGTGACTGATACACCGCTTTCGCGAGCAAGCCCGCTCCCACATTTAGATTGCGGTGGTTTTGGGGGGGCATGTCATTCATTGGTCTTGCGCACGGGCGGCAAGGTGAAGCCCGATACCGAGCGCCGCAGTTGGCTGGCCATTTTCGCCAGGTTGCCAATGCTGTCGGCGGTGGCCGTGGAGCCGGATGAGGTCTGGCTGGTGATCTGCTGGATCACGTTCATGGTCAGCGAGATCTGCCCTGCCGACGAGGTTTGCTGCTGCGCAGCGTTGGAGATGCTCTGGATCAAGGCGGCCAGGGTCTTGGACACGCCCTCGATTTCTTCCAGTGCCACCCCCGCGTCCTGGGCCAGCCGCGCACCGCGGACCACTTCGGTAGTGGTCTGCTCCATGGAGATCACCGCTTCGTTGGTGTCGGTCTGGATCGCCCGCACCAGGCTCTCGATCTGCCGGGTCGCGGCTGACGAGCGTTCAGCCAGGCGCTGCACTTCATCGGCCACTACCGCAAAGCCGCGCCCGGCATCGCCGGCCATGCTCGCCTGGATCGCGGCGTTGAGGGCGAGGATGTTGGTCTGCTCGGCAATGTCGTCGATCAGGCTGACGATATCGCCAATCTCCTGGGACGACTCCCCCAGGCGCTTGATGCGCTTGGCGGTGTCCTGGATCTGTTCGCGGATGTTGTCCATGCCGTGGATGGTGTTGTGCACCACCTCGTTGCCCTTGTTGGCGATTTCCACCGAGCGCTCGGCAACTGCCGAGGACTCGGCGGCATTGGCCGACACCTGGTCGATGGATCGGGCCATCTGGTTGATCGCCGTCGACGCCTCGGCGATCTGCTGGGCCTGATGCTCCGAGGCCTGGGCCAGGTGCATGGCCGTGGCCTGGGTCTCCTGCACGGCGCCGGCGACTTCACCGGCGGTGAGGTTGATGGTCGCCACCAGGTCGCGCAACTGGTCCACCGAGTAGTTGATGGAGTCGGCGATGGTGCCGGTAAAGTCTTCGGTCACCGAGGCGGTCACGGTGAGGTCGCCGTCAGCCAGGTCTTCGATTTCGTCCAGCAGGCGCATGATCGCGTTCTGGTTGCGTTCGTTTTTCTCGGCGGTTTCGCGCAACTGGCGATTGGTCTCGCGCACCATCACCAGGCCGATCAGGATGATCGAGGCCAACGCCAGCAAGCCCAGGACATAGCCGCCGATGGTGTCGAGGGTGCGCCCGCCGGCGAGGTTTTCAAAGCCGGTGGCCAGGTGCGAGGCTTCATCGAGCAGGGTTTGCGAGAGGCTGAAGATGTTGCTCGCCGAGGCACGTACCTGGAACAGTTGCGGCGAGGTTTCGAGGATTTCATCCACCGAGCCGGAGACAAACTCGAACAGCTCGGCGATTTCCGCCAGGCGCGCGCGGGCGTCCGGGTCTTGTACTTCGCTGATTTTCAGGCCGGTGCTGCCCTGGAGCATGCCGGCCAGGACCTGGCCAAAGCGGTTGGCATCGCGGCCAAAGGCATCGGCGGCCTTGACGGCGGTTTCGTCCCCCGCCAACACCGTATTGACCGCCCCCAGGATGCGCTCGGCCAACAGCGATTGGCGCTGGGCCACCGCTACCTGGCTGGCGGGCGCGCCGCGTTGCAACAGGATTTCGACGACCTTTTCCGACTCTATCTGCAATTGCGGCACGGTTTCGGCCAGGGTCGCCGCCACTTGATGCAATGACAGCACCGTCTGCTCGCTGGCCAGGATCACGTCGGTGTTCTTCAGCAGGGCTTCCCAGTCGTGCTGCACGGCGCGCATTTCGCTGCGCACGGCGCTGGGCGCGGCGGGCAGGCCGGTGGCCGGGTCGCCTTTTTTCAGGTAGCCCCAGCGCTGGGCAAAATCATTGCGCGCCTCGCTCAACAGCTTGAACGCCGCAGCCTTGCCGGCCGCTGCTTCCGTGGCGTTCTTGGCAATCCGCTGGGACAGCACCCGCAGCTCGCCGGCATGGCCGATGTACTGCTTGTCATAGGTGGACTGGGTGTTGAGGTACGCGAAGTTGGCGAACAGCAGCATGATGAAGATGATCAGCGCGATAAACAGCACGATGATCTGCGAACGGCTACGGGAGGCTTCCTGCGGTTTGACGGGGGTGACGGTGCTCATGCGGCAACATCCAGAAAGCCCGGGGCCTGGGCCAGGGCAAAGGGGCTGAAGACCTGCCACAGCGGGTCGCCGCTGAACTGGCCTTGGATAAACGCAGCGCTGGCGGCGGGCACACTGGCCGATACCGGGCGCAGCAGGTCCTGGGCAAAATGTTGCAGGCCAACCACTTCATCCACCAGCAGGCCGACAAAGGTGTCTTCGTGTTCGATCACCAGCACCCGGCGCTGTTTGCGCGCGGCCGATAACTCATAGCCGAAGAACCCGCACAGGTTGATCACCGGCAGCAAGCGCCCGCGCAGGTTGGCCACGCCCTTGACCCAGGGCTTGACCCCGGGCATCAGCGTACAGCGCGGCTCATGCAACACCTCGGCGACTTCGCCCATGGGCGCGACATACCAATGTTCACCCAGGCGAAAACCGATGCCACTCCAACTGTGGGAGCGGGTTTCCTGGGACGGCAGGTCAGCGGCCAGCAGGCGGCAACGGCGGTCGATGTCCAGCAGCAGCTCAAAGGCGGTTTGCGACTCGGTCATGGGGGCGAGCCGTCAGGGCTTGAGCACCGAGTTCAGGACTTCGATCAGCTTGTCTTCTTCCACCGGCTTGGTCAGGTACACCTTGGCCCCCTGGCGTGTGCCCCAGACCTTGTCGGTTTCCTGGTCCTTGGTGGTGACGATGATGATCGGGATACCGTTGGTTTCCGGCTCCTTGGACAGTTGGCGCGTGGCCTGGAAACCATTGAGGCCCGGCATGACGATATCCATCAACACCGCATCGGGTTTTTCCTGGCGGGCCAGGGCCACGCCGTCGGCGCCATTCTCGGCCTTGAGGACCTGATGGCCGTGCTTTTCCAGCATGCCGGTCAGTTTGTACATTTCAGTCGGCGAATCGTCGACGATCAGAACGCGTGCCATGGTTTTCCCCACTACATTGGTTGACGCAAGCCCCGAGGGGGCTGGGTCAATGTGCTTGTTCTACTGCAGCGAAACCCGGCACATAGGCCTTGATCGCACTCAGCAGTTCTTCCTTGCTGAAAGGCTTGGTCAAAAATTGATCGACACCAACGATGCGCCCCTTGGCCTTGTCGAACAGGCCATCCCTGGATGACAGCATGATCACCGGGATGGCCTTGAACGCCGGGTTGTTCTTGACCAGGGCGCAGGTCTGATAGCCATCCAGGCGCGGCATCATGATGTCGACAAAGATAATGTGCGGGTGATGGTCGACGATCCTGGCCAGGGCATCAAAACCGTCGATGGCCGTGATGACTTCGCACCCTACGTTCTTCAACAGCGTTTCAGCGGTGCGGCGAATCGTTTTCGAATCGTCGATCACCATCACTTTCAAGGCGTTGGAATGCTGTTCCATATCTGCTCTACCATCGCCACAGCGAATCGGTTTTCGGTGTGTACTGCCGGATATTGCCAGGGACGAGCGCCAAAACCCTTGTGGTTCAAGGGCCGACACGCCATGGCAGCCTTTTTAGCACAGACTGGGGAGGCAATCTATCGGCCGACCGGCAAGGTGGTTTTTCCTTGACCCACAACAGCCGCAGCGCCACTCTGACGCCACTTTTATGCGCCCTTATTTGCTAGAGGATTTCCCCCATGAGCGTTCGCGTCGGCATTGTCATGGACCCTATCGCCAGCATCTCCTATAAAAAGGATAGCTCGCTGGCCATGCTGCTGGCCGCCCAGGCCCGCGGCTGGACCCTGTTCTATATGGAACAGCGCGACCTTTACCAGGGTGACGGCGAGGCGCGGGCGCGGATGCGCCCCTTGCAGGTATTCGCCAACCCTGAGAAGTGGTTTGAACTGCAAGACGAGATCGACAGCCCCCTGAGCGACCTGGACGTGATCCTGATGCGCAAGGATCCGCCGTTCGACATGGAGTTCGTCTACTCCACCTACCTGCTGGAACAGGCCGAGCGCGCGGGCGTGCTGATCGTCAACAAACCCCAGAGCCTGCGCGACTGCAACGAGAAGTTGTTCGCCACGCTGTTCCCACAGTGCACGCCACCGACCGTGGTCAGCCGCCGCGCCGACGTGCTGCGTGAATTTGCCGCCAAGCACGGTGATGTGATCCTCAAGCCGCTGGACGGCATGGGCGGCACCTCGATCTTCCGCCACCGCGCAGGCGACCCCAATCTGTCGGTCATCCTCGAAACCCTGACCGCGCTGGGCACCCAGCAGATCATGGGCCAGGCCTACCTGCCGGCGATCAAGGATGGCGACAAGCGCATCCTGATGATCGACGGCGAGCCGGTGGATTACTGCCTGGCGCGTATCCCGGCGGCCGGTGAGACCCGTGGCAACCTCGCGGCCGGTGGCCGTGGCGAAGCCCGCCCGCTGAGCGACAAGGACCGCTGGATCGCCGCCCAGGTTGGCCCGACCCTGCGGGAAAAAGGCCTGCTGTTTGTAGGCCTTGACGTAATTGGCGAGCACCTGACGGAAATCAACGTCACCAGTCCGACCTGTATTCGCGAAATAGACAACGCGTTCGGCACCAATATCGGCGAAATGCTCATGGCAGCGATTGCCGACAAGCTACAAGCCAAGTGACATAGAACAGCCGGATGTAAACCAACATTGCGCTATCATGCGCCACCTGTGAAACGCGCGATGTTGGTTTTCCTGCTATGACGCTCCCGTCTGACCTGCCCCCCGAATTCAGCCGCAGCCGCGTGCGCCCGGCTGATCGGCTCGGCTTTACCCTGTTCCTGGCAGCGCTGATTCACTTGGCGTTGATCCTCGGGCTGGGCTTTACCTTCGTCGAACCCCAGCAGATCAGTAAAACCCTGGAAATCACCCTCGCCACCTTCAAAAGTGAGAAAAAGCCCGAAAAGGCCGACTTTCTCGCCCAGGATAATCAGCAAGGCAGCGGCACCCTGGACAAAAAGGCAGTGCCCAAGACCACTGAAGTGGCGCCCTTCCAGGACAACAAGATCAATAAGGTCACCCCGCCTCCAGCGGCCAAGCCCGAGGTCAAGCAAGCCGCGCCCAAAGCCGCCGTCGCCACCATTGCACCAAAGCCCCAGAAGGCCGTGACCCAGCGCGAAGCCGTGAAGACTGAGCCTGCGCCAAGCAAACCCGCACCGACATTCGACGCCTCGCAACTTTCCAGCGAAATCTCCAGCCTGGAGGCCGAGCTGGCCAATGAGCAACAACTGTACGCCAAGCGCCCGCGCATCTACCGGCTCAATGCCGCCTCGACCATGCGCGACAAAGGCGCCTGGTATAAGGACGAATGGCGCAAGAAGGTCGAGCGCATCGGCAACCTGAACTACCCGGACGAGGCCCGGCGCCAGCAGATCTACGGCAACCTGCGCCTGCTGGTGTCGATCAACCGCGACGGCTCCTTATATGAAGTGCTGGTGCTGGAGTCGTCCGGCCAGCCGTTGCTGGACCAGGCGGCGCAACGCATCGTGCGTCTGGCCGCACCGTTTGCCCCGTTTACCGGCGACCTGAACGATATCGACCGCCTGGAAATCATCCGCACCTGGCGTTTTGCCAAGGGCGATCGTCTTTCCAGCAACTGATCTGCCCCCTCAACGGTGTAGGAGCGAGCTTGCTCGTGAAGAACCTGAGGGCGCCGCATGCATTCTGACTGCCCGCGTTATCGTTGACGATCTTCGCGAGCAAGCTCGCTCCTACACAGGAAATAAATCCGCTGACCGATTTCCTACACATCCCCAGCTTGTCAGTTCGCCCCTCCAACGCCACACTAGCGGACATGAAAAATGTCAGCCCGACTTACCTCAAGCACCAATTCCTGATCGCCATGCCCCATATGGCCGACCCGAACTTTGCGCACACCTTGACCTATATCGTCGAGCACACGGCCAATGGCGCCATGGGGTTGGTGGTCAACCGCCCGCAGGACCTGAACCTGGCCGATATCCTTGAGCAACTGCGCCCGGAGATCGACCCACCCGCCAGTTGCCAGGCGGTGCCGATCTATTTCGGTGGCCCGGTGCAGACCGACCGTGGTTTCGTGCTGCACCCCACGGGCCCGACGTTTCAGGCAACGGTTGATCTGGACGGGGTATCGCTGTCCACTTCCCAAGACGTGCTGTTTGCCATCGCCGATGGCGTCGGCCCCAAGCAGAGCCTGATTACCCTGGGCTACGCCGGCTGGGAAGCCGGGCAACTGGAAGAAGAGCTAGCCAACAATGCCTGGCTGACCTGCCCGTTTGATGCCGACATTCTGTTCAATACCGCCAGCGAGCTGCGTCTTAACGCCGCGGCGGCACAGTTGGGGGTCAACCTCAACCTGCTGACCAGCCAGGCGGGACACGCCTGATGGCCTTGCGATTGATCCTCGGGTTTGACTACGGTACCAAGCAGATCGGCGTCGCCGTGGGCCAGGTCATCACCGGCCAGGCCCGCGAGCTGTGTACCTTGAAGGCGCAGAACGGCATACCGGACTGGAATCAGGTCGAAGCCCTGATCAAGGAGTGGAAGCCCGACGCGGTGGTCGTTGGCCTGCCGTTGAACATGGACGGCACCCCCAGCGATATGTGCCTGCGCGCGGAAAAATTCGCCCGCCGCCTCAATGGCCGCTACAACCTGCCCTTCTATACCCACGATGAGCGCTTGACCACCTTCGAGGCCAAGGGTGAGCGTCGCGACCGTGGCGGGCAAAAGGGCAGCTACCGCGACAACCCGGTCGACGCCATTGCCGCCGCCTTGCTGTTGCAGGGCTGGCTGGATGAAAACACCGCTTTATTTGAATCCTGACTGACGCGGCTTGCCGCGTCTTCTTACGTTTGAGCCCGGACTTTGCCAGCGTCACGCTGCCCAAGCCCCTGAAGGAGCCACCATGAGCCTGCCCAATCCCGCCGAACTGATCCGTCAGATGGCGACGAGCCTAACGACCCACTTGCAACACCGTGCCATCAGCGAGCCGCGCTTCATTGGCATCCGCACCGGTGGCGTGTGGGTCGCCCAGGCCTTGCTGCAAGAATTGGGCAGTGAGTCGCCCCTGGGCACCCTGGATGTATCCTTCTACCGCGACGACTTCAGCCAGAACGGCCTGCACCCACAGGTGCGTCCGTCAGAGCTGCCGTTCGAGATCGAAGGCCAGCACCTGGTGCTGATCGATGACGTGCTGATGAGCGGGCGTACCATCCGCGCCGCCATGAACGAGCTGTTCGACTACGGCCGCCCGGCCAGTATCACCCTGGTCTGCCTGCTCGACCTCGACGCTGGCGAACTGCCAATCAGCCCGGATGTCGTGGGCGCGACCCTGTCACTTTCAGCCCAGCAGCGGGTAAAATTGTCCGGTCCCACGCCGCTCGAACTCGAACTGCAAGACCTCGCCCTTTAAACCGCCTTGTAAAGAGTCCCCGCGATGACGCCTCTAGATGCCAAGCGCCCGCTGCAGCTCAACGCTCAGGGCCAGCTGCAACACTTCCTGTCCCTCGACGGCCTGCCCCGCGAATTGCTCACCGAAATCCTCGACACTGCCGACTCGTTCCTCGAAGTCGGCGGCCGGGCGGTGAAAAAAGTCCCGCTGCTGCGCGGCAAAACCATTTGCAACGTGTTCTTCGAGAACTCCACGCGCACGCGCACCACCTTCGAACTGGCGGCCCAGCGCCTGTCAGCCGACGTGATCACCCTGAACGTCTCCACCTCGTCGGCGAGCAAGGGCGAAACCCTGCTCGACACCCTGCGCAACCTGGAAGCCATGGCGGCCGACATGTTCGTGGTACGTCACAGCGACTCGGGCGCGGCGCACTTTATCGCCGAGCACGTGTGCCCGCAGGTGGCGATCATCAACGGCGGCGATGGCCGTCACGCCCACCCGACCCAGGGCATGCTCGACATGCTCACCATCCGTCGGCACAAGGGCGGCTTTGAAAACCTCTCGGTGGCGATCGTCGGCGACATCCTGCACTCGCGGGTAGCGCGCTCGAACATGCTGGCCCTGAAAACCCTGGGCTGCCCGGACATCCGCGTGATTGCGCCGAAAACCCTGCTGCCGGTGGGCATCGAGCAATACGGGGTGAAGGTCTACACCGACATGGCTGAAGGCCTGAAGGACGTCGACGTGGTGATCATGCTGCGCCTGCAACGCGAGCGCATGGCCGGTGGCCTGCTGCCCAGCGAGGGCGAGTTCTACCGCCTGTTCGGCCTGACTACCGCGCGCCTGGCCGGCGCCAAGCCCGATGCGATTGTCATGCACCCCGGCCCGATCAACCGTGGGGTGGAGATTGAGTCGGCGGTGGCCGACGGCCCGCATTCTGTGATTCTCAACCAGGTTACCTACGGCATCGCCGTGCGCATGGCCGTGCTGTCCATGGCCATGAGCGGGCAAACAGCCCAACGTCAATTCGAGCAGGAGAACGCCCAGTGAAGCTCAGCATTCTCGGCGCCCGAGTCATCGATCCCGCCAGTGGCCTGGATCAAGTCAGCGATCTGCATCTGGAAGCCGGCAAGATCATTGCCATCGGCGCTGCGCCAAACGGTTTCAGCCCGACCCAAACCATCGACGCCAAAGGCCTGGTGGCCGCACCCGGCCTGGTAGACCTGAACGTCGCCCTGCGCGAACCGGGCTACAGCCGCAAAGGCAGCATCGCCAGCGAAACCCGCGCCGCCGCCGCCGGTGGCGTGACCAGCCTGTGCTGCCCACCGCAGACCAAGCCGGTACTGGACACCTCGGCCGTGACCGAGCTGATCCTCGACCGCGCCCGCGAAGCCGGCAATTGCAAAGTGTTCCCCATTGGCGCCCTGAGCAAAGGCCTGGACGGCGAACAACTGGCCGAACTGATTGCCCTGCGTGACGCTGGCTGCGTAGCCTTCGGCAATGGCCTGGAGAGTTTCCGCAGCACCCGCACCCTGTGCCGTGCGCTGGAATATGCGGCCACCTTCGACCTGACGGTAATCTTCCACTCCCAGGACCGCGACCTGGCCGAAGGCGGCCTAGCCCACGAAGGCGCCACCGCCAGTTTCCTGGGCCTTGCGGGCATCCCGGAAACAGCAGAAACCGTGGCCCTGGCCCGTGACCTGCTGTTGGTGGAACAAAGCGGCGTACGCGCGCACTTCAGCCAACTGACCAGCGCCCGGGGCGTGGCCCTGATCGCCCAGGCCCAGGCCCGTGGCTTGCCGGTGACCGCCGATGTGGCGTTGTACCAGTTGATCCTGACGGATGAGGCGTTGATCGACTTCTCCAGCCTGTATCACGTGCAACCACCACTGCGCACCCGCGCCGACCGTGATGGTTTGCGCGCGGCGGTGAAGTCTGGGGTAGTTTCGGCGATCTCCAGCCATCACCAGCCCCACGAACGGGATGCCAAGCTGGCACCGTTTGGCGCGACAGAGCCTGGGATCAGCAGCGTCGAGTTGCTGCTGCCATTGGCGATGACCCTGGTGGAAGATGGTTTGCTGGACCTGCCAACGCTGCTCGCACGCCTGAGTTCAGGCCCGGCCCAGGCGTTGCGCCTGCCGGCGGGCAAGTTGGCGGTGGGTTCGGCGGCGGATCTGGTGCTGTTTGATCCGGCCAGTTCCACCGTGGCTGGCGAGCAATGGCTGTCCAGGGGGGAAAACTGCCCGTTCATCGGCCATAGCTTGCCGGCGAATGTGCGCTACACCCTGGTGGACGGACGGATCAGCTACCAGGCTTGATCCGATCCAAAGCGGGCACGGTCAAAATGTGGGAGCTGGCTTGCCTGCGATACAGGCACCTCGGTGTGTCAGTGACACTGAGGTGATGCAATCGCAGGCAAGCCAGCTCCCACACAAGCCCGCTCCTACAGTTCAGGACCTGCGCTTATCGACCGCCCAGCCGCTCGGCATTGCGCACCGAAATCTGCGTATTCAGCGTCCAGAAGTCATACAGCACACCCAGCAGGAACAAGCCGCCGGTCACCAGGTACAACAGGCCGGTAAGCCATTTGCCCTGATACATGCGGTGCAAGCCAAACACCCCCAGGAACGCCAATAGAATCCAGGCCACGTTGTATTCAATGGGCCCGGCGGTAAAACGCAGGTCGGCTTCGCGGTCCATCGCCGGGATCAGGAACAGGTCGATCAGCCAGCCAATCCCCAGCAAACCAAAGGTGAAGAACCAGATCGTCCCGGTCACCGGCTTGCCGTAATAGAAACGGTGCGCGCCGGTGAATCCGAAGATCCAGAGCAGGTAACCGATCATCTTGCTGTGAGTGTCCTGTTGCGAAACAGCCTGTCGATAGGTGTTCATGAATGACCTCTTTTGCCTCGATAGATAAATATTTCTGGTTTCTTTGTGACTTTTTTACAGGCACCCGACGTACGGCAAATGATATCGTCGCTTCCCTCAAAGCCTTGTACCGCCTGACTTGTGTAGGACAATTGCGACGGTTCGTCGCGGTTTTCCTGATTTTGACGTCAAGGTTCAGTCGACAAACGGCCTGAGAAAGACACTAAAAGCTGTTATAAAGTTGCGCGCAAACCAACAAGAGCCTGCCTTATGCGACCATTTTTAAAGACATGGCTAACCATTTGCCTATTAATGCCACTGGCCGCCCACGCCACCAATCGTGAGCAACGACTTCCGAACGTCAATGGTTTCACCCCTAAAGTCCACGCCACTACCAGCTCCGCCAAATCGGTAAAACTCACCGTCAAGCGCCCGACTCAAGTGAGCAAGGCCCACGGTAAAGCAGTTTCCGGCCTGGTAGCGAGCAATAACCAGCAAAGCAGCAAAGTCCTCAGCCGTGCGGTCAACGTGCTCGGTACTCCTTATCGTTGGGGCGGCAGCAGCCCAAGTAAAGGCTTTGATTGCAGCGGCCTGGTGAAATACGCCTTCAATGATGTAGCTGCGGTGGATTTGCCACGCACCTCCAATGCCATGGCCAGCGGCCACGGGCAGAAAGTCGAGCGCAAGGATTTGAAGCCTGGCGACCTGCTGTTCTTCAAGCTCAAGAGCCGCCAAGTCAACCATGTTGCCATCTACCTGGGCAACGACCGTTTCATTCACGCACCGCGGCGTGGCAAGTCGGTCAGCATCGATACCCTGAAAAAGCCGTTTTGGAACAAGAACTACGTGATTGCCAAGCGTGTGCTGCCTAAAGAGCAGAACAACCTGCGCATTGTGCAACGCTGACATTGAATGGGAATGCAGGCTGGCATGGGAGCTGGCTTGTGTGGGAGCTGGCTTGCCTGCGATTGCATCACCTCAGTGTGAATGACACACCGCGCTGCCTGTATCGCAGGCAAGCCAGCTCCCACAGGTCATAACTCTGCGGGCACCCGTGCCTGCTCCCGGGCCTCTTCGCGGCTGACCAGCCCCTGACTGACCAACCCCTTCAAGCTCATATCCAACGTCTTCATCCCCAACGCCCCACCCGTCTGGATCGCCGAGTACAACTGCGCCACCTTGTCCTCGCGGATCAGGTTACGGATCGCCGGTGTACCGAGCATAATTTCATGGGCCGCCACGCGCCCGCCGCCGACTTTTTTCAGCAACACCTGGGAAACCACCGCCTGCAGCGACTCCGAGAGCATCGAGCGGACCATGGCCTTTTCCCCCGCGGGGAACACATCCACCAGCCGGTCCACGGTCTTTGCCGCCGAACTGGTGTGCAGGGTGCCAAACACCAGGTGCCCGGTTTCAGCCGCCGTCAGGGCCAGGCGGATGGTTTCCAGGTCGCGCAACTCGCCGACCAGGATCACATCCGGGTCTTCGCGCAGCGCAGAGCGCAGGGCGGCGGAGAAACTGTGGGTATCGCGATGCACCTGGCGCTGGCTGATCAGCGCCGTGCGCGGTTCATGGACAAATTCGATAGGGTCTTCAAGGGTCAGGATGTGTTGCTGACGGGTGTTGTTGAGGTAATCGATCATCGCCGCCAGGGTGGTGGACTTGCCCGAGCCCGTGGCCCCGGTCACCAGCACCAGCCCCCGAGGCAGTTCGGCGATGCGCCGGAACACGTCGCCCAGCCCCAGGCTTTCCAGGCTCTGTACCCGGGAGGGAATCGCGCGAAACACCGCGCCCATCCCTCGGTGCTGCTGGAACACATTGGCGCGAAAGCGCGCCACACCGGGTAACTCGAAGGAAAAATCCGTTTCAAGAGATGTTTCGAAATCCTTTTGTTGATGCTTATTGAGGATCGGGCTGAGCAAGTCCGCAACTTGCGTAGCACTCAATGATGGCCAATCGAGTGGCACCACCTCACCGTCAATTCGCATCCTCGGCGCCAGCCCTGCCGACAGATGCAGGTCGGAGGCGCCCCGGCTGACGCTTGCGGCCAGCAATTCAGTGATGTCCATAGGGCTATCCATTTCCAGTAGAATGCCGCGGACTCCATATCCACGGGCGCAACTTGAATGTCGACCATAGCAGACAATATTGGCCTGGTTAGTCAGCGGATCCGTGCTGCGGCCCAGGCCGTGCAACGCGATGAATCCAGCGTGCATTTGCTGGCGGTCAGCAAGACCAAGCCCGCGCAAGCCGTGCGCGAAGCCTATGCCGCCGGGATGCGCGACTTCGGCGAGAACTACTTGCAAGAAGCCCTCGGCAAACAAGCCGAATTAACCGACCTGCCCTTGAGTTGGCACTTCATCGGCCCCATTCAATCGAACAAGACGCGCGCTATCGCCGAGAACTTCGCCTGGGTGCACTCCGTGGACCGCCTGAAAATCGCCCAACGCCTGTCCGAGCAACGCCCGGCCGACCTGCCACCGCTCAATATCTGCATTCAGGTCAATGTCAGTGGCGAAGCCAGCAAATCCGGCTGTACACCCGCCGATTTGCCAGCGCTGGCCGAGGCAATCAGTGCCCTGCCGCGCTTGAAACTGCGTGGCCTGATGGCGATCCCCGAGCCGACTGAGGACCGTGCGGCGCAAGATGCCGCGTTCGCAGCCGTGCGCGACTTGCAAGCGAGCCTGAACCTTGGGCTCGACACACTTTCCATGGGCATGAGCCATGACCTTGAGTCGGCCATTGCCCAAGGGGCCACCTGGGTGCGGATCGGTACCGCCCTGTTTGGCGCCCGCGACTACGGCCAGCCATGAAAATGGCTGACTTCCATCTGAGTAAGGACCTGTCATGAGCAACACGCGTATAGCCTTTATCGGCGCCGGCAACATGGCGGCCAGCCTGATCGGCGGCCTGCGGGCCAAGGGCCTGGACGCTGCGCAGATTCGCGCCAGCGATCCGGGCGCCGAGACCCGCGCCCGGGTGAGCGCCGAGCACGGTATCCAGACCTTTGCCGACAACGCCGAGGCCATCCAGGGTGTCGACGTGATTGTGCTGGCGGTCAAGCCACAGGCCATGAAGGCCGTGTGCGAAGCCCTGCGCCCAAGCCTGGCGCCGCAGCAACTGGTGGTGTCGATTGCCGCCGGCATCAACTGCGCCAGCATGAACAACTGGCTCGGCGCCCAGCCCATCGTGCGCTGCATGCCTAACACACCATCACTGTTGCGCCAGGGCGTGAGCGGCTTGTACGCGACTGCACAAGTCAGCACCGCACAGCGTGAGCAGGCCCAGGAGCTGCTGTCGGCCGTGGGTATGGCCCTGTGGCTGGAAGAAGAACAGCAACTGGACGCCGTCACCGCCGTGTCCGGCAGTGGCCCGGCATATTTCTTCCTGCTGGTCGAAGCCATGACCGAGGCTGGCGTGAAGCTGGGCCTGCCACGGGAAATCGCCGAGCAACTGACTCAGCAAACCGCCCTCGGCGCCGCACACATGGTGGTGTCCAGCGATGTGGACGCGGCCGAATTGCGCCGTCGCGTGACCTCGCCCAATGGCACCACGCAGGCTGCCATCGAATCGTTCCAGGCCGGGGGCTTTGAAGCCCTGGTCGAAAAAGCACTGGGTGCCGCCGCGCACCGCTCGGCCGAACTGGCCGAACAACTGGGTCAATAAGGAGCCAATATGATTGGTTTGAACACCGCAGCCGTCTACGTGCTGCAAACCCTCGGCAGCCTGTATCTGCTGATCGTGCTGTTGCGCTTTGTTTTGCAACTGGTACGCGCCAACTTCTACAACCCGCTGTGCCAATTCGCCGTGAAGGCCACCCAGCCGCTGCTCAAGCCGTTGCGCCGGGTGATCCCGAGCCTGTTCGGCCTGGACATGTCGTCGCTGGTACTGGCGATCCTGGTGCAGTTGGCGCTGATGGCCCTGACGCTGTTGCTGACCTACGGCACCATAGGCAACTTCCTGCAACTGCTGGTCTGGGCCATGATCGGCGTGACCGCGCTGTTCCTGAAGATTTTCTTCTTTGCCCTGATCATCAGCGTGATCCTGTCCTGGGTCGCGCCGGGCAGCCATAACCCTGGCGCCGAACTGGTCAACCAGATCTGCGAGCCCGCCCTGGCGCCGTTCCGCAAGATCCTGCCGAACCTCGGTGGCCTGGATATCTCGCCGATCCTCGCGTTCATGGTGCTCAAGCTCCTGGATATGCTGGTGATCAACAACCTGGCGGCGATGACCATGATGCCGGACATTCTGCGCCTGCTGATCTGACCGGCCCGCACTTGGCACAGATATCTGTGGGAGCTGGCTTGCCAGCTCCCACTTTTTTGTAACTGTGTCTTGAATTGAATCCATGCAGGCCTTTGCTTGCCGCTAGCCCCCCCGCTCTTTAGACTTACGCCTCATTTAAACGAGAGCAGGGTCGATGCCAGCTGCCTTCCCCCCCGATTCTGTTGGACTGGTCGTGCCCCAAGTGGCGCACTTCAGCGAACCCCTGGCCCTGGCCTGCGGTCGATCGCTGCCGGCCTATGACCTGATCTATGAAACCTACGGCGCGCTGAACGCCACGGCCAGCAATGCCGTGCTGATCTGTCACGCCCTGTCTGGCCATCATCACGCTGCGGGCTACCACAGCGCCGACGAGCGCAAGCCCGGTTGGTGGGACAGTTGCATCGGCCCCGGCAAGCCCATCGACACCAACACGTTCTTTGTGGTCAGCCTGAACAACCTCGGCGGCTGCAACGGGTCCACCGGCCCCAGCAGCCTCAACCCGGAGACCGGCAAGCCGTTTGGCGCCGACTTCCCGGTGTTGACCGTGGAAGACTGGGTGCACAGCCAGGCACGCCTGGCCGACCTGCTCGGTGTACGCCAATGGGCGGCGGTGATCGGCGGCAGCCTGGGCGGCATGCAGGCGCTGCAATGGACCATCACTTACCCCGACCGTGTGCGCCATTGCCTGGCCATCGCCTCGGCCCCCAAGTTGTCGGCGCAGAACATCGCGTTCAACGAAGTGGCGCGCCAGGCAATCCTCACCGACCCGGAGTTCCACGGCGGTTCGTTCCAGGAGGCGGGTGTGATCCCCAAGCGCGGGCTGATGCTCGCGCGGATGGTCGGGCACATCACCTACCTGTCCGATGACTCCATGGGCGAGAAATTCGGCCGTGGGCTCAAGAGCGAGAAGCTCAACTACGACTTCCACAGCGTCGAGTTCCAGGTCGAAAGTTACCTGCGCTATCAGGGCGAGGAGTTCTCCGGGCGTTTCGACGCCAACACCTACCTGTTGATGACCAAGGCTCTGGACTACTTCGACCCGGCGGCAAACTTTGATGACGACCTGGCGAAGACCTTCGAGGGTGCCAGCGCCAAGTTCTGCGTGATGTCGTTCACCACCGACTGGCGCTTCTCCCCGGCCCGTTCGCGGGAACTGGTGGATGCGCTGATGGCCGCGCGCAAAGACGTCTGCTACCTGGAGATCGATGCACCGCAAGGCCACGATGCCTTCCTGATCCCGATCCCGCGCTATTTGCAGGCTTTCAGCAACTACATGAACCGCATAACTTTGTGAGAACGCCATGAGAGCCGACCTGGAAATCATCCAAGACTGGATCCCCGCCGGCAGCCGCGTGCTCGACCTCGGTTGCGGCGATGGCGAACTGCTGAGCTGGCTGCGCGACAACAAGCAAGTCACCGGCTATGGCCTGGAAAACGACCCGGACAACATCGCCCAGTGCGTGGCCAAGGGCATCAACGTGATCGAGCAGGACCTGGACAAGGGCCTGGGCAACTTTGCCAGCAACAGCTTCGATATCGTGGTGATGACCCAGGCCCTGCAGGCCGTGCACTACCCGGATCGGATCCTCGACGAAATGTTGCGTGTCGGCCGCCAGTGCATCATTACCTTCCCTAACTTCGGCCACTGGCGCTGCCGCTGGTACCTGGCCACCAAGGGCCGGATGCCAGTGTCGGACTTCCTGCCATACACCTGGTACAACACACCGAACATTCACTTCTGCACCTTCGAGGATTTCGAAGCACTGTGCAGCGGGCGCGAAGCCAAAGTGATCAACCGCCTTGCCGTCGATCAACAGCACCGCCACGGCTGGGCGAGTAAGCTATGGCCTAATCTTTTAGGTGAGATCGGGATTTATCGGGTCAGCAGTCCCGGCCTGACCGACCATCAGATTGCCGTCTAACCATTTTCGAGGAGGACGATCATGAGTCGCCTGGCTATTTTTCTACTCACCGCCTGCCTGGGCGCCAGCGCCATGGCCGCCGGCCCTATCGACAGTAATCGGCAGAAGGCGTTTGGTGATATCACAGTGCACTACAGCACCTTCACCTCCAGCTTCCTGCAACCCGAGACGGCCCAGGCCGTAGGCGTGGTGCGCAGCAAGAACAAAGGCATGATCAACGTCTCGGTGATCAAGGGTGTCGAGCCCGTGGCGGCGCAGGTGACCGGCACGATCAAGGACTTGACCGGCAAGAGTGAAATGCTGACCTTCAAGCAAATCACCGAAAAAGGTGCGATCTACTACCTCGCCCCCTACTCGGTGCCACAGCAAGAGTTCCGCACCTTTACCATCAATGTTGAAACCGGCGGCAAGGCCCACGGTTTCAGTTTCACCCAAGAACTGTTCCCGGCCGAATAATGAACCTGACACAACTCGTACTGGCCAGCCATAACGCCGGCAAACTCAAGGAACTCCAGGCCATGCTCGGCGAATCGGTGCAATTGCGCTCGATTGGCGAGTTCAGCCAGGTGGAGCCGGAAGAGACCGGCCTGTCGTTCGTCGAGAACGCCATCCTCAAGGCCCGCAATGCCGCGCGTATTTCCGGCCTGCCGGCATTGGCCGACGACTCTGGCCTGGCCGTGGACTTTCTTGGCGGCGCCCCTGGCATCTATTCGGCGCGGTATGCCGACGGCAAAGGCGACGCGGCGAACAATGCCAAGTTGCTGGACGCTCTCAAGGATGTACCGGAGGCGATGCGTGGCGCGCAGTTCGTCTGCGTGCTGGCGCTGGTGCGCCACGCTGACGACCCGCTGCCGATCCTCTGCGAAGGCTTGTGGCACGGGCGCATCCTGCATGCCGCCAGTGGCGAGCATGGGTTTGGCTATGACCCGCTGTTCTGGGTACCGGAGCGCAATGTCTCCAGCGCCGAACTGAGCCCGGCCGACAAGAACCAGATCAGCCACCGCGCCCGTGCAATGGACTTGCTGCGCCAGCGCCTGGGCTTGAAATGACCCACGACACCCCGGCGCTGCCGCTGATCCACGGCGGCGCGCAAACACCTCGGGCGGCCCTGCCAGTGCTGCCGCCCCTGGCGCTGTACATCCACATCCCGTGGTGCGTGCGCAAATGCCCTTATTGCGACTTCAACTCCCATACCGCCAGCCCGGTGTTGCCGGAAGAAGAGTACGTCGACGCACTGTTGGCGGACCTCGACCAGGACCTGCACGCGGTATATGGCCGTGAGTTGAGCTCGATCTTCTTTGGTGGCGGCACACCAAGCCTGTTCAGCGCCGTGGCATTGGGCCGGTTGCTCAAGGGTGTCGAACAACGCATCCCGTTTGCCAGGGATATCGAAATCACCCTGGAAGCCAATCCCGGCACCTTCGAACAAGAGAAGTTCGTGGCTTATCGCAAGCTGGGGATCAATCGCCTGTCCATCGGCATCCAGAGCTTCCAGCAGGAAAAACTCAAGGCCCTGGGCCGCATCCACAATGGCGATGAAGCCGTAAGAGCTGCCGGCATGGCGCGCCAGGCCGGTTTCGACAACTTCAACCTGGACCTGATGCACGGCTTGCCCGACCAGTCCCTGGACGACGCGCTGGGCGACCTGCGCCAGGCCATCGCCCTCAAGCCGACCCATCTGTCGTGGTACCAACTGACCCTGGAACCCAACACAGTGTTCTGGAACCAGCCGCCGACTCTGCCGGAAGACGACACCCTGTGGGATATCCAGGAAGCCGGCCAGGCCCTGCTCGCCGAACACGGTTACGCCCAATATGAAGTCTCGGCCTACGCCCAGCCGGGCCGGCCCGCGCGGCATAACCTCAACTACTGGAGCTTTGGCGACTTTATCGGCATCGGTGCCGGGGCCCACGGCAAGCTCAGCCATCCAGACGGGCGCATCGTGCGCACCTGGAAGACTCGCGCACCGAAGGACTACCTCAACCCGGCCAAAAGCTTTCAGGCAGGCATGAAAGAGTTGACCAACGAAGAGTTGCCCTTCGAGTTCCTGATGAACGCCCTGCGCCTTACCGACGGCGTTGAAGCCAGGCTTTACGCCGAACGCACCGGCCTGGACCTGACCAGCCTGGATGAGTCCCGGCGCGAGGCAGAACAAAGTGGCTTATTGCAGGTCGAACCGTCACGCCTGGCGGCCACCGACCGTGGGCAACTCTTTCTCAATGACCTGCTGCAGAAGTTTTTGAGCTGATCGCTCTAAGGAAATCCCATGGATCTGGTACTCGACCTGCTTGCCACCGTATCCCGCTGGAGCCGCAGTAACCTGTCAGAAATATCCCTGGCGCTCGTCGGCTGCCTGCTGGTGCTGTTCGGCGCCGACATCAAGGGCTGGGTCGAAGCACGCCTGGGCAACATCGCCGGCGCCTTGCGCGTACCGTTGATGGCGCTGCTGTGCATGATCGGCAGTGGTGCTGCGTTGATCTATGCCACGCCGTGGATTGTGCGGGGGTTGAGCCAGTTTAATAACTACAGTTTGGCGCCGGTGTTGTTGGTGGTGCTGGTGCTGATTGGCGTGGTTGCCGACCGCCGCTGACCAAAAGCCCAACACCAAAAAACAGTAGGAGCGAGCTTGCTCGCGAAGAACGTTAACGATAACGCAGAGCTATCAGGTAGCCCGCGTCGCCTGCCCGTTTTTCGCGAGCAAGCTCGCTCCTACAGTTGATCGCATCTCAGTCTTCTAGCTGATCAAGCCAGCTTTTCGAACTTCAAATCCCAAACCCCATGCCCCAACCGCTCGCCACGACGCTCGAACTTGGTGATCGGGCGCTCGGCCGGGCGCGGCACACATTGACCATCTTCGGCCAGGTTGCGGTAGCCAGGCGCGACGTTCATCACTTCCAGCATGTACTCCGCGTAGGGTTCCCAGTCGGTGGCCATGTGCAGGATGCCGCCCACTTTCAGCTTGCTGCGCACCAGTTCCGCGAAGGAGGCCTGGACGATACGACGCTTGTGGTGACGGCTCTTGTGCCACGGATCCGGGAAAAACAGCATCAGGCGGTCGAGGCTGTTGTCGGCGATGCAGCGGTTGAGCACTTCAATCGCGTCGCAGTCGTAGACCCGCAGGTTTTTCAGGCCCTGGGTCAGCACGCCGTTGAGCAGCGCACCCACGCCCGGACGGTGCACTTCGACACCGATAAAGTCTTGCTCGGGCGACGCTGCGGCCATTTCCAGCAGGGAATGGCCCATGCCGAAGCCGATTTCCAGGGAGCGCGGGGCCGAGCGGCCAAACACCTGGTCAAAGTCCACCGGCGCATCGGCCAGGGGCAGGACGAACAGCGGCGTGCCTTGTTCCAGGCCCTTTTGCTGGCCTTCAGTCATGCGCCCGGCACGCATCACAAAACTCTTGATGCGGCGGTGCTTGGACTCGTCGCCTTCTTCCACGGGGTTCGGCGTTTCGTTTGATTCAGTCATCAATGGCTCTTACTTGATCAGACCATCCAGCGGCGAGGAGGCGCTGGCGTAAAGTTTTTTCGGCATGCGACCGGCGAGGTACGCCAGGCGGCCGGCGACAATCGCGTGTTTCATGGCTTCGGCCATCATGATCGGCTGTTGCGCGTTGGCGATGGCCGAGTTCATCAGCACCGCTTCGCAGCCCAGCTCCATGGCAATGGTAGCGTCGGACGCGGTACCGACACCCGCGTCCACCAACACCGGGATCTTGGCTTCTTCGAGGATGATCTGCAGGTTGTACGGGTTGCAGATCCCCAGGCCTGTACCGATCAGGCCGGCTAGCGGCATGACCGCGATGCAGCCGATCTCGGCCAGTTGGCGGGCGATGATCGGGTCATCGCTGGTGTAGACCATCACGTCGAAACCTTCCTTGACCAGGGTTTCGGCGGCCTTGAGGGTTTCGATCACGTTGGGGAACAGGGTTTTCTGATCCGCCAGCACTTCCAGCTTCACCAGGTTGTGGCCGTCGAGCAGCTCACGGGCCAGGCGGCAGGTGCGCACGGCTTCGATGGCGTCGTAGCAACCGGCGGTGTTCGGCAGGATGGTGTAGCGGTCCGGCGGCAGGATATCCAGCAGGTTCGGTTCGCCCGGGTTCTGGCCGATGTTGGTGCGGCGCACGGCCACCGTCACGATCTCGGCGCCCGAGGCTTCGATAGCCAGGCGGGTTTCTTCCATGTCACGGTACTTGCCGGTGCCTACCAGCAAACGCGACTGGTAGGTACGACCGGCCAGGACGAAGGGCTTGTCGCTACGAACGATGCTCATGGGAAATCCTCGCAATGGGTTGAGGTTCTGCAGAATCCGGATACGTGCCGGCAGGCTAGCCGCCGCCGATGGCGTGGACCACTTCGACCTGGTCGCCTTCGGCGAGAGCAGTGTCGGGGTGCTGGCTACGCGGGACGATATCCTGGTTGAGCTCCACTGCGACGCGACGTCCGGTCAGTTCCAGTCGGGCCAGCAGGGCCGCGACGGTTTCACCGTCGGGCAGTTCATAGGGTTCGCCGTTCAACTGAATGCGCATGCCAGGGCCGCCATCGTTTTTAGGGGCCAGCATTCTAGCCTGATCATGACCTGAAGGTCAGCTACAAGCGTCAAGCGGTCATTGCAGGCGCCAGGCGGCCAGGCCAAGGCATAGCCAGCCGATCAGGAACGCCAGGCCGCCGAACGGGGTAATGATCCCCAGCTTGCCGATGCCGATGGTGGTCAGCAGATACAGGCTGCCGGAGAACAGCAGGATACCGATGGTAAACGACACCCCGGCCCACATCACCAGGCGCCCAGGCAGGTGAGCAGCCAGCAAGGCCACGCCAAACAGCGCAAGGGCGTGCACCAGTTGATAGGTCACGCCGGTGTGGAAAATCGCCAGGTATTCAGCACTCAGGCTTTTTTTCAGGCCGTGGGCGGCAAATGCGCCGAGGGCAACACCGGTAAAACCGAAAAAAGCCGCCAACATCAGAAAGCCACGCAGCATGAGGAACTCCAGTCAGACTCATTGGACAGGGTCTGTATAATGGCCCGCTCAACGGGTTCGGCCAAGCCATCTCTATGCTGCGTGTCCTCTTCAGTCGTTTTCTCAAAGTCGTGAAATGGTTTGTCATCGGCAGTATTTTGCTGGTGCTGCTGTTTCGTGTAGTACCGCCGCCGTTCACTGCGCTGATGATCGAACGCAAGATCGAATCCTGGGTCGACGGCGAGCCCATCGACCTGCAACGCACCTGGGTGCCGTGGGATGAGATCTCCGACGATCTGAAAGTGGCGGTCATGGCCGGCGAGGACCAGCGTTTCCCGCAGCACTGGGGCTTTGATTTCGGCGCGATCCAGGCCGCCCTGCTGCATAACGAGCGCGGTGGCTCGATTCGCGGCGCCAGCACGCTGAGCCAGCAGGTGTCGAAGAACCTTTTCTTATGGGCCGGCCGCAGTTATTTGCGAAAGGGTCTGGAAGCCTGGTTTACCGGACTGATCGAAATCCTGTGGCCCAAGCAGCGGATTCTTGAGGTGTACCTCAATAGTGTGGAATGGGATGAAGGGGTGTTTGGCGCAGAAGCGGCGGCTCGACATCACTTTGGGGTGAGTGCCAAGGGGCTTTCGCGACAGCAGGCCAGTTATCTGGCGGCGGTACTGCCCAATCCACGGGTGTGGAGTGCCAGCCACCCGACAGCATATGTGGCGCGGCGGGCGGCGTGGATTCGTCAGCAGATGGGGCAGTTGGGCGGTACCGGCTATTTGAATGAGCTGAACAAAACACGCCAGGCGCCGTGGTCAAACTGACACCACACAAAACCAAATGTGGGAGTAAGCCCGCTCTCACATTTTTGGACCGCGTTATATTTGAGATTTTCGACTGTAAACAAAAATGCCCCGATCTTTCGATCGGGGCATTTTTTTGACCGTTCGCTGCGTGTTAGGCGGCGATCGATAGTTTCAGCTTGTTCATCGCGCTTTTCTCAAGCTGACGAATCCGCTCGGCCGACACGTTGTACTTCTGGGCCAGGTCGTGCAGCGTGGCTTTTTCTTCTGCCAGCCAGCGCTGGTAGAGAATGTCACGGCTGCGGTCGTCCAGCACTTCCAGCGCTTCGTGCAGGTTGTGATTGGAGTTGTCGCTCCAGTCGGCATCTTCCAGTTGACGCGCCGGGTCGTACCGGTGGTCTTCCAGATAGTTGGCCGGCGATTGGAAAGCACTGTCGTCGTCCGCTTCGGCGGCCGGGTCGAAGGCCATGTCATGGCCGGTCAGGCGACTTTCCATCTCGCGCACTTCCCGCGGTTCCACGCCGAGGCTTTCCGCCACACGGTGGACTTCCTCGTTGTTCAGCCACGCCAGGCGTTTTTTCTGGCTGCGCAGGTTGAAGAACAGCTTGCGCTGGGCCTTGGTGGTCGCGACTTTCACAATGCGCCAGTTGCGCAGGATGAACTCGTGAATCTCCGCCTTGATCCAGTGCACGGCGAACGACACCAGGCGCACGCCCATTTCCGGGTTGAAGCGCTTTACAGCCTTCATCAGGCCGACGTTGCCTTCCTGGATCAGGTCAGCCTGGGCCAGGCCGTAGCCGCTATAGCTACGGGCGATATGTACGACAAAACGCAGGTGGGCGAGCACCATCTGCCGAGCCGCCCCCAAATCCTGCTCATAATAGAGACTCTCGGCCAGTTCACGCTCCTGCTCGGGCGTCAGCAAAGGAATGCTGTTGACCGTGTGCACATAGGCTTCCAGGTTCGCGCCTGGGACCAGAGCATAAGCAGGTTGCAAAGAAGTGGTCATACGAAAAAACCTCCGACTCACATAACTCGTGCAGTTCAGCACTGCGAAAATTGACCGGAAACCGTAGGACAAGTTCCCTATAAACGCTGAAAGGTCAATACAAGCAAAAAGACACTACTTCGGCGCCAACTCCCTGAGATGGCGTGCGACTGCGATCCATGCACCGATATAACCCAACAACACCGCGCCAAGCAAGAGTGATAGACCATCGGCAGCGGGTACGCCAGCCAAGGCAAAATCACTGCCATACAAACCGGCCAGGCCGATTACCGCGTCGTTCAGCCAATCCAGGCCAAACGCCAATACGCCCCAGGACAGAATCCCGGCACCGAAGCCATAAAGCGCGCCCATGTACAGAAAAGGACGACGCACATAGCTGTCTGTGCCGCCGACCAGTTTAATCACTTCTATCTCGGTGCGGCGGTTTTCAATATGAAGACGAATGGTATTGCCTATCACCAAAAGTAATGCAGAAACCAGCAACACCGTCAGGCCGAAGACAAACCGGTCGCCCAGCTTGAGAATCGCCGCCAGACGCTCGACCCAGACTAAATCAAGCTGCGCCTGTTGTACCTTGGGCAATTCAGCCAGTTTTTGTCTTAATGCTTCAAGGGCGGTCTTGTCGATTTCATTCGGCGTGACCAGCACTACGCCCGGCAGCGGGTTCTGCGGCAGCTCCTTGAGCGCCTCGCCCAGGCCCGATTGCTGCTGGAATTCTTCCAGGGCCTGTTCACGACTGATGTACTCGGCATCCGCTACGCCTGGGATGTTCTTGATCTGCTCGCGCAGGGCCTCGCCTTCATTGGCGCTGGCGTCCAGTTGCAGGTACAGGGAAATCTGCGCCGCGCGCTGCCAGGAACCGCCCAGGCGCTCGACATTATTAAGCAGCAATGACAAACCCATCGGCAGGCTCAAGGCCACGGCCATCACCAGGCAGGTAAAGAAGCTGCCAATCGGCTGCTTGCCCAGGCGGCGCAGGCTGTCCACCAGGCTGGCGCGATGGCTTTCGATCCAGGCGTGCAGCAGAGTACTGAAGTCCGGACCGTCGTCTTCGTCGCGTTTCTTCTTCTGCGGCTGCGGGTCGGCCGGTTTCGGCGCCACGCGTTCGGAGACTTTAGGGCTACGTGTGGCACTCATACGCCAGCCTCCCCATCACCAATCAGGCGACCGCGTTGCAGGGTCAGCATGCGATGGCGCATGCGCGCGATCAATGCCAGGTCGTGGCTGGCAATCAGCACGCTGGTGCCCAGACGGTTGATGTCTTCAAAAACCCCCATGATTTCTGCAGCCAGGCGCGGGTCGAGGTTACCGGTCGGTTCATCCGCCAGCAGCAAGGCCGGGCGATGCACGATGGCGCGGGCAATGCCGACACGCTGTTGCTGGCCGGTGGACAGGTCGCCGGGGTACAGGTCGGTCTTGTCCGACAGCGCCACACGTTCCAGGGCCGAATCCACACGCTTGACGATCTCGGCCTTGGACAGCCCGAGAATCTGCAATGGCAGGGCGATGTTGTTGAACACCGTGCGGTCGAACAGCAACTGGTGGTTCTGGAACACGACACCGATCTGCCGGCGCAGAAATGGAATCTGCGCATTACTGATAGTGGCCAGATCCTGGCCCGCCAGCAGCAACTTGCCGGTGGTGGGACGTTCCATGGCCAGCAGCAGGCGCAGCAAGGTACTTTTGCCGGCGCCGGAATGGCCGGTGACAAACAAGAACTCGCCGCGGCGTACCCGGAAACTCAGCTCATGCAAGCCCACATGCCCATTGGCATAACGTTTACCGACCTGTTCGAATCGAATCATGAACGCTCCCGCTCGGCAAACAGTGCCTGGACAAAGGGTTCGGCTTCAAACGTGCGCAGGTCATCAATACCTTCGCCGACACCGATATAACGAATCGGCAGCCCGAATTGTTTAGCCAGGGCGAAAATCACCCCGCCCTTGGCCGTGCCATCGAGCTTAGTCAACGCCAGGCCGGTCAGTTGTACCGTCTGGTTGAATTGCTTGGCCTGGCTGATCGCGTTCTGCCCGGTGCCGGCATCCAGCACCAACAACACCTCGTGCGGCGCATCGGCGTCGAGCTTGCCGATGACCCGGCGCACTTTTTTCAATTCTTCCATCAGGTTGTCTTTGGTGTGCAGGCGACCGGCGGTATCGGCAATCAGTACGTCAATGTTGCGGGCCTTGGCGGCCTGCACGGCATCGAAGATCACCGAGGCGGAATCGGCGCCGGTATGCTGGGCAATGACCGGGATCTTGTTGCGCTCGCCCCATACCTGCAATTGCTCCACGGCAGCGGCGCGGAAGGTGTCACCGGCAGCGAGCATGACTTTCTTGCCTTCCAGTTGCAGCTTCTTCGCCAACTTGCCGATAGTGGTGGTCTTGCCGGCGCCGTTGACGCCTACGACCAGGATCACGAACGGTTTGTTCTCGGTGATGACCAGCGGTGCCTCCACCGGCTTGAGCATGGCGGCCAGTTCGGCTTGCAACGATTTGTACAGAGCGTCGGCGTCAGTCAGCTGCTTGCGCGCCACCTTCTGCGTCAGGCTCTGGATGATCACGGCGGTGGCTTCAACGCCTACGTCAGCAGTCAGCAGACGGGTCTCGATGTCTTCGAGCAGTTCGTCATCAATGATCTTCTTGCCCAGGAACAGGCTGGCCATGCCTTCGCCGATGCTCGCACTGGTCTTGCTCAGGCCTTGCTTGAGGCGGGCGAAGAAGCCGGTCTTGCTGGCTTCGACAGGCGCTTCGACAGGCGCAGGTACCAAGGCAGCCTCGATGACTGCGGGAGCAGCATCGATCACCAGCGGAGCGGGCTCGACTACGAGCGGGGCCGGCTCAACGACGACGGGTAGCGGCTCGATAGGCTCGACAATGGCAGGAATCGGCGGCGCTGCATGTTCGGCCTGCACATCCTCGACCAACGCAACGGGCTCTTCAGCCACCGGCAATGACGGCCATGGCTTGTGCTCTGGCTCTGGCGCAGCCTCCACCACCGGTTGCAACACCGGCTCGGCCATAGGCAACACCACCGGGGCCTCGACGACAGGCTCGGCCACCGGCTCAATCGCAGGTTCCGCCTGCAGAACAGGCTCGGGCACAGGCTCAGGTTGGACTTGCGGCTGTTCGACGACGGTTTCCTGCGGCTTTTTGCGCAGCCATCCGAACAGGCCTTTTTTCTCGCCAGCCGCAGCTGGGGTCTTCTTGTCGTCGTTGGAACCAAACATGGAGGACGGCTATCTCAAGGTAGCGACGCGCCAAGGTGGCGCCTCGGTAAATAATATTCGATGCGTAACAGACTGTTTTTTAGCCAGCTTGTTCATGCGCAACATTTTGTGAGGTGTTAACACAACCTCAACAAATCGATTCAATATAGGACTGAAGCGATAAAATCGGTGAAAAGTGGAAGAAAATCGGGGAAACCCACCGTTAACTCCATCATTCCTACGACTGGATCCGAAACGATATGACCGCCGCAGTGGCCGCCGCTAATACGGATCAGTATCCTAGCACCTCCTCGCCCGCCGACGCTAAGACCAAGCGGGCAGCCCAACAGGTTTAAAAACGAATGAATGCTCTAGCCCGCCGCGCCGCAGGCCTGCTGCTCAGCACAGTTTGTCTGCCCCTTTCAGCCTTGGCTGCCGATCCTCAACCCACCCACGAATTCACTCTGGACAACGGCCTCAAGGTCGTCGTGCGCGAAGACCATCGCGCCCCGGTGGTGGTATCGCAGGTCTGGTACAAGGTCGGCTCCAGCTATGAAACCCCAGGCCAGACCGGTTTGTCCCACGCCCTGGAACACATGATGTTCAAGGGCAGCTCCAAGACCGGCCCCGGCGAAGCCTCGTTGATCCTGCGCGATCTGGGTGCCGAGGAAAACGCCTTCACCAGCGATGACTACACGGCCTACTACCAAGTACTGGCCCGTGACCGCCTGGGCGTCGCCCTGGAGCTGGAGGCTGATCGCATGGCCACCCTGCGCCTGCCGGCCGACGAGTTCAGCCGCGAGATCGAAGTGATCAAGGAAGAGCGCCGCCTGCGCACCGATGACAACCCGATGTCCAAGGCCTTCGAGCGCTTCAAGGCGATGGCCTATCCGGCCAGTGGCTACCACACGCCGACCATCGGCTGGATGGCTGACCTAGACCGCATGAAGGTCGAGGAACTGCGCCACTGGTACCAATCCTGGTACGTGCCGAACAACGCCACCCTGGTGGTGGTCGGCGACGTGACCCCGGACGAGGTGAAAACCCTGGCCCAGCGTTACTTCGGCCCGATCCCCAAGCGTGACGTGCCACCGGCGAAAAAACCGCTGGAGCTGGCCGAGCCGGGCGAGCGCCTGCTGACCCTGCACGTGCAGACTCAATTGCCGAGCGTCATCCTGGGCTTCAACGTCCCAGGCCTGGCCACCGCCGAAGACAAGCGCTCGGTCAATGCCCTGCGCCTGATCTCGGCCCTGCTCGATGGCGGCTACAGCGCGCGCATCCCAAGCCAGCTGGAACGCGGTGAAGAACTGGTGTCCGGGGCTTCGACCAACTACGACGCCTACACCCGTGGCGACAGCCTGTTCACCCTGAGCGCCACGCCCAACCAGCAGAAGAAGAAAACCGTCGCCCAGGCCGAAGCCGGGCTCTGGCGCCTGCTGGACGAACTCAAGGCCAAGCCACCGACTGCCGAGGAACTGGAGCGTATCCGCGCCCAGGTCATTGCCGGCGTGGTCTACGAGCGCGACTCCATCACCAGCCAGGCCACGGCCATTGGCTCCCTGGAAACGGTCGGCCTGTCGTGGAAACTCATGGATACCGAACTTGCCGAGCTGCAGAGCGTGACGCCCGAGGACATCCAGAAGGCCGCACGCACGTATTTCACCCGCGAACGCCTGAGTGTCGCCCATGTCCTGCCAGAGGAGACCACTCATGAGTAATCGCAAAAACAACCGCCTGGTGCTGCCCGGCCTGATCCTCGTGACCCTGGTGGCAGCGGTCGCGGTGTATATCGGTCGCCCGGACGACTCCGTGGCCAGCCCGGCGCTGGAACAGGCCAAGTCCAGCAAGACCCTGCAATCGCTGGCAGAACTGGACGGCAAGAACCCGACCAACCGCAAGCTCAACGTGCAGACCTGGAACACCGCCGAAGGCGCCAAGGTGTTGTTCGTCGAGGCCCACGAACTGCCGATGTTCGACATGCGCATCCTGTTCGCCGCTGGCAGCAGCCAGGACGGCAACACCCCAGGCCTGGCCCTGCTGACCAACGCCATGCTCAACGAAGGCGTGCCGGGCAAGGATGTGGGGCAGATTGCCGCCGGTTTTGAAGGCCTGGGCGCCGATTTCAGCAACGGTGCCTACCGCGACATGGCGCTGGTCTCGCTGCGCAGCCTCAGTGCCGCCGACAAGCGCGACGCCGCCCTCACGCTGTTTGACCAGGTGATCGGCCAGCCGACCTTCCCTGCCGACTCCCTGGCACGGATCAAGAACCAGTTGCTGGCCGGCTTCGAGTACCAGAAGCAGAACCCGGGCAAGTTGGCGAGCATCGAGCTGTTCAAGCGCCTGTACGGCGATCATCCCTATGCACACCCGAGCGAAGGCACGCCTGCGAGCGTTCCGGCGATTACCCAGGCGCAGCTGCAAGCATTCCACGCCAAGGCCTACGCCGCTGGCAACGCGGTGATCGCGATGGTCGGCGACCTGTCCCGCGCCGACGCCGAGGCCATGGCGGCCAAGGTGTCCGCATCCCTGCCCAAGGGCCCGGCGCTGGCGAAGATCGCCGAACCGACCGAGCCCAAGGCCGGCCTGGGGCATATCGAGTTTCCATCCAAGCAGACGCATCTGTTGTTCGCACAACTGGGCATCAACCGTGCCGACCCGGACTACGCGGCCCTGTCCCTGGGCAACCAGATCCTGGGTGGCGGTGGTTTTGGCACCCGCCTGATGAGCGAAGTGCGTGAGAAACGCGGCCTGACTTATGGCGTGTACTCGGGCTTCTCGCCGATGCAGGTCCGTGGCCCGTTCATGATCAACCTGCAGACCCGCGCCGAAATGAGCGGCGGCACCTTGCGCCTGGTGGAGCAAGTGCTGGCCGACTACCTCAAGACCGGGCCGACGCAAAAAGAACTGGATGACGCCAAGCGCGAACTGGCCGGCAGCTTCCCACTGTCTACCGCGAGCAACGCCGATATCGTCGGGCAACTGGGTGCCATGGGTTTCTACAACCTGCCGCTCAATTACCTGGAAGACTTCATGCAGCAATCCCAGGCCCTGACCGTCGATCAGGTCAAGGCCGCCATGAACAAACACTTGAGTAGCGATAAAATGGTGATTGTGACCGCAGGTCCAACCACTGCGCAAAAGCCACTACCGCCCCCCACTGATAAACCTGCCGAGCAGCCGCTCGGGGTTCCGGAGCATTAATGGCTAGTCCATCGCGTACTAAAAAACCTGTCCATAACGTTCACAACGGTGTGGGCCAACTGCGCATCATTGGCGGCCAATGGCGCAGCCGCAAGCTGAGTTTCCCCGATGTGGTGGGCCTGCGTCCTACCCCGGATCGGGTCCGTGAGACCTTGTTCAACTGGCTCGCGCCGTACATCGAAGGGGCCAAGGTGCTTGACCCGTTCGCCGGCAGCGGGGCGTTGTTCCTGGAATCCCTGTCCCGTGGCGCGGCCCTGGGCCAGGCCCTGGACGCAAGCAACGTGGCAGTGTCCAGCCTGCGCGAACACCTGGGCACCCTGCGCTGCACCACCGGTCATGTACAAACCGCCGATGCCCTGCGCTATCTGGAAACCCAGCCGGCCAGTGCATTCGATGTGGTGTTCCTCGACCCGCCGTTCAACCAGAACCTGTTGCCGACGGTCTGCGCGCTGCTGGAAGAGCGCCAATGGCTGGCCGATGACGCCTGGGTCTACACCGAAAGCGAAACTGCGCCTTCGACCCTTGGCCTGCCGGGCAACTGGCGCCTGCACCGCGAGCAGAAGTCCGGGCGGGTGTATTACGCGCTGTGGCAACGTACGGCGTAGGAGCGAGCGTGTCTGGGGGCGGCGTTCCGACGAAGGCCGCCAACGATAACGCAACGCATCTGATAGAGATGCGTCGCTTGTTGGTTCTTTGCGAGCAAGCTCGCTCCTACAGTTATCGGTGTGTATGACGCCTTCATCCAACCGCTTCACCCCCGCCTTCGGCCTTGGCAACCCCCATCTGCAAACGCTGTGGGGCCCGCTCTGGCGCGCTACCAACCACCTCGTTCGCCAGCGCGAACGCCTGTGGCTGGAGGATGGCGACTTTCTCGACCTCGACTGGCATGGCCCGCATGATCCCCATGCGCCGCTGGTGCTGGTGCTACACGGGCTGACCGGTTCGTCGAATTCGCCCTACGTCGCAGGCCTGCAAAAATCCCTGGCCGGTCAGGGCTGGACCAGCGTTGCGCTAAATTGGCGCGGCTGCTCCGGCGAACCCAACCGGCTGGCCCGCAGTTACCATTCCGGTGCCAGTGAAGACCTGGCGGCCACCATCGCGCACCTGCGGGCCAAGCGGCCGTTGGCGGCGCTGTATGCCGTGGGTTATTCCCTGGGCGGCAATGTACTGCTCAAGCACTTGGGCGAAACCGGCGACAGCTCTGGCCTGCAAGGGGCAGCAGCGGTATCGGTGCCATTTCGCCTGGACCAGTGCGCCGACCGCATCGGCCTGGGCTTTTCACGGGTCTATCAGAAGCATTTCATGCGCGAGATGCTCGGCTATATCCGGGTCAAGCAACGCCAATTCCAGCAGGACGGACGCGAAGACGCGCTCAAGACCCTGGCCGACCTAGGCTCGCTGGAGAAGATGCGTACGTTCTGGGACTTTGACGGGCGCGTCACCGCGCCGCTGCATGGCTACCTGAGCGCCGAGGACTATTACCGGCGCGCGTCGAGTCGCTACTTTCTAGGCGCAATTCGCACGCCGACGCTGATCATCCAGGCGGCGGACGATCCTTTTGTGTTTGCCCATAGCCTGCCCCAGGCCAGCGAACTGTCGGACTGCATCGAGTTTGAGCTGCAGGCCAAGGGTGGGCATGTGGGGTTTGTCGACGGGTCGGTGAAGACGCCTGGGTACTACCTGGAACGGCGGATCCCGCAGTGGTTACTGTCTCAACCCGGTCGATAATGTAGGAGCTGGCTTGCCTGCTCCCACATTGGATTGGGTTTACAGGCCCGGCAACTCAGTCGCCGGTCGCGATTTGTCGCTGCGGATCATTGATCCACTCGCTCCACGACCCCGCATACAGCTTGCCCAACGGATAACCCGCCAGGCTCAGGGCAAACAGGTTGTGGCACGCCGTCACACCCGAGCCGCAATACGCCACCAACTCATCCGGCGAACGGTCTTGCAGCTTTTGCGCAAACCGCTGCTTGAGCTGCTCCACCGGCAAGAAACGCCCATCACTGCCCAGGTTCTCGTTGAACGCCGCACATTGCGCCCCGGGAATGTGCCCGGCAATCGGATCAATCGGCTCCACCTCACCGCGAAAACGCGGCAAGGCGCGAGCATCGATCAGGGTCAGGCCTGGCTGGCCCAGGCGTTTTTGCAGGTGTTCGGCATCCAGCAACAGGTGGTTGTCCGGGCTGCCGGTGAAGGTGCCAGGCTCGGTGCTCGGCGCATCCAGGCTCAAGGGGAAACCCGCGGCATGCCAGGCTTTCAGCCCACCATCGAGGATCGACACGCCGTCACGCTTGCCCAACCATGCCAGCAGCCACCAGGCACGGGCGGCATACGCGCCTGGGCCGTCGTCATAAAGCACGATCTCGCTGTCGGCATTGATGCCCCAGGCCTGCAACTGCCGGATCAGTGCCTGGGGCGCCGGCAATGGATGGCGCCCGGTCACACCCCTGGTCACCGGCCCGCTGAGGTGGCGTTCCAAGTCAGCATACTGCGCACCTTCGATATGCCCTTCGGCATAGCTGCAACGCCCGTAGTCCGGGTCTTCCAGGGCAAAACGGCAATCGAGGACGACTAAGCCTGCGTGCTTCTGGCGTTCGGCCAGTTGTGGCGGGCTGATCAGTTGCGCAAGCGGCATGACGGACTCCTGGAAATACGTTTAGGAAAGGGCTTACTTCACTTCTTCCAGTGCCTGATTCAACGGCACGTAAAACTCCTTGAACAACCCGTCCACGGCCTCTTTAGCCTGCGGCGTGATAAACCCGGCCTCCAGCACCAGCACCTGATACACCCCGCGCTTGATCGCCTCGGCACTCAGGTGCGTGGAGTTTTCATTGGTGGTACACAAAAAACGTACCCAGGAGGTCAGGATGATCCAGGCATTGAGGGTCAGGGCCTCGGTCTGCACCGGGTCCATATTCAGGATTCCGGCCTCGACAAACCCCCGGTAAATCGCGCCGCCCTGAATCAGGCAGCGCTGGGAGAAACGCCGGTAGCCCGTAGCCAGTTCCGGGTCGCTCTCCAGCAAATGCTCAAGGTCACGATGTAAAAAGCGATAGCGCCACATACCGGCCAGCACCGCCTGCAGATAGAAGCGCTTGTCTTCGACCACCATTGCACGCCCCTGTGGCGGGCGCAGGAAGCTGTCCACCAAGGCCTCGTACTCGCGAAACAGCACCGCGATAATCGCCTGCTTGTTCGGGAAGTGGTAGTACAGGTTGCCCGGGGATATTTCCATGTGGGCGGCAATGTGATTGGTGCTGATGCTGCGCTCGCCCTGCTGGTTGAACAGCTCCAGGCTGGTTTGCACAATGCGTTCGCTGGTTTTTACTCGTGGTGCCATGGGGTATCGGCTTCTTGAATCCTGATGCAAACATCTTACGGTCTATCCTTGCCAGGATAAAACTGCATGCTGCTGCGAAGGCATTTGACAAAATAGAGCAATGACTCTAAAAACGCAGTTATACCAATAACAATCAGGATCTGCGCCATGTCTGCCAACGTTGCCTACCTGCAAGATTCCCAGGCGCTGGACCAACTCCAGGACCTGTTTGACGCCCAACGGCGTGCCTACGCAGGTAACCCGATGCCGCCGGCGGCGCAGCGCCAGCAGTGGCTCAAGGCCTTGCGCGACCTGCTCAGCGACGAGCGCCAGGCGCTGATCGAGGCCATCAGCAGTGACTTCAGCCATCGCAGCGCCGATGAAACCCTGTTCGCCGAACTGATGCCCAGCCTGCACGGCATTCACTACGCCAGCAAACACCTCAAGGGCTGGATGAAACCGTCGCGCCGCGCTGTAGGTATAGCCTTCCAGCCGGCGTCTGCCAAAGTTATCTATCAACCGCTGGGGGTCATCGGGGTGATCGTGCCCTGGAACTACCCGTTGTATCTGGCCATCGGCCCGTTGGTCGGTGCGTTGGCGGCGGGCAACCGGGTGATGCTCAAGCTCAGCGAATCCACCCCGGCCACCGGTCAGTTGCTCAAGACCCTGCTGGCGAAAATCTTCCCCGAAGACCTGGTATGCGTGGTGCTCGGCGAAGCGGAAGTGGGCATGGCGTTTTCCAAACTGCCTTTCGATCACCTGCTGTTCACCGGCGCTACCAGCATCGGCAAGCATGTGATGCGCGCCGCCGCCGAGCACCTGACCCCGGTCACCCTGGAACTGGGGGGCAAATCCCCGGCCATTGTCTCGGCGGATGTACCACTCAAGGACGCCGCCGAACGAATCGCGTTCGGCAAGGCGCTGAATGCCGGGCAAACCTGTGTGGCGCCGGACTACGTGCTGGTTCCAGAGGACCGGGTAGAGGGCTTCGTCGAGGCCTACACCCAGGCGGTACGTGGGTTTTATCCGACACTGGCCGATAACCCGGACTACACCGCCATCATCAACGAGCGACAACTCGCCCGGCTCAATGCCTACGTCAAGGACGCCACCGACAAGGGCGCGACCCTGGTGCCGCTCTACGACCAGGGCCAGGCCCGGCGCATGGCCCATAGCCTGCTGCTAAATGTCAGCGATGAGATGACCGTGATGCAGGACGAGATTTTCGGCCCGGTGCTGCCCATCGTGCCCTATCGCGGGATCGACCAGGCCTTTGCCTACATCAACCAACGCCCTCGCCCACTGGCGCTGTATTACTTCGGCTACAACAAGGCCGAACAGAATCGCGTACTCCACGAAACCCATTCCGGCGGTGCGTGCTTGAACGACACCCTGCTGCATGTGGCCCAGGACGATATGCCATTTGGCGGCATCGGCCCATCGGGCATGGGCCACTACCATGGCCATGAAGGCTTCCTCACCTTCAGCAAGGCCAAGGGCGTACTGATCAAGCAGCGCCTGAACGCGGCGAAGCTGATTTACCCGCCGTATGGCAAAGCCATCCAGAAACTGATCCAGAAGCTGTTCGTGCGCTAAAACCGTTATCACCGGGACAACAATAAAAATGAACCCTAGCCTGACTGAATCACCCGCGCTGTCGCGGCGCGGCGTCTTGAAAATCGGCCTGTGCGGCACGGCCTTCCTGGCGACCGCCGGCCTTGGCGCCAGCCTCAGCGGCTGCTCCAGCAGCACCCCCGCCAGCGGCTTTGCCATGTTGCGCAACAGCGACCTGCCGTTTTTGCGCGCGGTGATTCCGGTGTTGCTGGAAGGGGCGGCCAGCGCCGGGGTCGTGGCCGCAGGGATTGAAGACACGCTTAAAAAGCTCGATTACAGCCTGCAGCACCTGTCGCCGGAGATGTTCAAGCTGACCCAGCAGTTGTTCGATGTGCTGGGCATGGCCGTCACCCGTGGCCCGCTCACCGGCGTCTGGGGCAGCTGGGAAAACGCCAGCAGCGAGCAGATCCGCAACTTCCTGCATCGCTGGGAAAACAGCTTCCTCAACCTGCTGCGCATGGGCCACGGCTCGCTGCTCAAGCTGGTGATCATGGCCTGGTATTTCCGGCCCGAGTCCTGGGCCCATTGCGGATACCCCGGGCCGCCGAAGATCTGACCGTGATAGCTCCTACACGTCATGACCGCTGATAAAAACAAGAGAACAAGCTGATGCCCGTACCTGATGTGTTCCGCGATGGCATGGCCCGCGGCTGGAAAACCCACAATGGCGCCGCCCTTGACCAGGACCTGACCCTGGAGGCCGATGTCGCAATCATCGGCAGCGGCGCAGGCGGTGGCACCACCGCCGAAATCCTCAGCGCCGCTGGCTACAAGGTGCTGCTGATCGAAGAAGGCCCGCTCAAGACCAGCAGCGACTTCAAGCTGCTGGAAGACGAGGCCTACGCCAGCCTGTATCAGGAAGGCATCGGGCGCATGAGCAAGGACGGGGCCATTACCATCCTGCAGGGCCGCGCGGTGGGTGGCACCACGCTGATCAACTGGACATCGAGCTTTCGCACACCCGACCCGACGTTGTCCCACTGGGCCAGCGAGTACGCGGTCACGGGCCACAGCAGCGCCGAGATGGCGCCGTGGTTTGAAAAGATGGAGCAACGCCTGGGCATCGCACCCTGGGCCCTGCCACCCAACCCCAACAATGATGTGATCCGCAAAGGCTGCGAAAAGCTTGGCTACAGCTGGCACGTGATCCCACGCAACGTGCGCGGCTGCTTCAACCTGGGCTATTGCGGCATGGGCTGCCCGGTCAACGCCAAGCAATCGATGCTGGTGACCACCATTCCCTCGACCCTGGAGCAAGGCGGCGAGCTGTTGTACCTGGCCCGCGCCGAGCGCCTGAAATTCAGCGGCGACACCATCACCAGCCTCGAATGCGTGGCCATGGACGCACGCTGCGTAGCGCCTACCGGCCGCAAGATCACGGTCAAGGCCAAGCATTACGTGCTGGCCGGCGGCGGTATCAACAGCCCGGCGCTGCTGATGCGCTCCGACGCGCCCGACCCGCACTCACGCCTGGGCAAGCGCACCTTCCTGCATCTGGTGAATTTTTCCGCAGGGCTGTTCGACGAGGTGATCAACCCGTTCTATGGCGCGCCACAGTCGATTTACTCCGACCACTTCCAATGGCAGGACGGCACCACCGGTAAAATGTCCTACAAGCTTGAAGCGCCGCCCTTGCACCCGGCCCTGGCCAGTACGTTGTTCGGTGGTTATGGCACGCAGAACGCCCTGGACATGAGCCAGTTGCCCAAGACCCATGCGATGCTCGCGCTGCTGCGGGACGGGTTCCACCCTGACAGCCAGGGCGGCAGCGTCGGCCTGCGGGGCGATGGCACGCCGGTACTCGACTATGAGGTCTCGCCCTATGCCTGGGATGGCCTGCGCCGGGCCTTCCACAGCATGGCCGAAATCCAGTTTGCCGCCGGCGCCAAGTCGGTCAAGCCGCTGCACCACGATGCGCGATACGTCAGCACACTGGCCGAAGCCCGCAGCCTGATTGACGGCCTGAACCTGGAACTGCACCGCACCTGCCTGGGCAGCGCCCACGTGATGGGCGGTTGCGCCATGGGTGAAGAGGCGAAAAACGCCGTGACCGACAGCCTCGGAAGGCATCACCAGTTGCGTAACCTGTCGATCCACGATGGTTCATTGTTCCCCACCAGCATCGGCGCCAACCCACAACTGTCGGTGTATGGCCTGACCGCGCAACTGGCGACGGCACTGGCCGAACGCCTGAAAACAGCATGAAAAGCCAATGATGGCCCCCTGTAGGAGCGAGCTTGCTCGCGAAGAACCCATAGGCACCGCGGGCTATCTGATAGCGCTGCGTTATCGTTGACGTTCTTCGCGAGCAAGCTCGCTCCTACAGGGGTTCATAGGGGTATTCGCGGTGTCTATAGTGCTTTCTTCTGAATAAGTTGACTTGGCCGACCGGGATGGCTGCGATACCATCCGGTTCCCCAACGGACTCCGCCAGGACGACGCGATGAACCGAGTGTTGTACCCAGGTACCTTCGACCCGATTACCAAAGGCCATGGCGATCTGGTCGAACGCGCCTCGCGCTTGTTCGACCATGTGATCATCGCGGTCGCTGCCAGCCCCAAGAAAAACCCGCTGTTTCCCCTGGAACAGCGCGTGGAACTGGCGCGCGAGGTCACCAAGCACCTGCCGAACGTTGAAGTAGTGGGCTTTTCGACACTGCTGGCGCACTTCGCCAAGGAACAGAACGCCAATGTATTCCTGCGCGGCCTGCGTGCAGTGTCGGACTTCGAGTACGAATTCCAGCTGGCCAATATGAACCGCCAACTGGCACCGGACGTCGAGAGCCTGTTTCTCACACCGTCGGAGCGTTATTCGTTCATTTCCTCGACATTGGTCCGGGAAATTGCGGCATTGGGCGGTGATATCACCAAGTTCGTGCACCCTGCGGTCGCCGACGCCCTGACCCTACGCTTCAAGAAGTAAGACCGCTTGATCGGCGCCTGCTCGCACTGCGGGCGCCAATGCGGCACAATTGCGCGCATTAGTTTTCAGATGCCTTGGCTCAAGTGCCCTGGCAGGAGTTTCCATGTCCCTGATCATCACCGACGATTGCATCAACTGCGACGTCTGCGAACCCGAGTGCCCGAACGCTGCCATTTCCCAGGGTGAAGAGATCTACGTGATCGACCCCAACCTGTGCACCCAGTGTGTCGGCCACTATGACGAGCCCCAGTGCCAGCAAGTGTGCCCGGTCGATTGCATTCCGCTGGATGAAGCCCGCCCGGAAACAGAAGAGCAATTGATGGAGAAGTACCGCTTGATTACCGGTAAGGCCTGAAACCTTGTGGTGGCTGGGCGGGCCTTATCGCAGGCAAGCCAGCTCCCACATTTGAAGGTATTCACAAATCAAAATGTGGGCTTGCCCGCGATGACGGCAGCCGCCCTCACACAAAGTCAGCCCTGGCATTTCGGGCAAAACACACTCGCCCGCTGCCCCAGCATCACATTACGCAACTCACTCCCACAGACCTTGCACGCCTCGCCCCCGCGCCCGTAGACGAACAGCTCCTGCTGGAAATACCCCGGCTGCCCGTCGCCGCCAATAAAATCACGCAAGGTTGTACCGCCACGCTCGATGGCAGCCGCAAGAATGCGTTTGATCTCAATCGCCAGCTTCAAATATCGCCCACGGGAAATGCCCTTGGCCTCCCGGCGCGGGTCGATCCCGGCGGCAAACAACGCCTCGGTCGCGTAGATATTGCCCACGCCCACCACCACCGCGTTGTCCATGATGAACGGCTTGACCGCCATGGAGCGCCCACGGGACAGCTGGAACAGGCGCTCACCGTCGAACAGGTCAGTCAACGGCTCTGGCCCCAGGCGCAGCAGCAGTTCGTGGTTATGCGGGTCCTGGCTCCAGAGCATCGCGCCAAAGCGCCGGGGGTCGGTGTAGCGCAGGGCCAGGCCTGACTCCAGTTCGATGTCCACATGTTCATGTTTGGCCGCCGGCAGGCCGACTTCCACCAGGCGCAGGTTGCCCGACATGCCCAAGTGGCTGATCAAGGTGCCGACTTCGGCATTGATCAGCAGATACTTGGCGCGACGCTCCACCAGCACGATGCGCTGCCCGGACAGGCGCACGTCCAGATCCTCGGGAATCGGCCAACGCAGGCGGCGCTCACGCACGATCACCCGGCTGACCCGCTGGCCTTCCAGGTGCGGCGCGATCCCGCGCCGGGTGGTTTCGACTTCTGGCAGCTCAGGCATATTCGTCTCGCGATAGAAAGGTTAGTGCGCGCCCAATTCGCGGATCGACAACTTCAGGTTCTCGAAGTCGTAATCCGACAGGCCCACGTAATCCAGCACCAGATGGCCGATGCTCTCCCATTCATGGTCCACCGTCTGGTTGCCCAGTACCCGATAGGACGCACAGATGTGCTCGGCCATCTTCAGGATCGCCAGCAGGTTTTTCAGTGGGCTGTTGCGCGCCGACTCATCGCTGAAAATCGCCAGGGCGTTGTGGTGGTTGGCGATCGCGTTGGTCACATGCTCCGGCAGGCGCCAGGACTTGGCGGTGTAGTAACCCACCACCGCATGGTTGGTGTGGAACGCGCGGTTCTCGGTATCGACCACCCGGCAGTCGGGGCCCGCCTTGGCGTAGGACTCTTCCAGCACGCTCATATAGTCCGGGAAGCGCTTGAGCATCAACGGCACGCCACAATCGTGGAACAGGCCCAGGGCGTAGGCTTCATCCACCGCCTGGGAGCCGGTGCGCTTGGCCAGGGTCAGGCAGGTCATTGCCACATCCTGGGCGGTGTCCCAGAACCGGTTGAGGGTGACGATGGTGTCGTCACTCATCTCGCCCTTGATCGACTGGGCATTGATCAGGTTGACGATGGAACGGCTGCCCAGCAGGTTGACCGCCCGCTGGATCGAGGCAATCTTGTTGCTCAGGCCGTAATACGGCGAATTGACGATTTTCAGCAACGAACCGGACAGGCCGGGGTCCTGGGAGATCAACCGCGCAATCACTTCCAGGTCCGGATCGGGCATGTATTGCTCCATCTGCAAATCCACCATGATTTGCGGTTGAGGCGGCACGCTGATGCCTTGCAGGGCCTGCTGGATCTGTTCGGCGGAAAGCTCTTGGGACATAAGTACACACTCTGGGCTAGGCGGCGATTCTAACCTCTATCTCGGTCTTTTGTGGGAGCTGGCTTGCCTGCGATAGCATCAACGCCGTACGTCAGATACACCGCGCCGCCTGCATCGCAGGCAAGCCAGCTCCCACATGAACGGATGCGCAAAGGGTATACTCCCGCTCTTTTTTCCGGAGCGACGTCATGTCCCTGCCAAGCCTGCGTCTCAAAGCCAACGCCGATCGCCGTTTGCGCAACGGCCACCTGTGGGTCTACAGCAACGAAATCGACGTGGCCGCCACCCCACTCCACGGCTTCCAGGCAGGCGACCAGGCTATTCTGGAAGCGGCTGGCGGCAAGACCCTGGGCATCGTGGCCATGAGCCCGAACAACCTGATCTGCGCACGCCTGCTGTCGCGCGACATCAAGTTGCCTTTGGACAAGTCGCTGTTGGTGCACCGCCTGAACGTCGCCCTGTCCCTGCGCGACCGTCTGTTCGACAAACCGTTCTACCGCCTGGTCTACGGCGATTCCGACCTGCTGCCAGGCCTGGTAGTCGACCGTTTCGGCGACATCCTGGTGGTACAGATCGCCTCGGCGACCATGGAAGCCCATAAAGAAGACGTGATCGCCGCACTGACCCAAGTGCTCAAGCCCAGCGGCATCCTGTTCAAGAACGATTCTGCCGCACGCGACGCCGAAGGCCTCAACCGCTACGTCGAAACCGTGTTCGGCCTGGTGCCAGAGTGGGTCGCCCTCGAAGAAAACGGCGTGAAGTTCGAAGCCCCGGTGATCCAGGGCCAGAAGACCGGCTGGTTCTACGACCACCGCATGAACCGCGCACGCCTGGCCCCGTATGCCAAAGGCAAACGCGTCCTCGACCTGTACAGCTACATCGGCGGCTGGGGCGTGCAAGCCGCAGCGTTCGGCGCCAGTGAAGTGTTCTGCGTCGACGCTTCCGCCTTCGCCCTCGACGGCGTCGAGCGCAACGCCGCGCTGAACGGCGTCGCGGAGAAGATGACCTGCATCGAAGGCGACGTCTTTGAAGCGTTGAAAGAACTGAAAGCCAGCGAAGAACGCTTCGACGTGATCGTCGCCGACCCACCGGCCTTCATCAAACGCAAAAAAGACATGAAAAACGGCGAAGGCGCCTACCGCCGCCTGAACGAGCAAGCCATGCGCCTGCTCAGCAAGGACGGCATCCTGGTCAGCGCCTCGTGCTCCATGCACCTGCCGGAAGACGACCTGCAAAACATCCTGCTGACCAGCGCCCGCCACCTGGACCGCAATATCCAGATGCTGGAACGCGGCGGCCAGGGCCCGGACCACCCGGTGCACCCGGCGATTGTCGAGACGCGGTATATCAAGAGCATTACGTGCCGGTTGTTGCCCAATAGCTAAGTAACACAGATCAAAGGTGGGAGCGGGCTTGCCCGCGATAGCGGTGTATCAGTTACAGATTTTTAATCTGTTACACCGCTATCGCAGGCAAGCCAGCTCCCACATTTTTTTGTGCTGTATCAGAAAGATTTTTCCTACCGTCGCAACCCACACGAGCCCAGGAAACTTCCGCCAACGGTTTTGATTGAATTCCACTTTTCGCAGACTAGTATCGGTTTCTGGTTCTACTCCGGAAAACAAAAACAATGTCTGGGCCCACCCTCTCCCGCTTTATCCTCATCACCTGCATTTCCCTGATCAGCTTCTTCCCGATCAATATCCTGCTGCCCTCTTTCCCCGCACTGGCAAACCGCTTCGACACGCCCAGCGCAGATATCGCGCTGTCCATCAGCCTGTTCACGCTGGTCTTTGCGACTTCCCAACTGGTGGCCGGCCCGCTGTCGGATAAATGGGGGCGCAAGGAAGTGCTGATCGGCTGTATCAGCCTGTCGATCCTCGGTGCCATCGGTTGCGCAATGGCGCCGGATTACCTGAGCTTCCTGCTGTTTCGCAGTGTGCAGGCCATGGGCTGTGGATTTTTCGTGCTGGGCCACGCGCTGGTGGAAGACTTGTTCGACGAACAAGACCGCGCCCGCGTACGCCTCTATTACATGACCCTGAGCGGCTCGTTTGTAGCGCTGTCACCGCTGATCGGCTCCTGGCTGCAAACCACCTTCGACTGGCAAGGGAGCTTTTATGGGTTTGCGCTAATGGCATTGGGCATGTTGATCCATGCGTTTTGCATCCTGCCGCCCAAGGCTACCAGCCCGCACCGCGCGCCCGTCTCGATCCTGGGCACGCTCAAAGCTGTCGCCGCCAATCGCGACTTCCTGCGCTACTGGTGGATCGCCGCCCTGGTGTTTGCCTGCTATTTCGCCTTGATCAGCGTGACACCGCTGATTTTCATGGATGCGTTGAAACTGTCCGAATACCAGTACGCGCTGGTACTGATGGTGTACGGCGTAGCCTACCTGCTCGGCGGCGTGGCGGCTTCGTACCTGCAAAAACGCATGGCGCTGTCCCGGCAAATCAACATCGGCCTCGGCTTGCTGCTCGTCGCGGGCGCGCTGCTAACGCTGGTCGTCAGCCTGGAAGCCATCACCACCGTGACCTTGCTCATCCCCATGTTGATCAGCGCCCTGGCCGTCACCCTGGTTCGGCCCGCTGCGATTTCCGCAGCGATGCTGTTGTTCTCGAGCAGCGCGGGCACCGCTGCATCGGCCGGGAACAGCATCATGTTCCTCACGGCCGCCATAAGCAGTGCGGCCTTGGCACAAACCGGAACGCATCTGCTGCTGACCATTGCGGTCAGCTTCATCGTGTTCAGCCTCTGGGGCTGGTTGACGAATTTACGGGTCGGGCGCTAACGCTTTCCCCTGTAGGAGCGAGGGGGACGCCTAGTTCTTGCTCGCGAAGAACGCCAACGATAACGCAGCGCCCCCAGGCAACCTGCGTCGCCTATGGGTTTTTCGCGAGCAAGCTCGCTCCTACAGGAAGACGGTGTAGAATCGGCCGTATTCATCGCCAGTCATCCCCCGGCGGGTTTATGAGCTCAAGGCCAATGCGCACGGCGATCCCGTCACGTTTGCGGCAACTTCCGGACACCAGGGCCATTTTTCGGGTGTTCCAGACGTCAATAGAAGCTCACTCCCCTTTGATTCCTGATTAGCCGCCCGGAGTGCTCCATGCCAGATTACCGCTCGAAAACATCCACCCACGGCCGCAACATGGCCGGCGCGCGCGCGCTGTGGCGTGCCACGGGGATGAAAGATGACGACTTCAAGAAGCCGATCATCGCGATTGCCAACTCGTTCACCCAGTTCGTGCCGGGCCATGTCCACCTCAAGGACCTTGGCCAACTGGTCGCCCGTGAGATCGAACGCGCTGGCGGCGTGGCCAAGGAATTCAACACCATTGCCGTGGACGACGGCATCGCCATGGGCCATGACGGCATGCTGTATTCCCTGCCGAGCCGCGAGATCATCGCCGACTCCGTGGAGTACATGGTCAACGCCCACTGCGCCGACGCCATCGTGTGCATCTCCAACTGCGACAAGATCACCCCGGGCATGCTGATGGCCTCGCTGCGCCTGAACATCCCGGTGATCTTCGTCTCTGGCGGCCCGATGGAAGCCGGCAAGACCAAACTCGCCTCCCACGGCCTCGACCTGGTGGACGCCATGGTGATCGCCGCCGATTCCAGCGCTTCTGACGAGAAGGTCGCGGAATACGAGCGCAGCGCTTGCCCAACCTGCGGTTCGTGCTCCGGCATGTTCACCGCCAACTCGATGAACTGCCTGGTGGAAGCCCTGGGCCTGGCGTTGCCGGGCAACGGTTCCACACTGGCGACCCACAGCGACCGCGAGCAATTGTTCCTGCAGGCCGGCCGCACCATCGTCGAGTTGTGCAAGCGTTACTACACCGAGAACGATGAGTCGGTATTGCCGCGCAATATCGCCAACTTCAAGGCGTTCGAAAACGCCATGACCCTGGATATCGCCATGGGCGGTTCCACCAACACCATCCTGCACTTGCTGGCCGCAGCGCAAGAAGCCGAGATCGATTTCGACCTGCGCGATATCGACCGCCTGTCCCGGCATGTACCCCAGCTGTGCAAAGTCGCGCCGAACATCCAGAAGTACCACATGGAAGACGTGCACCGTGCCGGCGGGATCTTCTCGATCTTAGGTTCCCTGGCCCGTGGCGGCCTGCTGCACACCGACCTGCCGACCGTGCACAGCAAGTCCCTGGCCGAAGGCATCGCCAAGTGGGACATCACCCAGACTGACGACGAAGCCGTGCACACCTTCTTCAAGGCCGGCCCTGCCGGGATCCCGACCCAGACGGCGTTCAGCCAGTCGACCCGTTGGGAAACCCTGGATGACGACCGTGAAAACGGCTGCATCCGTAGCGTCGAGCACGCCTACTCGCAAGAAGGCGGCCTGGCCGTGCTGTACGGCAACATCGCCCTCGACGGCTGCGTGGTGAAAACCGCCGGCGTGGACGAGTCGATCCATGTGTTCGAAGGCCGCGCCAAGATCTACGAAAGCCAGGACAGCTCGGTACGCGGCATCCTCGCCGACGAAGTGAAAGAAGGCGACATCGTGATCATCCGCTACGAAGGTCCGAAAGGCGGCCCGGGTATGCAGGAAATGCTCTACCCGACGTCGTATCTCAAGTCCAAGGGCCTGGGCAAAGCCTGTGCGCTGCTGACCGACGGTCGCTTCTCCGGCGGTACTTCGGGCCTGTCCATCGGCCACGCTTCGCCAGAAGCCGCTGCCGGCGGCGCGATAGGCCTGGTGCAGGATGGCGACAAGGTGCTGATCGACATTCCGAATCGCTCGATCAACCTGTTGATCAGCGATGAAGAACTGGCCGCGCGCCGGGTCGAGCAGGACAAGAAGGGCTGGAAGCCAGTGGAGAAGCGTCCGCGCAAAGTCACCACCGCGCTGAAGGCTTACGCGCTGCTGGCCACCAGTGCCGACAAGGGTGCGGTACGTAACAAGGCGATGCTTGACGGCCTGTAAGCCCCGCCCATGAAAATGCCCCGCCAAGTGCGGGGCATTTTTTTGCCTGCCTGAATCGCCAAGCCACAGGAGATCAAATGTGGGAGCTGGCTTGCCTGCGATGCGGACACCACGGCGTACCTGATACACCGCGTCGATGCCATCGCAGGCAAGCCAGCTCCCACATTGACTGCACTTGGGCTTAAGACGGGTTACTGGATCTCGTCGGGCTTGACGATCACCCAGTTCTTGTCCGCCGTCACCGGCAAGCCTTCCTTGGCCTGGGCCGCAGCGTGTTTGGCGATCATGCCGTTCATTTGCGTCATGTACTTGTCCTTGCGGTTGATCCACAAGTGAATGCCGCCCTTGGCCACGTCCACATCGTGAAACAGCATGTAGCCGTCGCTGGTAGGGGTGTCGCCGCCGACCAGTACCGGTTTTTTCCATTCATCGATGTAGGTGAGGATCGCCGCGTGCTTGCCGGCCATCCAGGTCGCTGGGGTCCACAGGTACGGGGTCAGCTCCAGGTCGAGGTTGGCCTTTTCGTCATACTTGCCGGCCGTGACTTGCTTGCGTGCGGTGGTCAGCTCGCCAGTCTTGCGGTCCTTGAGCAGCAGGCTGACGCCAATCACGTTCTGCGGCTTCACGTTGTAGCCGTACTTGGGATCAGACGCGACCATGCGCACCAGCTCTTCAGAGGCCGCCGTCATCACGTACACGTCGATGCCGTTTTCCATCAACTTGTTGTACAGCTCGGTCTGGCCGGTGAAGATTTTCGGTGGCTGCACCTCCATGTTCTTCACCACGTCGCCTTCGAAGTAGGTGACCGGTACCGGCTTGCCGGAGGCCATCAGCTCATCGACGTAGCCCTTGAGTTCCTTGAGGGTGAAGCCTGCGAACACCTGGGCGACCCACGGGTAGCAGACCATGTCGTCCACTTCGCACAGGCGATAGTAGTAACTGAACAGACTTTCCTTATGATCGGCGGTGTCTTTGAACGGCATAAGCTTGAGCGACGGGTCGAGACTGTCCCGCGTGATCAGGCCCTTGTTCTCCATGTACGGCAGCAGCGATTCTTCGAGGTCGAAGCGGTAGCTGGTGTTGTCCATGTCGAACACCGCGTAGTTACCCTTGTTGGCGTTGGCGGCGATCATCTCATTCAGTTGCTTGGCGGCGGGTGCGGGCCAGTGTTTCAACTCGGTGGCGGCCATGACCTGGCTGGCAAGCCCCAGGCATAGCGCGGCGGCAAACAGTCTCGGCGCGAGCTTCATGTGCGTTTTCTCCCTGAGTGAAAGGCATAAACGCTAACAAATCTGTATGACAACGCCCGCTACACGCACGACCGACGGCGTCCTGATCCCGCCACCCGCGTACACAGGAACGTCAATGCCTTATTCCAAAAACGACAGTCGCCATTCCATAACGGTATTAAATCAATATATTTCAAGCTGTTAGGATTTCCGGTTCGCAGTCGCACGCTCATGCGATTGGCAGTCCTTTACCTGGAGCTTCAATGAATCTGCCGCTGATTCTCAACCTGCTGGTGTTCCTCGCATTATTGCAGGGCCTGGCCCAAACCCGCCGTACTCACTGGAGCCTGGCCAAGAAGGTGTTGTTCGCCCTGGTCCTGGGCGTTGCCTTCGGTGTGGCCCTGCACACGATCTACGGCGCTGGCCACCCGGTACTCAAGGCCTCGATAGGCTGGTTCGACCTGGTCGGCAATGGTTATGTGCAACTGTTGCAGATGATCGTGATCCCGCTGGTGTTCGCCTCGATCCTCAGCGCCGTGGCCCGCCTGCACAACGCCGCGTCCCTGGGCAAGATCAGCTTCCTGACCATCGGCACACTGCTGTTCACCACCGCCATTGCGGCACTGATCGGTATCGGCCTGACCAACCTGTTCGGCCTCACCGCCGAAGGTCTGGTGGCCGGCACCCAGGAACTGGCGCGCCTGCAAGTGATCCAGAGTGACTACGCGGGCAAGGTCGCCGACCTGAATATCCCGCAGTTGCTGCTGTCGTTCATCCCGCAGAACCCGTTTGCCGACCTGGCCCGGGCCAAGCCGACGTCGATTATCAGTGTGGTGATCTTTGCCGCGTTCCTGGGCGTTGCCGCGTTGCAACTGCTCAAGGATGACGTGGAAAAAGGCCAGAAAGTGCTGAACGCCATCGACACCCTGCAAGCCTGGGTGATGCGCCTGGTGCGCCTGGTCATGAAGCTGACCCCCTACGGCGTACTGGCGTTGATGACCAAAGTGGTCGCCAGCTCCAACCTGCAAGACATCATCAAGCTCGGCAGCTTCGTGCTGGTGTCCTACCTGGCACTGGGGCTGATGTTTGTAGTCCACGGCCTGCTGCTGTCGCTGGCCGGGATCAACCCACTGCGCTTCTTCCGCAAGGTGTGGCCGGTGCTGACCTTCGCGTTTACCAGTCGCTCCAGCGCAGCAAGCATCCCGTTGAGCATCGAAGCGCAAACCCGTCGCCTGGGCATCCCGCAGTCCATCGCCAGCTTTGCCGCCTCGTTTGGCGCGACGATTGGCCAGAACGGTTGCGCCGGCCTGTATCCGGCGATGTTGGCGGTGATGGTGGCGCCGACCGTGGGCATCAACCCGCTCGACCCATTGTGGATCGCAACATTGGTGGCGATTGTGACCTTGAGCTCGGCCGGTGTGGCAGGCGTGGGCGGCGGTGCGACGTTTGCCGCGCTGATCGTGCTGCCGGCGATGGGCTTGCCGGTGGCGCTGGTGGCGTTGCTGATTTCCGTGGAGCCGCTGATCGACATGGGCCGTACGGCGTTGAACGTCAATGGCTCGATGACGGCGGGGGCGATTACCAGCCAGATCATGCAGCAGACGGATAAAGAATTGCTCAATGCCGATGAGCATGCGGAACTAGCACAGGCATAACTCTGTAGGAGCGAGCTTGCTCGCGAAGAATGTTAACGATGACGCGGGCATACTGAATGGCCGCGTCGCTCTCAGGTTCTTCGCGAGCAAGCTCGCTCCTACAGTTAGGCTTTTTCCCAGACTTCGAAGTTGTAGGCCGGCTTGTCGCCTTCTGCCGGATTCTGCACATTCGACACCAGTTTCCACTGGTTCAAGTCAAACTCCGGAAACCACGCGTCCCCCTGCGGGCTCAACGCAACCCGCGTCAGATACAGGCGATCCGCCTGCTCCAGCCCTTGCGCATACAATTGCGCGCCGCCGATCAGCATCAGCTCGTCCACACCCTGCTCCAGCGCCCAGGCCTCGGCCCGCGCAACGGCTGCATCCAGTGAAGGAAAAACTTGCGCACCTTCAAGCACCAGGTCGGTCTGACGACTGACCACAATGTTCAAGCGGCCCGGCAACGGTCGCCCCAGGGAATCCCAGGTCTTGCGCCCCATGATGATCGGCTTGCCCAGGGTGGTGGCCTTGAAATATTTGAAATCCCCCGGCAAATGCCAGGGCATGCTGTTGTCGACGCCGATCACGCGGTTTTCACCGAGGGCTGCGATCAGGCTTAAAGGGAGAGTTTTTTTCATGGCGACGAGAATACCAGAGGCGCGGGCCAGGGGTTATGCTCCAGGCTCACTGACACAACAGGACGGCGCGTGACTGCACTGAACCCCCTGCAAAAAATCTGGCTGACGGAAACCGTGCGCCTGCGTGAAGAACACGCAGGCCCCCTGGAGGACCAGGAAGCCAATCGCCTGGCCCGCAGTAGCGGCGGCGACCTGCCGACGCGCATTCAACACCGTGCGCTGTGGCTGGCCGAGCGTGACGGCCTGAGCGCCGCCCTGCTTCATTGGCTGCAAGGTGCGCGCCTGGCGCTGATCGTGCTGATGGTGCTAGCCATCGTCAGCGGCGCCGGCCTGGCCTTCGCCGCGCTGGGCAACGGTCTGACCCCGGTCAATGTGTTCTGGGCCCTGGGCAGCCTGCTGGGCTTGAACCTGATCCTGCTGCTGAGCTGGGCCCTGGGCCTGCTATTTGCGGGTGACCATAGCGCCAGCCTCGGCCGCCTGTGGTTGTGGCTCAGCGAAAAACTCGCCCGCGATGCCAAGGCCGCGCAACTGGCGCCCGCGTTGTTGTTGTTGCTGCAACGCCACAAGCTCAACCGCTGGGCGGTTGGCGTGCTGGTCAATGGCCTGTGGCTGCTGGCGCTGTGCAGCGCGCTGGTGATCCTGCTGACCTTGATGGCCACCCGGCGCTACGGCTTTGTCTGGGAAACCACCATTCTCGGCGCCGACACCTTTGTCAGCGTGACCCAGGCCCTGGGCAGCCTGCCCGCCCTGCTCGGTTTCAGCGTGCCGACGGTGGAAATGATCCGCGCCAGCGGCGACTCTGCACTCAATATCGAAAGCGCCCGCCAGGCCTGGGCTGCCTGGCTGGTGGGCGTATTGCTGGTCTACGGCCTGCTGCCCCGGCTGGTCCTCGCTCTCCTCTGCCTATGGCGCTGGCAACGCGGGCGTGCCGCCTTGCGCCTGGACCTCAACCTGCCCGGCTACAGCTCGTTGCGCGAAGCCTTGATGCCCAGCAGCGAACGCCTCGGTGTGAACGATGCGGCTCCAGAACAGTTGCACCCAGTCAGCGGCGGGGCCAGCGAGTTGCAAAGCGATGGCGCCCTGCTGGTGGCCATCGAACTGGACGACCAGCACCCCTGGCCGCCCAAACTGCCGGCCACGGTCAAGAACGCCGGCATCCTCGACAGCCGCGAGTCGCGCCACAAGCTGCTGGAGCAACTGACCCGCTTCCCGCCCGCTCGCCTGGTGATCGCCTGCGACCCACGCCGCTCGCCGGATCGTGGCAGCCTGGCGCTGATCGGCGAACTGGCCCGCAGCGCCAGCGCCACCCGTGTCTGGCTGCTGCAAGCACCACCGGGCCAGGCGCTGGATGCCGAGCGCCTCGGCGATTGGCACACGGCCTTGCAGCAACTGGACCTGCCCTTCGCCGACTGCGCGCCACTCACCTGGCTGGAGACCGGTCATGACTAAACCCCTGAAACTGACGGTGGTCGGCCACACCAACGTCGGCAAGACCTCGCTGCTGCGTACCCTGACCCGTGACGTGGGCTTTGGCGAAGTGTCCCACCGCCCCAGTACCACCCGGCATGTCGAAGGCGCGCGTTTGTCGGTCGACGGTGAAGCCTTGCTGGAGCTGTACGACACGCCAGGCCTGGAAGATGCCATCGCCCTGCTCGACTACCTCGAACGCCTCGACCGACCGGGCGAACGCCTAGACGGCCCGGCCCGCCTCGCCCGTTTCCTGGAAGGCAACGAAGCCCGCCAGCGCTTCGAACAGGAAGCCAAGGTGTTGCGTCAACTGCTCGCGTCCGACGCCGGCCTGTATGTAATCGACGCCCGGGAACCGGTACTGGCCAAATACCGCGACGAGCTGCAAGTGCTGGCCAGTTGCGGCAAGCCACTGCTGCCGGTGCTCAACTTTGTCAGCAGCAGCGACCACCGCGAGCCGGACTGGCGCGAAGCCCTGGCACGCCTGGGCTTGCATGCACTGGTGCGCTTTGACAGCGTGGCGCCGCCGGAAGATGGCGAGCGACGGCTGTATGAAAGCCTGGCCCTGTTGCTGGAAAGCTCACGCCCACAGCTGGAACGGCTGATCCTCGATCAGGAGGCTCAACGCCATGCGCGCCAGCAAAGCGCTGCCCGCCTGATCGCCGAGCTGCTGATCGACTGCGCCGCGTGCCGGCGCAGTGTGGTCACCGAGGATGAACAACAAGCCATCAGCGATCTGCGCAAAGCCGTGCGCCAGCGCGAACAACGTTGCGTCGAAGCCCTGCTCAAGTTGTTCGGCTTCCGCCCGCAGGACGCTGCGGCCAGCGACCTGCCGCTGCTGGACGGGCGTTGGGGTGACGACTTGTTCAACCCCGAAACCCTCAAGCAACTAGGGGTGCGGGTCGGCGGCGGGATTGCAGCAGGAGCCGCGGCCGGCGCCGGTGTGGACTTGCTGGTCGGCGGCCTGACCCTGGGCGCCGCCGCCCTGGCCGGGGCGATTGCCGGCGGTGCGCTGCAAACCGCGCGCAGCTACGGCAGCCGTCTGCTGGGCAAGATCAAGGGCCAGCGCGAGCTGACCGTGGATGACAGCGTGCTGCGCCTGCTGGCCCTGCGCCAGCGCCAGTTGCTCAAGGCCCTGGCCCTGCGCGGGCATGCGGCGATGCACAGCATCAAGGTCGACACCCCGCAGGACAAGACCTGGCGTGAAGGCAAGCTGCCCGACGCCCTGCACAAGGCGCGCGCCCATCCGCAATGGTCGTCGCTCAACCCTCACCCAAGGTTGAGCCAGGCCGAACGCCAGGAACAGATCGAAGCCCTGGCCCAGCGCCTGGACGAGGCTTAGGCCGCCAGCAGTTGCCGGGCCTTGGCCTTCAGCACCTCAAGGTCCAGCACCGGCACGTGCATTTGCTTGGCCTGTTCATCCCAGTGGCGCATGCGCAGGCTCACCGCGCACAGCGGATCCTGCTCGAACGCCCGGGCCTCATCGGCCGTCATCACCCCACCCTGGTAACCCAGGGTGCGGCGGCTGGCCTCGCTCAAGCGGTCGTAATAGTCCGGCTGGCTGAAGGTCAGGTAGCGCTTGGCCTGTACGTGATATTCCACCAATTTTGCCAGGCGCTCACTGAAGCCGGCGCGCCGCAGATAGTCGGCGCCCAGGCGTTCATGGCTGACTACGCCGTAGCCGCCCATGTTCTCGCCACCCTGGCCGCAGATATGCCCGATATCGTGGAAGAACGCCGCCAGAACCACTTCGTCATCGAAGCCTTCGGCCATGGCCAATTGTGCGGCCTGGGACATATGCTCGATCTGCGACACCGGCTCGCCAATGTAGTCGGCTGCACCATGCCGTTCGTACAAGGCAAAGACTTGCGCGATAACGTGTTCAGCTTGCATCACACTTCCCCCCACAGCTCAGTGATATTGCGCTCGGCCATCGCCGGCCCCACGCTCATGCCTACACCCGTATGCATCAAGGCCACGCTCACGCCATCTGCAGCGCGCAGGAACGAAAACGGCCCCGGCCCACGGGAACCATAGACGCCCTGCCAGCGCTCCACGACCTGAATCTGGCAGCCCAGGGTCTGTTCTGCCAGCTCGATCATCCAGTTGTCCACCTGTTCGGCATTGAACGGTGACGGATCACTGCCGTAATGGTGGGAGTCGCCGATGATCAACTCGCCATACGGTGTCGGGCTGATCAGCAGGTGGATGCCGTTTTCATGCAGGTGCGGCACATCCCGCAGGATCTGCGCCTGCACTGACGCCGCTTCCGGCAAGTCGGCGAAAGCGCCGTAGTGCACGCAACTCAGGCCTGTCAGCAGCGCATGTTGCAGGTTCAGGTCGACCTTGGGCCGGGCCCGGAGCATTTGCAGGTGGCAGATCTGCGGGTTGAGTTCGGCGATCTGCTCGGCCAACAGGGTCTGGTAGTCGTGGCCGGAGCAGACAATGATCTGCTCGCCGCGAAAACTCCCGGCTGTGCTGTGCAGTTGGCCGGGCTCGATGTCACGTACCAGGGTGGAGAAGTGGAACTCCACCTTGAGTTCGCGGCACAGGTAGTTGATCAGCGCAGGGAGTGCTTCGCGTGAATACAGCTGCTGATCGTCCAGGCCGTGCAAGGCTGCGCGATGATGACGAAACTGGCCGCCATACAGATCATTCATCGCGGCGCCTTGCAGCAGGTTGACGCGGTAGCCGTATTCCTCGGCGCGCCCGGCGCAAAACGCTTCCAGCAAGTGTTCTTCGGCTTCGGTGCGGGCAAACAGGTAGGAGCCATTGCGCTTGAGTTGCAGGTTCGCCAGTTGTGCCCATTGCCCCCAGATATCACGGCTTTGCCGGGCCAGGTCGAGCATCGGGCCTGGTGGTTGGCCGGTGACCAGCGCCTGGCCGAAGTTACGCACCGAGGCGCCCAGGGGCGTGGCCGTGCGCTCGAAGACCTTGACCTTGAGGCCACGCTTGGCGGCGGCGTAAGCGTGGGACAGGCCGAGGATGCCGGCGCCGATAATCAGTAGGTCAGTGTGGTGTGTCATGGTGTTCGCCCCCTGTAGGAGCGAGCTTGCTCGCGAAAAACCTGAGGGCGCAGCGTGCATTCTGACTGCCCGCGTTATCGTTCACGTTCTTCGCGAGCAAGCTCGCTCCTACAGTTTTAGCAACGGTTGAAGTTATTGTTTTTCCGACTTGCCGTCATAGCGCTTGCGCCACTCAGTCAGGATGTTGTCGCGGTTTTTCGAGGCCCAGGCAAAGTCGTTCTTGATCAGCCGTTGCTCGTAGTCCGCCGGCAGCTCGGTCTGCGGCTTGGCAATACCCGGCTGGGCCAGGACTGCGAAGTTTTCCTTGTACAGCTCCATCGCAGCGGGGCTGGCGGAGAAGTCGGCGAGTTTCTGCGCCGCTTCCTGGTGGGCAGTGCCCTTGATCACCGCAGTGGCTTCAATGTCCCAGCCCAGGCCTTCCTTGGGCAAAACGATATCCAGCGGCGCGCCCTGGCGCTTCAACTGCACCGCTGGGTATTCAAAGGAAATCCCGATCGGGAACTCACCGGAGGCCGCCAACTTGCACGGCTTGGAGCCGGAGTGCACGTACTGGCCGATGTTCTGGTGCAGGTCATCCATGTACTGCCAGCCCTGCTTCTCGCCGAAGGTCTGCAACCAGGCGCTGACGTCGAGGAACCCGGTGCCGGACGACGCCGGGTTCGGCATGACGATCTTGCCCTTGTACTCGGGCTTGGTCAGGTCCTGCCAACTGATCGGCTTGCTCAGGCCCTGCTTTTCGGCTTCGACGGTGTTGAAGCAGATAGTCGCGGCCCACACGTCCATGCCGACCCAGGCCGGCGGGTTGGCGGCGTCGCGGTAGTTCTTGCCGATCTTGTCCAGATCCTTGGGCGCGTAGCTTTGCAACATGCCTTGCTGATCGAGGATCGCCAGGCTGGACGCCGCCAGGCCCCATACCGCGTCGGCTTGCGGGCGGGCTTTTTCCGCCAGCAGCTTGGCAGTGATGATCCCGGTGGAGTCACGCACCCACTTGATCTCGACGTCCGGGTTGGCCGCTTCGAAGGCTTTTTTGTAGGTCTTCAACTGCTCGGCTTCGAGGGCCGTGTACACGGTCAACTCGGTTTTTGCGGCAAAGGCATTCAGGCTGAACGCGGTGAGCACAGCAGCGGCGAGGGCCAGGGGCTTGAACATGGTGCGTTTCCTTGTGTGGGGCAGAGTTATTGACCGGGCGCGGTTTGGCGCCAGGCCTGGGAGCGGCGCAACAAGCCGCGTGAGGCCCACGCCAGCAGCAGCGAGACGCCGGCTGAAGTGAACAGAATCAAGGTCGACATGGCCGCCGCGCCGCCAACATTGCCGGCGTCGTCCATGTTCAACACGGCGACTGCGGCGAGGATGGTGTCGGGGCTGTAGAGAAAGATCGCCGCCGAGACGGTGGTCATCGCCGAGACAAACAGGTAGCGCAGGATGTCCAACAGCGCCGGCAGGCAGATCGGCACGGTGACCCGCAGATAGTGGCGGTACAGCGGCGCCTTGAGCGACAGCGCAGCGGCTTCGAACTCGGCGTCGAGTTGGCGCAGGGCGGTCGTGGCGGTCATCTGCGCAGTGGTCAAATAGTGCGCAATGGTGCACACCACCAGCAGCGTCATGCTCCCGTAGAGCACATGCAGCGGGTTGCCATTGAGGTTGAAAAAGAACACATAGCCCAGGCCCAGCACCAAGCCCGGTACCGCCATCGGCACAAAACTGAGCATGCGCAGCGCCAGGTTGAGGCCTTTTTGCCCCTTGGTCTTTTCCATCAGGTAAGCGCCGGTGAAGATCAGCACACTGCCGATCAGTGCGGTGCAGATGGCCATGGTCAAACTGTTGCGATAGGCCAGCCAGCCGCCGCCGGCGGTGTCGTTGAACTGGTAGTGGTTGAGCGACAGCGACAGGTTGTACGGCCAGAACTTCACCAGCGACGAATACACCGCCATGCCGAATACCAGCAGCAACACCGCGCAGATCAGCAACACAATCGCCAGGTAGCAACCATCCCGCAGGCGCGACGGCGCCGGCTGGAACACTTGGGCGCGGCCGCTCATGGAATCACCGTGGCGCCGGCGCAGCCAGGTATCCACCGCGAAACTGAGCAGCGCCGGCAGCAGCAACACCATGCCGATCAAGGCGCCGCGACCGAACTGCTGCTGGCCAACCACCGCCTTGTAGGCTTCCAGCGCCAACACTTGATAGTCGCCGCCCACCACCACCGGCACGCCGAAGTCGGTGATGGTCAGGGTGAACACCAGGCAGAACGCGGCGAACACAGCCTGGCGCGTCGCCGGCCAGGTGATGCTGCGAAACGCTCGGGCCGGGCTGGCGCCCATGCTTGAGGCAGCATCGAACAGCCGCGCATCCGCCAAAGACAGCGCCGACAGCAGGATCATCAGGGCATGGGGAAAGGTGTAGATCACTTCACCGAGGACAATGCCCCAGAAGCCGTAGATGTTGTCTGACAGCAGGCCGCGCAACATGCCCTGGTTGCCGAACAGATACACCAGGGCAATCCCCGGCAACATCGAGGGCGCCATCAGCGGCAGCAATGACAGGCCACGCCAGAGCGTCTTGCCGGGGATCAGCGTGCGTTGCAGCGCGTAGGCAAACAGATAGGCCAGCGGTACGACGATGGCCGCAACGCTGAGGGAAACCTTGAGGCTATTGCCCAGCAGCCAGTGGAAGTTGGCGCTGGTCAGCAGTTCGCGCGCCGCCACCAGCCCGCCGCCCTGCCCGTCTTCAGCGCTGAAGCCGCGCCAGAAGATCGCCAGCAACGGCAACAACACGGCGATGCCCAACAGGCACAGCAGCAGCAACTTGCCGCCCACTACAAAGATGCGGTCGCCGATTTCGGCACGGGAAACCTGGCGAGCCGCGCGGTCGGGTATCGGCAGGGTCATGTCAGCGGCCATCTCAGGCAAACACCTGCAGGCTGCGCGGTGGCAGCGCGACCCAGATATCCTGGGCGCCCAGGCGTGGCATGGCTTCCGGTGCCAGTTCGGCGAGCATGGGGTGACCGGGCAACTGGTCCAGTTCGAAACTCATGCGGCAACGGTTGCCGAGGAACGTGATCTCACGGACCTTGGCCGGGAACAGGTTTTCCTCATGCACCGGCGGGTTGACGCTGATCGCTTCCGGCCGGCAGAACAGGCGGCCCGACGCGGCTTTACCGCAGTCATCGGCCAGGCGCACATTCATCCCGCCGACCTGGGCGTGGCTGGCGCTGTTGCGGCTGAACGGCAGCCAGTTGCCCTGGCCGACAAACTCGGCCACGAACGGGGTGGCCGGGCGGTCGTAAATCTCTTGAGGAGTGGCGTACTGCTCGACCTTGCCGTTGTTCATCACAGCGATGCGGTCGGCCATCAGCATGGCTTCGTCCTGGTTGTGGGTGACCATCAAGGTGGTGATGCCCAGGCGGCGTTGCAGTTGGCGCAGTTCGGTACACAGGTGCTCGCGCACCCGGGCATCGAGGGCCGACATCGGTTCATCCAGCAGCAACAGCGACGGGGCCGGCGCCAGGGCACGGGCCAGGGCGACCCGTTGTTGCTGGCCACCGGACAGTTGGCCGGGGTATTTCTTTTCGCTGCCGGTCAGGCCGACCAGCTCCAGCATCTGCGCCACGCGTTTGCGCACTTCATCGCGGCCGCTGCCGGTCAGGCCATAGCCGATGTTGGCCTCGACGCTGAGGTTGGGAAACAGTGCGTAGGACTGGAACAGGATGCCGTAGTCCCGCGCCTGCGGTGCCAGTAGGGAAACATCGCGATCACCCAGGTACAACTCGCCGCTGTCCTGGCGCTCCAGGCCGGCGATGCAGCGCAGCAGAGTGGTCTTGCCACAGCCCGAGGGGCCAAGCAGGCACACCAGTTCACCGGCCTCGACGTCCAGGGACACATGGTCCAGGGCGGTAAAGGCGCCAAAGCGCTTCTGGATACCACGCACCTTCATCGGCGCGCCGGGGTTGAGCTGGGCTGTGTTCATGGTGGCACCTCATCAAACTGATGAAGGCCATGCTAGGGAGCAAATGCGTCCCTGTTGTGGCAGGAAGGCAAAAGCGGGTGATAGTGGTATTGGTGGATTTGGGTAGGGATATAGCCATGGGGTGTCTGGTCTGACGCTATCGCAGGCAAGCTGAACTGGTCCAGTAATTTCGGACATTCTTTTCGGTTCTCACGCTGCTA
>NZ_JAHIDY010000018.1:0-121126 GCF_018732265.1 Pseudomonas sp. TAE6080
GCCTGACCCACCGCTATCGCAGCCTCGCCGGGGCTCGACAGCTCCCACATTTGATCCATGTCGCGGCCAAAATCCCGGACCTGCCACCAATCCCTGTGGGAGCTGTCGAGCTTTAGCGAGGCTGCGATGACGGCGGCACAGGCGCTAGAGATCTATTGCCTGATCCACCGCTATCGCAGCCTCGCCGGGGCTCGACAGCTCCCACATTTGATCCATGTCGCGGCCAAAATCCCGGACCTGCCACCAATCCCTGTGGGAGCTGTCGAGCTTTAGCGAGGCTGCGATGACGGCGGCACAGGCGCTAGAGATCTATTGCCTGACCCACCGCCATCGCAGCCTCGCCAGGGCTCGACAGCTCCCACACTTGATTTCTGTCGATGCCAAAACTCGGGCACACCGCCAATCCCCTGTATCTGGACCCACAGGGTTTGCGTTTCGTTTGTCAGGCCCTATACCCGCCAATCCCGTTTCGTGCGATCTTCACGGCATTCGCCCTGGAGTCGCCTGGATGCTGCCTTTTATCTCCGATCACCCGATGTTGTGCGCCCTGGCGCTGATCCTTATCGATATCGTCGTCTGGCGTCTGTTTTCTGCCAGCTCCGGCAATTGGAAACTGGTCGCCCGCCTGGTGATCTTTGCCACCTACAGCGCGGTGCTGTTCAACGACGGCATGAACCCGATGCAAATCGCGCCTTATGCCGACAACACCCCCTTGCACATGGCCGCCACCGCCTTGCAGATTGGTTGGTGGCTGTTTGCCGCCCGCACCCTGACGGTGTTGCTCGGTGCGTTGATGATGCAGCGGGTCGGCCACACCGGACGGTTGCTGCAAGACCTGATGGGCGCGGTGATTTTCCTGATCGCGATCATCGCCGCCATGGCTTACGTGCTGGACCTGCCGGTCAAGGGCGTGCTGGCGACTTCCGGCGCGGTGGCGATCATCGTCGGCCTGGCGCTGCAAAGTACTTTGAGCGATGTGTTCTCCGGGATCGTGCTCAACACCACCAAGCCCTATCAACTCGATGACTGGATTTCCATCGACGGCACCGAAGGCCGGGTCACCGACATCGACTGGCGCGCCACGCGCCTGCAAACCTCCCAGGGCAGCATGGCGGTAATCCCCAATTCGCTGGCGGCCAAGGCCAAGATCATCAACTTTTCGCGCCCGGCGGACATGTTCGGCCTGGCGGTGAGCCTGCAAGTCAGCCCGCATGCGCGCCCGCAAACGGTGCTCGAAGCCCTGGAGCGCGCCATGCAAGGTTGCCGGCAATTGCTGGCAAAACCTGCGCCGAGCGTGGCTTTCAAGACGTCCACTGGCGGTGGCGTGGAGTATGAAATCAGCGGCTTTGTGCCGGCCATGGGCCTCAAGCGCGAGGTGCGCAACCAGCTTTACGACCTGGCCTACCGGCATTTGCAGGCGGCTGGCGTGAGTTTGCTATCGAGCGCCGAAAGCCCGACCTCGCCGACCACGTCGCCAGCGCGGGCATTGCTGGAAAGCTCAAATATCTTCTCCACCCTGCGCCAGGAAGAGAAGGAAACCTTCAGTCAGAACATGACGGCGCAAACCTTCCGTGCAGGTGAAATGATCCTGCCGGCGGGGGAGGCCAGCGATCACCTGTTCATCATCGAGTCCGGGGTGGTTTCGGTGATGCTGGCCAAGGCCGGGCACGCGTTCGAAGCCGGGCGCATGGGGCCGGGGGAAGTGATCGGCGAAGCCGGGATCCTCGGTGAGCAGGGCGTACCGGCGGATTTTGTGGCCAAGACCTATTGCACCCTCTACCGCATCGAAAAGGAATACCTCAAGCCGTGCCTGGACGCGCGCCACGATATCAGTGAAGCCATGCAGAACCTCCTGGATTTCCGCCTGCACGCCGCCCAGCACCTGACCCAGGACGCGCCGATTGTGCCGGTGAAAAAGGGCTTCTTGCATTGGCTGCGCAACCGGGCCTGAACGGTCTGGCATTGGCTACCTGTTCTTCGCCCGGATTGGCTATTTGTCCGCCGCAGTGGGGTGATTAAGCTAGGCACCAATCCCCACTGTCCTGGAGTAACACCATGTCTGCCCGTATCGATTTCTACACCGCTTCCCCAGACGCGATGAAAGCCATGCTCGCCCTGGAAGCGGCCGTCGGCAAACTGTCCATCGAACTGCCCCTGCTGGAACTGGTGCGCCTGCGCGTGTCGCAGATCAACGGCTGCGCGTTCTGCCTGGATATGCACACCGCCGATGCACGCAAGGGCGGCGAGACTGAGCGTCGTCTGTACACCGTGTCGGCCTGGCGTGAAACGCCATTCTTCACCCCGCGCGAACGTGCCGCCCTGGCCTGGGCCGAAAGCCTGACCCTGATCAGCCAGACCCACGCTTCGGATGAAGATTATGCGTTGCTCAATGCCGAGTTCAGCCCGGCTGAGCAGGTGGACCTGAGCGTGGCCATCGCCGCCATCAACAGCTGGAACCGCCTGGCGGTGGGCTTTCGCAAGATGCCCAAGTAATCAGAAATTCACTGATGCACTCAAGCGCGCCGTCAACGGCGCGCCCTGGAACAAGTAGTCATCGCCCATATACTCGCCCGCGTCGCGCCAGTAGCGCTTGTCGAACAGGTTGTCGACGCTCAGGCGAAACACTGTTTCGTAGCCGTCGACCTTGGTGCTGTAGCGGCTGCCGACATTGACCACCGCATAATCCCCGACCTCCACATTGCCGGTGCGATTGGCGTTCTTGCTGGCGCTGTATTGCACGCCGCCGAGAACGGCCAGGCCGTTGACCCACGGCAGGGCATAGTCGGCGTACACGCTGGCGCGCAGCTTGGGCACGTTGATCGTCTGGTGATCTTCGTATTGTGGCGTACCGCTGCCGTTCACCCGCGCGCGAATGGCTGCCACGCTGGTAGCGATCTGCAGGCGCTCGGTGGCCCAGCCGTTGGCCGACAGTTCCAGGCCGGTGTTTTTCTGCTGGCCTTGCTGCACATAGGTGAAGTCACCGGCGCTATCGGGCTTGGCGTATTGATAAGCCTGGCGGGTCTGGAATACGGCGGCGGCGAAGCTGATGCGGCGCCAGTCGTATTTGACCCCGGCTTCGATTTGGCGCGAGACGGTCGGCGTGAGGATTTCCCCATCATTGCTCGCATACCACGGCGCCTCGCCGCCCAGGGACAGGCCTTTGCTGTAGCTGGTGTACAGCGAGAGATTGTCCATCGGTTTGTAGATCAGCGCAGCGTTGGGCAGGAACTCGTATTGCTGGGTATGGCGTTCCTGGACGCCAGTCTGATCGAAGGCTTTTTCATCCAGACGCACTTCGCGGGCGCCCAATACGGTTTGCCACTGCTCGTTGAAGCTGATGCGGTCGGTGACGAACAGCCCGTACTGGCGGCTGTCGAGACGTCGATGACTGTCGTTCAACGGCTTGTCGGTAGGCGTGAAGGCTGGTGGGTCCTGATCGATATTGGCGGTGCCGATGTATTCGTTGACCGACTTGCGCTTGTCGATCACCCGGCGAAAGGCGCTGGTGCCGAAGGTCAGCTCATGGCCTATCCCTGCGGTTGTGAACAGGCCGGTCATGGCCGCCTGGATTTCATCATTGCGCCGGGTGTCGTCGGGGCTGCGGTAGTCAGCGATGTCGTAGTTGCCTTCCGGGCTGAAGTAGTTCGGTACTTTGACGCCAGCGCAACTAGGGGAGCCGTAGCACCCCCAGGCAAACGAGCTGTAGTCATCAATCACCACCTTGCTACGCGCTGCGCTGATATTGCCTTTCCACTGGTCACTGAAGCGGTATTCGAACTTGCCGTTGAGGTTCAGCGAGTCGATGCCCACCTGCTTGGAACCACTCTGGTGGCCGAGCAGTTTTTTCGGTGATGCGTCATGGGGCACTTCGGTGCCGCCGAGCAACTGGTAACCGGGCACCGAGCGCTGTTGCTTGTCCTGGTATTCGGCATCCAGTTGCAGCACAGCGTCGGGGCTGATGTTCCAGTCGAACGCCAGGGACAGGAAATCGCGCTGGCCATTGGCGTGTTCGACATAGGAGTTGAGGTCTTCATGGGCGATGTTGGCGCGCAGGCCGAACTGCTGTTCGCTGCCAAACCAGCCGCCGACATCGGTGGCGATATAGCCGCTGCCGCGATCATCGGTGGACACGGTGACCGAGCGCACGTCTTCCGGGCGCTTGGTCACGTAGTTGATCACGCCGCTGGGCTCGGAGATCCCGCTTTGCAGGCCCGCCAGGCCCTTGAGCAATTCCACCCGTTGCTTGTTTTCCAGGGCCACGTTCTGCTCGCCGGTGATGGTGCGCCCGTTGATCTTATAGCTGCTGGCGGCATTCAGGGAAAACCCCCGCACCACGAAATTTTCGTAGTAGCCGATCGGCGCGTAGCTTTCACCCACCGAGGCGTCGTTGCGCAGCACTTCGCTGAGCAGGCGGGCTTGCTGGTCCTTGATCAGCGCGGCGTTGATCACGGTAATCGAAGCCGGGGTGTCGAGCAGCGGCGCGTCTTCGAAGCCGCCGACCGATGCGCTTTCACTGCGATAACCGGACTCATCCTGGCCTAGGATCTTCAGCGCCGGCAGTTCCAGCTCAGCCGCCAGGCTGTTGCCGATGCCGCCGCTGAGCAGCAGGCCGAGGGCCAAACGTGAGGTGACGACGGGACGAAAACGCAAAACCATGGGGCAAGGCCTTAAAGCGCGGGCGGGGGCGCATAAGCTAGGCATAAGTGCGCGCCTTTACAAGCACTCGCCTTGGCCGCGAACATCGTTAACGATAACGCAGTGCTAAAAAGTAACCCGAGGTGCCTGTGGGATTTTCGTCGGACCGCCGTCCGCAGATAAGCTCGCTCCTTGATTTATCGGCCGTGCCTTGATACCTGTCAAAACCCGCCGTGACGCTTTGCCTCATGCTGCACGCCTGATTGTCATGGCTCACGGAGTTCCCCATGAACGCCCCCGCAACACCCGCTGTTTCCTTCAAATTGCCCATGGGCCTGGTCATTGCCGTGCTGGTAATGGTCGGCGTCTTGCTGTTGCCGCTACCGGCTGATTTACCGGTAGCCGGCCACCGGATGCTGGCGATCCTCGCGTTTGCGGTGGTGGTGTGGATCACCGAAGCGGTGTCCTATGAAGCCAGTGCGATCATGATCACTTCGCTGATGGCCTTTCTGCTGGGCACCGCACCGTCATTGCAGGACCCGACGCACCTGATCGGTTCCAGCCCGGCCATCAGCATGGCGCTCACCGGCTTTGCCAACCCGGCCCTGGCCCTGGTGGCCGGTGCGTTGTTTATCGCCGCCGCCATGACTCACACCGGCCTGGACCGGCGCATTGCCCTGGTGACCCTGACTCGGGTCGGTACCAGCACCCGCGGGATTCTGCTGGGGGCGATTGCAGTGACTATCCTGCTCAGCCTGGTGGTGCCCAGCGCCACCGCGCGCAGCGCCTGTGTGGTGCCGATCATGATGGGGGTGATTGCCGCGTTTGGCGTGGATAAACGCTCCAATATCGCCGCCGGGATCATGATTGTCGTCGCCCAGGGCACCAGCATCTGGAACGTCGGGATCCAGACCGCCGCCGCGCAGAACCTGTTGACCGTGGGTTTTATGGACAAAATGCTCGGCCAGCGTGTGTCATGGATCGACTGGCTGATCGCCGGGGCGCCGTGGGCCGTGATCATGTCGGCGGTGCTGCTGTTTCTGGTGCTCAAGTTGCTGCCACCGGAAAGCAATAGCATCCCGGGCGGCAAGGAAGCCGTTGCGCAATCTTTGGCCGATATCGGCCCGATGACCGGCCCGCAGAAGCGCTTGCTGACGGTCTCGATCCTGCTGTTGCTGGCCTGGGCCACTGAAGGGCGCCTGCACAGCTTCGACACCACCTCCACCACGTATGCCGGCCTGGTGCTCCTGTTGATGCCGGGGATCGGGGTGATGACCTGGAAGGATGTGCAGTCGCGCATTCCATGGGGCACGGTGATTGTGTTCGGGGTGGGCATCAGCCTCGGTACGGCACTGCTGACCACCCAGGCCGGGCAATGGCTGGGCGCGCAGGTGGTGGGGCATACCGGCCTGGATCAACTGGGGCCGCTGGGGGTGTTTGCGATCCTTGGTGCGTTCCTGATCGTGATCCACCTGGGCTTTGCCAGCGCCACTGCGCTGACCTCGGCCTTGCTGCCGATCCTGATTGCCGTACTGCAAACCCTGCCGGGGGATTTCAGCCGGTTGGGCATGACCATGCTGCTGGGGTTTGTGGTCAGCTATGGCTTTATCCTGCCAATCAACGCGCCGCAGAACATGGTGTGCCTGGGCACCGGCACCTTTACCGCCCGCCAGTTTGCCAAGGTGGGCCTGCTGGTGACCTTGATCGGCTACCTGCTGATGCTGGTTTTTGCAGCCACCTACTGGAGCTGGTTGGGCTGGATCTGATGAGTTGACCCAATCCTCTGTGGGAGCAGGCAAGCCAGCTCCCACAAGAGCCAGGTGCCGCAAAGATGACAAGATGAACTTAGCTCAGGTCTACTACGCTCTGAGTCATGGTTTTACCGGCCTTGTGCGTCGGTCATCAAGGTCAGGCAATGGATAAATACACCCCGCACACCTGGCAACCCCACGAGCGCCCGAGCTTGCCGGGGTCGCCGTCGACACCCCATCACCCCACGCTCAAACGCTGGGCCTTTGCCCTGGTCGGCATACTGGTGGCGATCACCGGCGGCCTGGGTAATGCGCTGGTGATCGCCAACCTGCCGTATCTGCAAGGCGCATTGGGCGCGACCACCGCTGAAATGGCCTGGCTGCCTGCGGCCTATGTGATGACCAACGTGTCGATGAACCTGCTGCTGGTGAAGTTTCGCCAACAGTTCGGCTTGCGCGCGTTTACCGAAGTGTTCCTGGTGCTGTATGCGCTGGTGACCTTTGGCCACTTATTCGTCAACGACCTCAGCTCGGCGATTGCCGTGCGGGCCGCCCACGGCATGGTCGGTGCGGCGCTCAGTTCCCTGGGCTTGTACTACATGGTGCAGGCGTTCCCCGCGAAGTGGCGGCTCAAGGCCCTGGTGTTGGGCCTGGGCACGGCGCAACTGGCCTTGCCGCTGGCACGGCTGTTCTCCGAAGACCTGCTGCAAATTGCCGAATGGCGTGGCCTGTATCTGTTTGAATTGGGCATGGCACTGACCTGCCTGGGCTGCGTATTCATGCTCAAGTTGCCGCCGGGCGACCGTTTCAAGACCTTTGAAAAGCTCGACTTCCTGACCTTCGGCTTGCTCGCCTCGGGCGTGGCGTTGCTCTGCGCGGTGCTGTCACTGGGGCGTATCGACTGGTGGCTGGAAGCGCCGTGGATCGGGGTCGCCTCGGCCTGTTCGCTGGTGCTGATCATGGCCGGATTGGCCATCGAACATAACCGTGCCAACCCGTTGCTGATGACTCGTTGGCTGGGCGGCGGGGTGATGATTCGCCTGGCCCTGGCGGTGATCCTGATCCGTATGGTGCTGTCCGAACAGTCCACCGGCGCAGTGGGCTTCTTGCAGGCGCTGAACATGAGCAGCGAGCAGATGCGCACCTTGTACCTGGTGATGCTGCTGGGAGCGATCAGTGGCTTGGTGATCAGCGCCTTGACCATCAACCCGGCCCACTTGCTGATGCCGCTGGTGATTTCCCTGGCCCTGATGGCCGCAGGCTCCGTGATGGACAGCTTTTCCAGCAACCTGACCCGGCCGCAGAACATGTACTTGAGTCAGTTCCTGCTGGGGTTTGGCGGCACGTTTTTCCTCGGGCCGACCATGGTGCTGGGCATGCGCAATGTGCTGACCAACCCGCGCAACCTGGTGAGTTTTTCGGTGCTGTTCGGTATTTGCCAGAACCTTGGCGGGCTGCTGGGGGCAGCGTTGCTCGGCACGTTCCAGATCGTGCGTGAGAAGTTTCACTCCAGCATGATTGTCGAACACCTGACGCTGCTGGATCCGCGCGTGGCCGCCCGCGTGCAGAGCGGCGGCTCGGCCTATGGCTCGGTGATTGCCGACCCGGAACTGCGCAACCTGATGGGCATCCGCAGCCTGGCCACGGCGGCCACCCGCGAAGCCAATGTGATGGCCTATAACGACGTGTTCATGCTGATCGCGATCATCGCGATCCTGACCATGTTGTGGATCTTTACCCGCAGCCTGTGGCTAATGAGTACCACCCAGAAAGCTGCCGCCAGTGCAGCGCCTTCCGTTCAACCTAGCGGCGCACTTCCTTCATGACCGAACCTACGGCTACCACCACGACCACCAACGCCATTGCTTCCACCCCGGAAGGCACCACGCCACCCGGCGCCACGGTCACCGAACCGCGCTCGTTGGGTGTGCGCATCATCTCGTCCCTGGGCTTTGCCGCGATTGCTATCGTTGGCGTGTTGATCGTGTTGTACGCCTGGCAATTGCCACCGTTCAGCAGCGCGGTAGAAACCACGGAAAACGCCCTGGTGCGTGGCCAGGTGACGATCATCGGCCCGCAACTGAGCGGTTATGTGTTCGAAGTGCCGGTGCAGGACTTCCAGCACGTCAAGACCGGGGATTTGCTGGTGCGCCTCGACGACCGGATCTACAAGCAGCGCCTGGACCAGGCCCTGGCGCAACTGGCGGTGCAGCAGGCGTCCCTGGCCAACGTGGTGCAGCAGCGCAACAGCGCCGAGGCGACCATCAAGCTACGCCAGGCCGCCTTGGCCGACAGCCAGGCCCAGGCGCGCAAAAGCACCGCCGACTTGCGGCGCAATGAAGAGTTGATCAGCGACGGCTCGGTGTCGCGCCGTGAGTTGGATGTGACCCGCGCGGCCAACGCGCAGACGATTGCAGCCGTGGCCCAGGCCCAGGCCAGCCTGGAAATCGCTCGCCAGGATTTGCAGACGGTGATTGTCAATCGCGGCTCACTGGAAGCGGCTGTTGCCAGCGCTGATGCGGCCGTGGAGCTGGCGCGCATTGACCTGTCCAACACCCGCGTGCTGGCGCCACGGGATGGTCAATTGGGGCAGATCGGCGTGCGCCTGGGCGCCTACGTCAACTCCGGTGCGCAGTTGATGGCGCTGGTGCCAAACCAACTGTGGGTGATCGCCAATATGAAAGAAACCCAGATGGACAACGTACAGGTGGGCCAACCGGTGACGTTTACCGTCGATGCTCTGAACCACCGCAAGTTTCATGGCACGGTCCAGCGTATCTCGCCGGCCACGGGCGCCGAGTTCAGCCTGTTGCAGGCGGACAACGCCACCGGCAACTTCGTCAAGATCGCACAGCGGGTGCCGGTGCGGATTACGGTGGACCCGGATCAGGAACAGAGCGAGCGCCTGCGACCGGGGTTGTCGGTGGTGGTCAGTATCGACACGGTAGGCCGCCTGAAAAACAGCCCGCCCTGATATTCAACACACCCCTTGTAGGAGCGAGCTTGCTCGCGAAAAACTTAACGACAAAGCGTTTACCCAGGCAACCCGCGTTATTGTTGACGACTTTCGCGAGCAAGCTCGCTCCTACAGCATCGGGGGGAGGGTGCCCAGCAGGGACACTGCCGCCACCGCGGCCACGCCTAGCAACCATTCGAGCTTCACGCTGGCCTGCAATGGGCCCACTCGCTGCTGGCAATCCTTGATCCGCAGCCGGTTCAGCAACGCCAACCCCAACATCCCCGCGACCAGCATTACCTTGATCAACAGGATCAAGGCAAACCCACTGAACAGTGGGGTCGGCCAGAATTGTCCGGTGAGTACGCGGATATTGATCAGCCCGCTGATCAGCAGGCCGGCCACCAACACGTAACCGACACCGCTGAAGCGCCGAAGGATTGTCTCCAGCGGGTACAGCGCCGCGTGCCGCAGGATCAACACCAATAGCAACAAACCACCGAGCCAGGCACCGACGCAAAGCAGGTGCACGATCTGGTTGAGGATCAGCAATTGCCCGCTGAGGCCGCTGAGCATGGCGCCGTGCCCCACTGGGGCCAGGGTTGCCAGCAGCAGCGCGCTGAGGGGCAGGCGCAGCTGATTCCAGGGCGTCAACAGGCTCAGGACCAGCAACCCATTGAGCAGCAGGTGGATGCTCCACACCTGGCCGAAGAAGGTCCTGCCCAACACCAACTGCACCGTCGCCAGATCCAGCGTCGCCAGTTCACTGCCGGCCATGCTGGCACTGATCAACAGCAGCCAGCTCACGCCAGAGCCCAGGGCCAGCCAGGCCAGTAGCCTGGTGATGCGGGACAGTTGCCGGTCCAGGGCCGGCCTGGGGCTTGCGCCCAATAACCAGGGCCTGAAGGCACAGGCCCCGAACATCAGCAAAACCACCATAAAGTGCAGGAAACGACACAGCACCAGCAGGGTTGCCATGGGTTACTGGACGACCTTGAAGCTGTAGCTGCCTGCGCTCTTGTGGGTATCGACGGAGATCGCGTGCCACTCGACTTTATAGGTGCCAGCGGCCAGGGGTGCGGCTGGGGTCACAACCAGGGTTTTCTTGTCGGCGTCTGGGGTTTCCAGGCCTTTGACCGCGACTTCGGTGCCGTCCTTGCTCAGGGAAACCTTGGTGAACGTGGCTTCGACGCCTTCGGAGAACACCAGGCGCAGGTCGGCGGGCGCGGCGACGGTACTGTTGGCGGCCGGCGTGGCGCTTTTCAGGTGGGCGTGGGCCAGGGCTGCCTGGGCGCCGAGCAGAGAGGCCAGCAGGGCGGCGATTGTCAGGGTGTTTTTGATCAACATTGTGCAATCCCAATCAATGAACAGGACGGGCAGTGTACGAAGTTTCAGCTCAGGCTGTCGCCCCGATCTAGAGCGGATGGTAGTCTTCGGGACATGTCGTGGTCAGGGAGCCCCCATGGGCAATCACAAGATCGGTATTCGTCGGGTCAACGTCGAAAAGATTCTGCTGGCGGCAGAAAAGGTTTTCGCTGAAAAAGGCTATGGCAGCACCGCCATGGCTGACATCGCCGAACAGGCGCAACTGCCACGCTCCAACCTGCATTACTACTTCAGCACCAAGAGCGAGCTATACAGCGCGGTGTTGTTCGACCTGCTGGAGGTGTGGAAGCAGGATGCGTTGTGCTTCGAGATGTTCGATGATCCGCGCGTGGTGCTCAGCAGTTACATTCGGGCGAAGATGCAGCATTCGCGCAGCCGTCCCTATGGTTCGAAAGTCTGGGCCAACGAAATCATCCACGGCGCACCAACCCTTGGCGAAGCGCTGGACGCGAGCCTGTATGACTGGGCCAAGATGAAGGAAGCGAAAATCCGCCAGTGGGTGGAAGACAAACGCATCCTGGCGGTGGAACCGTCGAGCCTGCTGTACATGATCTGGGCTTCGACCCAGCACTATGCCGATTTTGACCATCAGGTGATGATCCTCAACGACCATCAGGCGCTGTCGGATATGCAATTCGAGCGGGCGGTGCAGACAGTGACCAGTGTGATTTTGCGGGGGATCGGCTTGGAGCCCTGAGCTTGTGATGAGGTTGAGGGCCTCATCGCAGGCAAGCCAGTTCCCACATTTGAATTGTGTGAACCCGATCAAATGTGGGAGCTGGCTTGCCTGCGATAGCAATTTAAAAAGCTACACAGCCTCCCGGTAGGGATTCCTCGGATCCTGGGTCCAGTTCAAAAACGGTTTGCCCGTGTCCATCGCCACCATCTCGATGCAGTCCGCCACCGGGCAGGTGATCTGGCACAGGTTGCAGCCCACGCACTCATCATCGATCACTTCATATTTATGCGTGCCATCGGCCTGTTTCAAACTGGCAATTGCCTGGTGCGAGGTGTCCTCGCAGGCAATATGGCAGCGTCCGCAACCGATGCATGCCGCCTGGTCGATCTTGGCGATGACCTGGTAGTTGATGTCCAGGTATTTCCAGTCTGTGGTGTTGCCCACCGCGCGCCCGGAAAAATCCTGCAAGCTGCTGTAGCCCTGGCTGTCCATCCATCGCGACAAGCCATCCTTCATTTCCTCGACAATCCTAAAACCATGCAGCATCGCCGCCGTACACACCTGCACGGCACCGCAACCCAGGGCAACGAATTCTGCCGCGTCGCGCCAGTTGCCGATGCCGCCAATCCCGCAGATCGGCAGGCCCTGTGTCTGGGGATCGCGGGCAATTTCAGCGACCATGTTCAAGGCGATTGGCTTGACTGCTGAACCACAGTAACCGCCATGGGTGCTCTGGGTGCCGACCACCGGCAGGGCGACCATGCGCTCCAGGTCGACACTGGTGATGGAGTTGATGGTGTTGATCAGCGACACCGCATCGGCGCCACCGCGATAGGCCGCCCGGGCCGCCACGCGGATATCGGTGATATTGGGCGTGAGCTTGACGATCACCGGCAGCGAGCAATAGGTCTTGCACCAGCGTGTGACCTGTTCCACATATTCCGGCACCTGGCCCACCGCCGCCCCCATGCCTCGTTCCGGCATGCCATGGGGGCAGCCGAAGTTCAGCTCGATACCATCGCAACCGGTGGCTTCCACCAGCGGCAGGATGTTTTTCCATGATTCTTCGACGCATGGCACCATCAGCGACACGATCAGGGCGCGGTCCGGCCAGTCCTTTTTCACCTGGGTGATTTCCCGCAGGTTGATCTCCAGGGAACGGTCGGTAATCAGCTCGATATTGTTGATGCCCAAGACTTCACGGTTGGCGCCAAAGTGCGCTGAATAACGGGACGAGACGTTGACCGCTGCCGGGTCCTCGCCGAGGGTTTTCCAGACCACGCCGCCCCAGCCGGCTTCAAAGGCACGGACCACGTTGTAGGCCTTGTCGGTGGGGGGCGCGGAGGCCAGCCAGAATGGATTGGGGGCTTTGATACCGGCGAACACAATCGATAGATCGGCCATTTACGCAGCCTCCACATTGAGCATGAGTTGAGTGTGCATGGCTTCGGCGGCCAGCTTGCCGTGTTGTACGGCCTGGACGGTGAGGTCCTGCCCGAGGCTGACGCAGTCGCCACCGGCATACACCCCGGGGATACTGGTTTGCAGTTGTGCATCGACAAAGATCCGTTCGCCCTGGCGTTGCAACTGCTGGGCCAGCGGGTCGTGCAGGGCGTGGTCGTCGAAGCCTTGGCCGATGGCCTTGAAGATCGCATCTGCCGCCAGTTCGAAGGTGTCGCCGGTGGCTTGCAGACGGCCGTTTTCCAGGCGTGTGCGAGCAAAACGCATGCCGCGCACCTGGCCTTGGTCATCGAGTAGCACAGCTTCGGGTTGGGCCCAGGTCAGCAGGCGTACCTGATTGGCCTTGGCGATGTCCTGTTCATGGCCGGTGGCGCCCATGTCGGCAAAGCCACGGCGGTACACCAGGTTGACATCGCGCGCGCCCAGGCGGGCCATTTGCACGGCCATGTCGATGGCGGTGTTGCCGGCACCGAGCACGATGCAGCGGTCGGCCAGGGGCAGTTGGCTGAGGTCGTCGGCCTGGCGCAGTTCGCGGATGTAGTCGGTGGCGGCGAGCAGGCCGGGCGCATCCTCGTGGGGCAGGCCCAGGTGCTTGCTGGCGGCCAGGCCGAGGCCGAGGAAGACCGCGTCGAAGTGCTGGTGCAGGTCGCTCAGGCTCAGGTTATCGCCCAGGCGCTGGCCGTGGCGGATTTCGATACCGCCGATTTGAAGCAGGAAATCCAGCTCCTTCTGGGCGAAGTCATCCACCAGTTTGTATTTGGCGATCCCGTATTCATTGAGGCCACCGGCCTTTTCCCGGGCTTCGAAAATCACCACGTCATGCCCATGCAAGGCGCTGCGATGGGCGCAGGACAAGCCCGCAGGCCCGGCACCGACCACGGCGATGCGCTTGCCGGTCGACGCGGCGCGCTGGAACGGGTGTTGATCAAAGTGCGCGTTGTCGATGGCGTAGCGCTGCAACAGGCCAATCAGCACCGGGGCGCATTCTTCGCTGTTGTTGCGCACACAGGCCTGCTGGCAGAGGATCTCGGTCGGGCAGACCCTGGCACAACTGCCGCCGAGGATGTTGGCCGAGAGAATCTTCTGCGCCGCGCCCTGCACGTTGTCGGTATGGATATTGCGGATGAACGATGGGATATCGATTTCGCTGGGGCACGCGTTGACGCAGGGTGCGTCGTAGCAATACAGGCAGCGCGAGGCTTCCAGGTGGGCTTGCCGGGCATTGAGGGGCGGCGCCAGGTCGGTGAAGTGGCTGGCGAGGGTCGCCCCGTCTTCGTCGGGGTGGGGGAGGTGGTTCAGGGTCTGGATCACGGTAATGGCCTCACGGTTTTTTTGCCTCTGACGGGCATTGGTTTTTTTGTGGTTTGCACTGGCCTCATCGCGGGCAAGCCCGCTCCCACATTTGAACTGTGTGAACCCGATCAAGTGTGGGAGCTGGCTTGCCTGCGATCGGCGATGTCAGCGTTTCACCGCGGCTGGCTTGGAACGCTCCGCGCGCTTGCGCAACTGCTCGAACACCGTCGGATACGCCGGCCGCTCGACATAGCGCCCGGCACCGCGCTCGGCGCGCAAATCGCCGTCGACCCACACCAGCTTGCCCTGGCTGATGGTGTGGCTGGGCACGCCGCGTACGGTCTTGCCTTCGAAGATGTTGAAGTCCACCTGCTGATGGTGGGTCTTGGCCGAGATGGTCCGTGTGCCCTGGGGATCCCACAACACCAGGTCGGCATCGGCACCGACTCGGATCGCGCCCTTGCGTGGGTAGAGGTTGAAGATCTTCGCGGTGTTGGTGGAGGTCAGTGCAACGAACTCCTGCATCGACAGGCGCCCGGTGTTGACCCCTTCGTCCCACAGCAACGCCATGCGGTCTTCGATGCCGGCGGTGCCATTGGGGATCTTGCTGAAGTCGTCACGCCCGGCAGCCTTTTGTTCGGCGCAGAAGCAGCAGTGATCGGTGGCGGTGGTGTGCAGGTTGCCTGATTGCAGTCCACGCCACAGGGCCTCTTGATGCCCGCGCGGGCGGAAGGGCGGGCTCATCACGTAGCCTGCGGCGGTTTGCCAGTCGGGGTGTTGGTAGACGCTGTCGTCCAGCAACAGGTGCCCGGCCAGGACTTCGCCATAGACTGCCTGGCCCTTGGCACGGGCGTAGGTGATTTCGTCGAGGGCTTCCTGGGTCGAAACGTGTACCAGGTACAGCGGCGTGCCGATGGTTTCGGCAATGCGAATCGCGCGGCTGGCGGCTTCACCTTCCACTTGCGAGGGGCGGGACAGTGGATGGGCCTCAGGCCCGGTGATGCCCTGGGCCAACAGCTTGCGTTGCAGGTGATACACCAACTCGCCGTTCTCTGCGTGCACGGTGGGCACCGCGCCCAGTTCCAGGCAGCGTTCGAAGCTGGCGACCAGGGTGTCGTCAGCGGCCATGATCGCGTTCTTGTAGGCCATGAAGTGCTTGAAGCTGTTGATGCCGTGATGGGTCACCAGCTCGGCCATTTCCTCGCGGACCTGTTCGCTCCACCAGGTAATCGCCACATGAAACCCGTAGTCGGCCGCCGACTTCTCGGCCCAGCCGCGCCACTGGTGGAAGGCCTCCATCAACGACTGCTGCGGATTGGGAATCACGAAGTCGATGATCGATGTGGTTCCGCCTGCCAGGCCCGCTGCCGTGCCGCTGAAAAAGTCTTCACTGGCCACGGTACCCATGAAGGGCAGTTGCATATGGGTATGGGGATCGATACCGCCGGGCATCAGGTATTGGCCACTGCCATCGAGTATCTCGGTGCCAGCAGGAATATTCAGATCAGTGCCAATGGCGCGGATTAGACCGTCTGTGCACAAGACATCGGCTTTATAACTTTCATCATGGGTAACAACGGTGGCGCCACGGATCAACAGAGACATGCCGAGTTCCTCAGAGGCTTGACCGGCTTATGCCAGTTCTAAGTGTTGTAGTGCTGCACACTGTGCAAGGTTTATTCTTGTCAGTGGTGACAGGAATAGAAACTAGCCCGAGTTTTTCGAATGATCAAGATTATTTTTTATAAGCATATATATTTATTAACTTATTGATATATAAGGATAAAAACGTAAATTCACCAAAATGTAGCGCCCTCTCACCATTTTGACGCACTTGACAGGTTCGTAATATGAGCAACATTTCCTATTGCAAATCAGACGCTTGAGAGTTGCCTCTTGACGGCAGGCAGCAATAAAAATAATTGTGTTGCACCAGATTGAGTCCTGATGGTTCGGACAACTTCTGCGTTATTTGGCCTGAGTAACGTTGCAAGTGGCGTGGGACTTTTCGGTTAAGACAATAAAGCTGATAAACATCAGCAAGTTATATAAGCGGTACGGATGGGGCGATGGCTTGCGGCACGGTAATTGAGTGCGCTGCCGGTTGGCCGGGTCCGTGATGTCATGTTCATGCGGGACTACGGCCATCCAGCGTTGAGCGCCGGATGAGCAACAATAATTTTAAAAAAAACCGTGGAGCGGCCATGCAACAGAACAGATCGCAAGTCATAGAACGCGACGGCCTGTATGAACTCGACGCCGGCAGCGACGTCCTCGACAGCCCCCGTTACAACCACGACATGGCACCGACCAAGGTGCACGAACGAACCTGGAACAAGTGGCACATCACGGCATTGTGGGTCGGTATGTCGATCTGCGTGCCGACCTACACTTTGGGCGGCGTGCTCACCGCGTACTTCGGCTTGTCAGTGGGCGAGGCGCTGGTGGCAATCCTGCTGGCCAATATCGTGGTGCTGGTGCCCCTGACGCTTAATGCCTTTCCCGGCACCAAATATGGCATTCCGTTCCCGGTGCTGCTGCGCTCATCCTTTGGCATTCTCGGTTCCAATGTGCCGTGCCTGATCCGCGCGCTGGTGGCCTGTGGCTGGTTCGGCATCCAGACGATGTTCGGCGGGCTGGCGATCCACTTGTTCCTCGGCTCGATCTTCGAGGGCTGGAAGAGCCTGGGCGGCACCGGCGAGGTGATCGGCTTCATGATCTTCTGGGTGTTGAACCTGTGGGTGGTGCTGCGCGGCGCCGAGTCGATCAAATGGCTGGAAACCCTGTCGGCACCGCTGCTGGTGGCGGTGGGTATCGGCTTGCTGGTGTGGGCGTTGCCCAATGTGTCGATCAGCGAATTGATGGCCATCCCACCCAAGCGTCCCGAAGGCGCGAGCCTGACGGGTTACTTTATGGCCGGGCTGACCGCGATGGTCGGTTTCTGGGCCACCCTGTCCCTGAATATTCCCGACTTCAGTCGTTATGCCAAAAGCCAGAAGGACCAGATCCTGGGGCAGATTTTCGGCCTGCCGCTGACCATGTTCCTGTTCGCCGCATTGGGCGTGATCATGACGGCGGCCTCGGTGAAACTGGTGGGCGTCAGCGTCTCCGACCCGGTGACCCTGATCGGACATATCCAGAGCCCGGTGTGGGTAGCGGTAGCGATGGCGTTGATCATCATTGCCACACTGTCGACCAACACCGCGGCGAATATTGTCTCGCCCACCAATGATTTCCAGAACATCGCGCCCAAGTTGATCAATCGCACCACCGCGGTGGTGCTCACCGGTCTGGTGGGGTTGGCGCTGATGGCGCATGAACTGCTGAAAAAGCTCGGCCTGATCGTTTCCGATGTCAGCCTGGAAACGGTCTATTCCAACTGGCTGCTCGGCTATTCGAGCCTGTTGGGGCCGATTGCCGGGATCATGGTGGTGGACTATTTCCTGATTCGCCGCCAGCGACTGGATCTGGCAGGTTTGTATCGCGATGACGTGTATCCGGCGTGGAATGTCGCGGGGTTCATCGCCTTTGGCGTCCCGGTGCTGCTGACCCTGTTGTCGCTGGGCAGCGATGCGTTCAGTTGGTTCTACAGCTACGGCTGGTTCACCGGGTCGGCGCTGGGAGGGTTGTTGTATTACGGCCTGTGCAGCAAGCGCAAAACAAACCCTGTCGCCGCGAAGACAACCCTGTAGTCGAGGTGAAATGCAATCAACTGTGGGCCGCGTCAATCATAAGAAATATTACCTGAGGAGATCACCATGAACGCTGCCATCGACGTTCTGCAATCCACCCATCAGCACATCAACCGTGACCGCCTGTGGCAGTCGTTGATGGACCTCGCCAGGCTTGGCGCCACGCCCAAGGGCGGCGTGTGTCGCCTGGCCCTGACCGATCTCGATCGCCAGGCTCGCGATCTGTTTGTGCAGTGGTGCGAGGCGGCGGGCTGCACGGTGACCATCGATGGCGTGGGCAATATCTTTGCCCGTCGCGCGGGGCGCAATCCGGCATTGCCACCGGTGATGACCGGCAGTCATATCGACACCCAGCCAACGGGCGGCAAGTTCGATGGCTGCTTCGGGGTACTGGCGGGCGTGGAGGTGTTGCGCACGCTCAATGACCTGAAGATCGAAACCGAAGCGCCGCTGGAAGTGGTGGTGTGGACCAACGAAGAAGGCTCGCGCTTCCCTCCCTGCATGATGGGCTCCGGGGTGTTCGCCGAAAAATTCAGCCTTGAAGACACTCTGGCCAAAACCGACGCCGAGGGCATCACGGTGGGTGATGCGCTGAACGCGATTGGCTACGCGGGCTCCCGGCCAGTCAGCGGGCACAAGGTTGGGGCTTACTTCGAAGCCCATATCGAGCAGGGCCCGATCCTGGAAGATGAACGCAAAACCATCGGCGTGGTGCTGGGGGCGCTCGGTCAGAAATGGTTCGACCTGACTCTGCGCGGTGTCGAGGCGCATGCCGGTCCGACGCCGATGCACCTGCGCAAGGACGCCCTGGTCGGTGCGTCGGCAGTGGTTGGCGCAGTTAACGCTGCCGCACTCGGCCATCAACCCCATGCCTGTGGCACGGTGGGGTGCCTGCAAGCCTATCCCGGCTCGCGCAATGTGATCCCTGGCGAAGTACGCATGACTCTGGACTTCCGTCACCTGGAACCGGAACGCCTGGATTCGATGATTGCCCAGGTGCGCAAGGTGATCGACGACACTTGCGCCAAGCACGGCCTGAGCTTCGAGATGGTGCCTACTGCTGACTTCCCGCCGCTGTATTTCGACAAGGGGTGTGTCGATGCCGTGCGTGAGGCGGCCAATGGCCTGGGCCTGTCGAACATGGATATTGTCAGTGGCGCCGGGCACGACGCGATCTTCGTCGCTGAGTTGGGGCCGGCCGGGATGATATTCGTGCCATGTGAAGGCGGGATCAGTCATAACGAAATCGAAAACGCCGCACCCGATGACCTGGCGGCGGGGTGCGCGGTGTTGCTGCGGGCGATGGTGGCGGCTTCGGCTGCGGTGGCCCGCAAGCAGGTGGCGTAGATCTGCAGGAGCCGGCTTGCCGGCTCCTGGATTCGGTCAGGCGTGATGCGCGACTGGCTTGTGGGTCTTGGCGCGTGCCTCGGCCTTGGGCTGTGGATGATGGTGCCGGCGGGTCACGCGCAACACGCCCCACAGCATGGCGCCGGCGACGGCCAGCCAGCCAAGCACCAACAGGAAAATCGTGGTTGTCAGGCTCATGAGTGCCTCCTTTTGCCCTGTGCAGGGCACACACTGTCTTTGCAATGGACAGTCTAGCTGCCTCCCGGTTGCGCGCTATTGACCAATGGTCGTGTGCGTCCAACTTGTTTGCTCTATCCCGGGCTTTTTACTGCTGCCCAAGGCTATACCCGCGCCCAAGAGCGTCCTATGATCAACGCCCCAGCCCGCAGATGATCAAGAGAGTGAAGAAGTTGCGTTTACGGTCGAACCTCAAAGCCTCCTTGCTCGTGGCTGCCTGCGTCCTTGGCTTGGCCGCGTGTGCCGGGCATCCCACACCTTCAAAAATCAAGGGCCTGCCCGAACGTGTAGAGCTCAACGGCGTGCCGGCGTTTCGTGGCGACACGTACCAGGGCGGTCCGGCTGCCCTGGCCAGCATGCTGTCGCAACAAGGCATTGTGATTACACCGGGCTTGCTGGATAAGCCATTGCATCTACCCGGTGGGGAAGTCGACCTTGAGCGCAACATGCAAGTGCTGGCGCGCGAATACGGGATGTTGGTGTATCCGCTGGATACCAGGCTGACGGCGCTGTTGGCGCAGGTGGCGGCGGGGTATCCGGTGATGGTGCGGATTACCGAAGGCTCGACACTCTGGGCCGAGCCGCGTTATGCGGTGCTGGTGGGCTTTAACCAGCAAAACAGTACGGTGTTGTTGCGCGTGGCGAGGGATCGGCGACGCCCGGTGGCGTTCAGCGACTTCGAGTCCGCCTGGAAAAGCGCCGGGCAGTGGGCGGTGCTGGTGCAGCGTCCGAGCCAGTTGCCGGTCAACCTGGATACGGCGAGGTGGCAGCAGGCCGCCAACGCCACCGCCCAGGCCGGTCAAGAGCAGGCGGCGGCCCAGGCGCTTAAGGTGATGACCGAAAGGCCAAGGCAGCCATAACGCAAACGGCGCCCGAGAGCGCCGTTTTTTGTGCCTGTCAGCCGTGCATCAGTGCGATTGGGCGACCCCGGTCTGGCGGCCCTTGAGGTTCTTGTCGGCCTTGTATTGCAGGGCCACATCCGGCACCGAGCCGCTCTTGCCCGTTTCAATCCACTTGCGAATACGGCTGGCATCGGCAAAGTGCGTGAATTTGCCGAAGGCATCGAGGATTACCAGCGACACTGGGCGGTTGCCCATGCTCGTCACCAGCACCAGGCAGTGACCGGCCTGGTTGGTGAAACCGGTCTTGGTCAGCTTGATATCCCAGTTGGCGCGGTTGACCAAGTGATCGGTGTTGGAAAAACCCAGGGTGTAACTGGGCTTGCGGAACGACACGGTCTTTTCCTTGGTGGTGCTCAATTGCGTGAGCAGCGGATATTTGTGCGCGGCCTGCACCAGTTTGCTCAAGTCGCGGGCGGTGGACACATTATGGATCGACAGACCGGTGGGCTCGACATAGCGGGTGCTGGTCATGCCCAGGGCCTTGGCCTTGGCGTTCATTGCGGCAATAAACGCCGCATAGCCGCCCGGATAATGGTGGGCCAGGCTGGCCGCTGCGCGGTTTTCCGAGGACATCAGGGTAATCAGCAGCATTTCCTTGCGCGGCATTTCGCTGTTGAGCTTGACTCGCGAGAACACGCCTTTCATTTCCGGGGTGTCGCTGATGTTGATGGAGATGTACTCATCCATATTCTGCTTGGCATCCAGCACCACCATGCCGGTCATCAGCTTGGTGACGGAGGCGATCGGTACGACCACGTCGGGGTTGCTGGAATAGATGACTTTGTTGGTTTGCAAGTCCACCAGCATCGCGCTGCCTGAGGCTATGTGCAGTTGCGAGGTGTCCCGTGGGGCCTGGGTGGTTTCACTGGCGTTGGCGACAGTGCCTGCGAATGCGAAGAACAGGCTGATGAGAGAAAGATGAATTTTCACGCGGATGAACTCGCTAAAAGGTAGAAAAATACCGGATGCAGCCGGTTTATGAAAAATGACGTTACATATTATTAGTATGGATCACAAACTGATAGAGAGCCTTTAAATAAAGGCTGTAAGCCGATGATTGGTTAGGGTTGTAGCGCAAGCGCGTTGGCGATAAGGCTCCGTAAAAGCGGTCCTGGGTGTGTAGGACTGATACAAAAACCTCAGAGCCTTTGATATGGGCTTTTTGTTAACGTTGAATCGAGGAGGCGTTGTTGAAAACAGGGACGTAGATGAACGGCAAAACGATCCGATGGGCGACCAATTTATTACTGTGTGTGGGCACAGGCTTCATGGTGACGGGTACTACAACGTTGTTGATCGCTGGAGCCGCTGATGCCAATACGCTGAGAGTCAGTGCGACAATGGCGATTGTCAGTTTTTTTGTAATCGTCGTGTCGTACGTGGTGGCAATACTTGAGGAGGATGTATGGCATTAACCATCATAGGGTTATGGAGTTTGGGGATTGCGCTCCTTATAGGTGTGGCCTTTAAGCGCGCAGGCATCATTTTCAGGAAACCGCGGCGTGCTGTTCCTGCTGACACGGCGCAAGTCAAATCTCTCGGGCAGGAATAAAAAAATCCGCTGCCAGATATCTGACAGCGGATTTTTCAGGAAGCCCGGCGTGACCTAACAGCATTGCGTCAAGGCGGGGCCCTTTTAGCTGTGCAGCGTTTCGGCTGCGTACAGCGTGTTTTCCAGCAGGCATGCACGAGTCATCGGGCCAACACCACCAGGTACTGGGGTGATCCATCCGGCGCGGGGCAGGGCGGTTTCGTACACCACGTCGCCCACCAGCTTGCCGTCATCCTGACGGTTGATGCCCACGTCGATCACGATGGCGCCTTCCTTGATCCACTCGCCCTTGACCAGGCCTGGCTTGCCGGCGGCGACCACGACCAGGTCGGCGCGGCCAACGTGGCCTGCCAGGTCCTTGGTGAAGCGGTGGGTAACGGTCACGGTGCAGCCGGCCAGCAGCAACTCCATGGCCATCGGGCGACCTACAATGTTGGACGCGCCAACCACCACTGCATCCAGGCCGTACAGGTCGACGCCGGTGCTTTCCAGCAGGGTCATGATGCCCTTCGGTGTGCAGGGGCGCAGCAGGGGAATGCGCTGGGCCAGGCGACCGACGTTATAAGGGTGGAAGCCGTCCACGTCTTTGTCGGGGCGGATGCGCTCCAGCAGCAGGGAGGCGTCCAGGTGCTCTGGCAGCGGCAATTGCAGCAGGATGCCGTCGATGTTCGGGTCGTCGTTGAGACCGTCGATCAGGTCGGTGAGGGCCTGTTGGGTGGTGTCGGAAGGCAAGTCGTAGGCCTTGGAAATAAAGCCGACCTCTTCACAGTCTTTACGCTTGTGCGAGACATAAACCTGGGAGGCAGGATCGCTGCCGACCAGGATCACCGCGAGCCCCGGCGTGCGCAGGCCAAGCTGGCGACGCTCGGTGACACGTTTGGCGATCTGCTGGCGCAGGCTGGCGGCGATTGATTTGCCGTCGATAAGTTGTGCAGTCATTACGCGTGATTAACCATCGAGAGGGGGAGGAAAAGTGCGCGCATTCTCGCACGCCAGGACGTGAGGGCAAAGGCGCTTGGTCTGCAAATTCCCCTAACCCCTTAAATAAAATGAATTTTTTTCAAAAAAGATTTGACGGCCCCCGGGGGCGTCTATACTATTCGTCGCACTTGTCGGGCACAGCCTAGCACTGGTTAAGAAGGTCGAGCGCAATAGTCGTTTTATTGTGTAAGGCTGGAAGCATTTAGTTTGTAGTCCTCCAAGAGTACAGATTAATCAGGCGCCCGTAGCTCAGCTGGATAGAGCATCCGCCTTCTAAGCGGATGGTCGCAGGTTCGAGTCCTGCCGGGTGCGCCATTAGGCAGCTTTGGCACAAGTAGCGCAAGATGGTGGGCGTAGCTCAGTTGGTAGAGCACGGGATTGTGACTCCCGTTGTCGAGGGTTCGATCCCCTTCGTCCACCCCATATTTGAAAAGGCGCCAGATTTAACGGTCTGGCGCCTTTGTTTTAAAAAAAGCTTCAAGCCGCGGATGTGGTGGAATTGGTAGACACACTGGATTTAGGTTCCAGCGCCGCGAGGCGTAAGAGTTCGAGTCTCTTCATCCGCACCAAATAAAGCGTCACCCCTGCATTGGCTGGGTTGGTGCTCAGCAGAGAAGGCAGTTGGCTTCTTTGTCACGCAATATGGTGGGCGTAGCTCAGTTGGTAGAGCACGGGATTGTGACTCCCGTTGTCGAGGGTTCGATCCCCTTCGTCCACCCCATATTCCGAAAGGCGCCAGATTTAACAGTCTGGCGCCTTTTTTGTTTTAGCGGTTTGCGTATTCGGCGACTGCAGGTTTTGGGTCGCAGGGGTGGGGCGTTTCGTCGTATTTTTGTTTCTCGATGATGCCGTTCTGCCCGTCGGCCTTGTGTGCAAGGTCGGCAGCCGGGGAGATGGTTGGCAGCTTCTTCTATATATAGAAGGGTTGGCACAGAGCCCTGGCGTGATTGGCTGTATTTGTCACTGGGGCGAAGAGCATTCGTGCATTCGTACCTGTAAAATGCCTGCTGTTTTTTAACCCGTTTTCAGTAGGGTGACTTCTTGAGTTTGACCCACTAGAATGCATGCCCTTGGTGCGACACGCGTGGCGTGTCTCCTAAACTTCGAGGTGTAGAGTCATCTTGAAGGGTTTTCGAAAGAGAGCCGAGAGCTTGGGTGCCCAATCCCAAGAAACAAAACCCTCCCAGAAGTCCAATGCCTTCAAGGACTTGCCGCAGCGGCGGTGGCAAACTCAAGGTCGATTAGCGCTCGGTGGCTCGACCGCAGTACTGGATTTCCGGTATTGGAGTGCCTACTACACATCAGCCCTATTCAGGGCTAAACCCATGCGGGAGAGAATCCCCGCTGGGGTTCCCTCCTGCTTTTGAAACAGGAGGTAACAATTCTTTGAGCATGCTGCCTCGGCAGTCCCTGTTCACATCAAACCGGAGACATGAGCGAAAGCTCTGTCTGTCATTGTCCAACCATTGCCTGTTTGGAGTGGCAGCGGACTCGTTGTGCGACCAACGATAGCCTAGGAAGACATGCGTCACTGGTAACGGTGGGGTGTGAAGCTCTTCCAACAATGTAGCCCCCGTATGGGTGCGTCTTCGCCGTGAGGCGGAGCGCAGATGCTCGGAGCAGTACCGGGTTGAGGCGCTAGGCTGGCTGGTATGGGTAACACAAGTGAACTGCTAATAAACGTCGTCAGCATTACGGTGCCTAATCTGCTGATAGGCATTAACCAAAAAGGTGATGCGACCGGTTGTTCTGGTCAAGGGTCGGAACACGTCGTCACATAAGGTCGCCGGCGAATAGGCAGACTCTAACCCAGTCGTGTGACAGGCAGGGAACGTGGTAAGCCCGTATGGCTGCCTTCGGGCAGGTGAACCGCAAGGTGATCCGTTGGCTGTGCGGGTATGGGATCGCAGAGAAAGCGAAAGCCGGGCTGTAATGGCCCGGATAGGGGCTGGAACATCGCTCCACGGGAAACCGGGCAGACTTCTGCGTGGTCTTTCGTCGCATGAACTCTGAGTGAACCTGTCTCAATAAACCTAGAGATCCAGCTGTAACGGATCTTCTATTAATCCAACCCTGGCGGGAGCGTCCATTCCCGTCAGGGGATGTGTGCGTCTTTCGCTTGGGGCAACTTGAGAGGAAGGCAGCATGTTAGAACATAGCCAATTGGCCGTGTCTGCGCCTTCCGGCGCTCCGCAACAATGGCATGACATCGATTGGTGGCGTGTTCAGCGGAATGTCCGGGCGATGCAGATACGGATTGCGAAGGCTTGTCGGGAAGGCAACTGGCGCAGGGTGAAAGCCTTGCAGCGGATGCTGACCCGCTCACGCTCGGCCAGATACTTGGCCGTACGGCGAGTCACTGAAAACCAGGGTAAGCGCACGGCGGGAGTCGACCGCGTGCTCTGGGATACACCCGATGCCAAATGGAAGGCGGCAAATGGGTTGAAGCGCCACGGTTATAAACCACGGCCTTTACGGCGTGTGTTTATTCCGAAGTCAAATGGAAAGGAGCGCCCTCTGGGCATTCCGACCATGACGGACAGGGCAATGCAGGCGTTGTATTTGCTTGCTCTGGCACCCATTGCAGAAACCACCGGCGATCCAAACAGCTACGGCTTTAGGATCGAGCGATCTACGGCGGATGCAATGGGGCAGTTGTTCGTATGCCTATCCAAGAAGGTTTCGGCCCAATGGGTTTTGGAGGCGGACATCAAAGGCTGCTTTGACCATATCAATCATGACTGGCTTATCACCAGCGTCCCAACGGATAAGGTGGTTCTCCGAAAATGGTTGAAAGCTGGCGTGATTCATAAAGGCCAGCTACAGGCAACGGATGCCGGTACGCCACAGGGCGGGATTGTCTCGCCCAGCTTGGCGAATCTGGTGCTGGATGGGCTGGAGTCACAACTTAAGCAACATCTGGGTGTGACCAAGGCCAAGAAGCTGAAAATCAATGTGGTGCGTTATGCGGATGACTTTGTGATAACCGGAACCTCGCGAGAGGTGCTGGAAACTGAAGTCAGACCTTGGGTAGAGCAGTTCCTAGCAGTGCGGGGGCTGCAGTTGTCACTCGAGAAGACGCGTGTCGTCCATATAAAGGAAGGCTTTGACTTTCTAGGTTGGAATTTCCGCAAGTACGATGGGAAGCTTCTGATCAAGCCAAGCAAGAAAAACGTGAAAGCGTTCTATAGCAAGGTAAGGGAGATCATCAGTACCAGCAAAACGGTAAGGCAGGAGGATCTGATCCGACAGCTGAATCCGATACTGCGTGGCTGGGCGTTCTATCACCAGCCTGTGGTAGCCAAGAAAGCGTATAGCCGCATGGATTACATGATCTTTCTGGCTCTATGGCGTTGGGCAAAACGGCGACACCCTAAGAAAACACTCCAGTGGATCGGAGCGAAATACTTTAAACCCATGAAGGGGCGCAAAGGGGTGTTTGCTACCGCGACGATGAATGACAAGGGAGAGATGCGAACGATCGAGTTGTACTCGCTAGCGAGCACTCCGATCGAACGACACAAGAAGGTGAGTGGGGAGTACAACCCCTTCGATCCTTCTATGGAGGAAATGGGTGAGAAAAGGCGTATGGAACAGATGCTCAAAAGGCTGGCGTACCGTAAGCAAATCTTGAGCCTTTTCCAGAGTCAGAAAGGATTGTGTCCAATATGTAAGTTACCGATTACGAAGGAGACGGGGTGGCATGATCACCACATTCTGTACCGCACAAAAGGCGGTGGAGACTCCCTAAATAACCGGGTACTATTGCACCCCCTTTGTCACCAGCGGCTACACGCTCGCGGATTGACAGTGAACAAACCGGCTCCCCTTACCGGGGGTTTTGATTAGGCCCGAGCCGTATGCGGGGAAACTCGCACGTACGGTTCTTAGGGGGAGGTGGGCCAGTAATGGCCCATCTCTACCCGACATTCTTGGGTCGGAAACGGCCGGCTAACGTCTGTGCAACGAGGAATATCCATGCAAGTTTCTGTTGAAAATACTACTGCTATCGAGCGCCGCATGAGCATCACCGTGCCGGCAGAGCGCATCGAGACCGCGGTCAACAAGCGTCTGCAGCAGACTGCCCAGAAGGCCAAGATCGCTGGTTTCCGTCCAGGCAAAGTGCCGATGAGCGAAATCAAGCGCCGTTTTGGTGCTGATGCGCGTCAAGATGCCGTAGGCGACGTGATCCAGGCTTCCTTCTACGAAGCTGTTGTCGAGCAAAAGCTGAACCCGGCTGGCTCGCCTTCCATCGAGCCTAAGTCCCTGGAAGCTGGCAAGGACCTGGAATACGTTGCCGTATTCGAAGTGTTCCCAGAGTTCGAAGTGGCTGGTTTCGAAGGTATCGAAATCGAGCGCCTGAGCGCCGAAGTGGCTGATGCCGACCTGGACAACATGCTGGAAATCCTGCGCAAGCAGAACACCCGTTTTGAAGTGGCCGATCGCACCGCCCAGAACGAAGACCAGTTGAACATCGATTTCGTTGGCAAGGTTGACGGCGAAGTATTCGCTGGCGGCTCGGCCAAGGGCACCCAGTTGGTTCTGGGTTCCAACCGCATGATCCCGGGTTTCGAAGACGGCCTGGTTGGCGCTAAAGCCGGCGAAGAGCGTGTCCTGAACCTGACTTTCCCTGCTGACTACCAAAACCTGGACCTGGCTGGCAAAGCTGCCGAGTTCACCGTGACGGTCAACAGCGTTTCCGAGCCTAAGCTGCCAGAGCTGAACGAAGAGTTCTTCGCCCAGTTCGGTATCAAGGAAACCGGTATCGAAGGTTTCCGCGCCGAAGTTCGCAAGAACATGGAGCGTGAGCTGCGCCAGGCCATCAAGTCCAAGGTCAAGAACCAGGTTATGGATGGTCTGCTGGCCGCCAACCCGATCGAAGTGCCTAAGGCTCTGCTGTCCAACGAAGTGGATCGCCTGCGCGTACAAGCTGTTCAGCAGTTTGGTGGCAACATCAAGCCTGACCAACTGCCGGCCGAGCTGTTCGAAGAGCAAGCCAAGCGCCGTGTCGTGCTGGGCCTGATCGTGGCTGAAGTGGTCAAGCAGTTCGACCTCAAGCCTGACGAAGACCGCGTTCGCGAAATGATCCAGGAAATGGCCTCGGCCTACCAGGAGCCTGAGCAGGTCGTGGCTTGGTACTACAAGAATGACCAGCAGCTGAACGAAGTCCGTTCGGTTGTGCTGGAAGAACAAGTTGTGGATACTGTTCTGCAGAAGGCTAAGGTGACCGACAAAGCGGTCTCTTACGAAGAAGCAGTCAAGCCGGCTGAAGCAGCACAAGCCGACTGATTGTCCAACTCGTTTGAAAATACACCCATAAGCCAGCCTCGCGCTGGCTTATGCGTATTCAAGACATGACTATTTGGGAGTAACTGCAGAGCATGTTCCGTAATTCGTATATTCAGCAGAACTCTGATATCCAGGCCGCAGGCGGCCTGGTCCCGATGGTTGTCGAGCAATCTGCTCGTGGCGAACGCGCCTATGACATCTACTCGCGCCTGCTCAAGGAACGAGTGATCTTTCTGGTTGGTCCGGTAGAGGACTACATGGCCAACCTGATCTGTGCGCAACTGCTGTTCCTTGAAGCGGAAAACCCGGACAAGGACATCCATCTCTACATCAACTCCCCAGGCGGTTCGGTAACGGCGGGCATGTCGATCTACGACACCATGCAGTTCATCAAGCCGAATGTATCCACCACGTGCATTGGCCAGGCCTGCAGCATGGGTGCATTCCTGCTGACAGCCGGTGCCGAAGGCAAGCGTTTCTGCCTGCCCAACTCGCGCGTGATGATTCACCAGCCACTGGGCGGTTTCCAGGGGCAGGCATCGGACATCGAGATCCACGCCAAGGAAATCCTGTTTATCCGCGAGCGTCTCAACACGCTGATGGCCAAGCACAGCGGGCACACCCTGGAAGAAATCGAGCGCGATACCAACCGCGACAACTTCATGAGTGCCGAGGCCGCGCGTGAATACGGGCTGATCGACGCCGTGATCGACAAGCGCCCCGCTTAATATAAGCAGCTCAAAATAGGGCTGGTCGGCATGTCCGACCACAGGCGGGCTTGAAAAAGCCCGCATAAGCCTTCATCTTGTGTTGCAAGCCTATCGGATTTGGATCGAACGAATGACTGACACCCGCAACGGCGAGGACAACGGCAAGCTGCTCTATTGCTCCTTCTGTGGCAAAAGCCAGCATGAAGTGCGCAAATTGATTGCCGGCCCCTCGGTCTTTATCTGCGACGAGTGCGTCGACCTGTGCAATGACATCATCCGTGAGGAGGTGCAGGAGGCACAGGCTGAAAGCAGCGCGCATAAATTGCCTTCGCCTAAAGAAATCAGCGGCATCCTTGACCAATACGTGATTGGTCAAGAGCGTGCAAAGAAGGTTCTGGCCGTAGCGGTGTACAACCACTACAAGCGCTTGAACCAGCGTGACAAGAAAGGTGACGAAGTCGAACTCGGCAAGAGCAACATCTTGCTGATCGGTCCTACAGGCTCGGGTAAGACCCTGCTTGCAGAAACCCTCGCTCGCCTGCTGAACGTTCCGTTCACCATCGCCGACGCCACCACCCTCACCGAGGCTGGCTACGTGGGTGAGGATGTCGAGAACATCATTCAGAAACTGCTGCAGAAGTGTGACTACGACGTAGAAAAAGCCCAGATGGGTATTGTCTATATCGATGAAATCGACAAGATTTCGCGCAAGTCCGACAACCCGTCGATCACTCGGGATGTTTCCGGTGAAGGCGTGCAGCAAGCCCTGCTGAAGCTGATTGAAGGCACGGTCGCTTCCGTACCGCCCCAAGGCGGCCGCAAGCACCCGCAGCAGGAGTTCCTGCAGGTTGATACGCGCAACATCCTGTTTATCTGTGGCGGCGCGTTCTCCGGTCTGGAAAAGGTTATCCAGCAGCGTTCCACTCGGGGCGGCATTGGTTTCAGTGCAGAAGTGCGCAGCAAGGAAGAAGGCAAGAAGGTGGGCGAGTCCCTGCGTGAAGTCGAGCCTGACGATTTGGTCAAGTTCGGTCTGATCCCGGAATTCGTTGGTCGTCTGCCGGTTCTGGCCACGTTGGACGAGCTGGATGAGGCTGCTCTGATTCAGATCCTCACCGAGCCGAAAAACGCCCTGACCAAGCAATACGCCAAGCTGTTCGAAATGGAAGGCGTGGACCTTGAGTTCCGTTCTGACGCGCTCAAGTCGGTGGCCAAGCGGGCACTGGAGCGCAAGACCGGTGCACGCGGTTTGCGTTCGATTCTCGAAGGCGTACTGCTCGACACCATGTACGAAATCCCCTCGCAGTCCGAGGTGAGTAAAGTGGTGATCGACGAAAGCGTTATAGAAGGTAAGTCCAAGCCACTGTATATCTACGAAAACAGTGAGCCGGCTGCCAAGGCTGCGCCAGACGCATAAGCGTTGCGCAGTTTCGGTACAAACAAGGGGCCTCTAGGGGCCCCTTTGTTTTTCATGAGAATTTTTACTGTGTGTAACTGCCAGCATTGAGCTTGTTTTTTTTACACATAGCCCCCATCTTGGTTTCAAGCTTACTTTCATCTGTCATAGAGGCGAAATCATGAAGACAACCATTGAATTGCCTCTCCTGCCATTGCGTGATGTGGTTGTGTATCCGCACATGGTTATCCCGCTGTTCGTGGGGCGCGAGAAGTCTATCGAAGCCCTTGAGGCAGCGATGACGGGCGACAAGCAGATCCTGCTGTTGGCCCAGAGAAACCCGGCTGACGACGATCCTGGCGAAGACGCCCTGTATCGTGTCGGTACTATTGCAACCGTTCTGCAATTGCTCAAACTGCCGGATGGCACCGTCAAGGTGCTGGTCGAAGGTGAGCAGCGCGGGGCGGTCGAGCGCTTCATGGAGGTGGATGGCCACCTGCGCGCGGAAGTGGCATTGATCGACGAAGTCGATGCACCTGAGCGTGAATCCGAAGTCTTTGTGCGTAGCCTGCTGTCCCAGTTCGAGCAATACGTGCAACTGGGTAAGAAAGTCCCGGCTGAAGTCCTGTCCTCCCTCAACAGCATCGATGAGCCAAGCCGCCTGGTCGACACCATGGCCGCGCACATGGCGCTGAAGATCGAGCAGAAGCAGGACATCCTCGAAATCATCGACCTGTCGACCCGGGTCGAGCACGTCCTGGCCCTGCTGGATGCCGAGATTGACCTGTTGCAGGTCGAGAAGCGCATTCGTGGCCGCGTGAAGAAACAGATGGAGCGCAGCCAGCGCGAGTACTACCTGAATGAGCAGATGAAGGCCATTCAGAAGGAACTCGGCGATAGCGAGGAAGGCCACAACGAAATCGAAGAGCTGAAAAAGCGCATCGACGCCGCTGGCCTGCCGAAAGACGCCCTGACCAAAGCCACTGCCGAGCTGAACAAGCTCAAGCAAATGTCGCCGATGTCGGCCGAAGCCACCGTGGTTCGTTCCTACATCGACTGGCTGGTGCAGGTACCGTGGAAAGCCCAGACCAAGGTACGCCTGGACCTGGCGCGTGCCGAAGACATCCTTGATGCCGATCACTACGGCCTTGAAGAGGTCAAGGAGCGCATCCTCGAATACCTCGCCGTGCAGAAGCGGGTGAAGAAGATTCGCGGCCCGGTGTTGTGCCTGGTGGGTCCTCCTGGCGTGGGTAAAACCTCGTTGGCCGAGTCGATCGCCAGTGCGACAAACCGTAAATTCGTGCGTATGGCCCTCGGTGGTGTGCGTGACGAAGCGGAAATTCGCGGTCATCGCCGGACTTACATCGGTTCGATGCCGGGAAGATTGATTCAAAAGATGACAAAAGTCGGGGTGCGCAACCCGCTGTTCCTGCTCGATGAAATCGACAAAATGGGCAGCGACATGCGTGGCGATCCAGCATCGGCCCTGCTGGAAGTACTCGACCCCGAGCAGAACCACAATTTCAACGATCATTACCTGGAAGTCGATTACGACTTGTCTGACGTAATGTTCCTGTGCACCTCCAACTCCATGAACATTCCGCCAGCCTTGCTGGACCGGATGGAGGTGATTCGTCTGCCGGGTTACACCGAAGACGAGAAGATCAATATCGCGGTCAAATACCTTGCGCCCAAGCAGATTTCGGCCAATGGCCTGAAGAAGGGCGAGATCGAATTCGATGTCGAGGCGATCCGCGATATCGTGCGCTACTACACTCGCGAGGCCGGTGTGCGGGGGCTTGAGCGCCAGATTGCGAAAATTTGCCGCAAGGCGGTCAAGGAACATGCACTGGAAAAACGCTTCTCCGTGAAGGCTACGGCCGACTCGTTGGAGCATTACCTGGGTGTGCGTAAATTCCGCTACGGTTTGGCCGAGCAGCAGGACCAGGTAGGGCAGGTGACTGGCCTGGCGTGGACCCAGGTAGGCGGCGAATTGTTGACTATCGAAGCCGCAGTGATTCCTGGCAAAGGGCAATTGATCAAGACCGGTTCTTTGGGTGACGTGATGGTCGAGTCCATCACCGCCGCGCAGACCGTGGTGCGCAGTCGCGCCCGTAGCCTGGGAATCCCCCTGGACTTCCACGAGAAGCACGACACTCACATCCACATGCCTGAGGGGGCTACACCCAAAGACGGCCCTAGCGCTGGCGTAGGCATGTGCACGGCCCTGGTCTCGGCCCTGACCGGCATCCCGGTACGCGCTGATGTGGCCATGACCGGGGAAATTACCCTGCGTGGTCAGGTATTGGCCATCGGTGGCTTGAAAGAGAAATTGCTTGCTGCACACCGCGGTGGTATCAAGACCGTGATCATTCCGGAAGAGAATGTTCGCGATTTGAAGGAAATTCCTGACAACATTAAGCAGGATCTGCAGATTAAACCGGTTAAATGGATTGACGAGGTCCTGCAAATTGCGCTGCAATACGCGCCGGAGCCCTTGCCGGATGTGGCTCCCGAGATAGTCGCGAAGGACGAAAAGCGCGAGACTGACTCTAAGGAAAGAATTAGCACGCATTAATACGTTTAAGCCTGGGGGCTTCCTTGACAGATTTTTAGAGCCCTTGTTATAAAGCGGCTCTTAAGTGTCTGTAGGCCATTCAGCACTGGTTTTTGCTTTCACCAAAAAACTTAGAATCATACTCAATAGATATAAGGGGACTTAGAGTGAACAAGTCGGAACTGATTGATGCTATCGCCGCATCTGCTGATATCCCGAAAGCCGCTGCTGGCCGTGCGCTGGACGCAGTAATCGAATCCGTCACTGGCGCTCTCAAGGCCGGCGACTCCGTGGTACTGGTAGGTTTCGGTACTTTCTCTGTGGCCGATCGTCCAGCTCGCACTGGCCGTAACCCACAGACTGGCAAAGCACTGCAAATCGCGGCTGCCAAGAAACCAGGTTTCAAAGCCGGTAAAGCCCTGAAAGAAGCCGTTAACTAAGCTTCGTTCAAGCCTTTGCCTATCCGGGCCGGACGCAGGTCTGGCCTGGCAGCGGAGCGGCAACTGACCCAAGTATCCATTGGGTCGCTACGCCGGGGGGCGGGTTCAACACCCGTCCGTTCCGCCAGTTACGAGAAGGCGCATCCTCGGATGCGCCTTTCTTCTATCCGGATTCTACCCACGCTCCACGGTTGCCTAATTTTGAAGTTCAACCGTTTCTGGGGGACGCATGCTGCAGAATATCAGGGACAATTCACAAGGCTGGATTGCCAAGACCATTATCGGGCTCATCGTTGTACTGATGGCCTTCACCGGTATCGAGGCCATTTTCCAGGCTACGACCAACAGCCAGGACGCGGCCAAGGTCAATGGTGAAGAAATCAGTCAGAACGAGCTGAGCCAGGCCGTCGACATGCAACGTCGGCAGCTGATGCAACAATTGGGCAAGGACTTTGACGCGTCCTTGCTGGATGAAAAAATGCTGCGCGAAGCGGCCCTCAAGGGCCTGATCGATCGTAAGCTGCTGCTGCAAGGCGCGGCCGATTCGAAGTTCTCCTTCTCGGAAGCTGCACTGGACCAAGTGATCCTGCAGACGCCGGAATTCCAGGAAGACGGCAAGTTCAGCGCTGAACGCTTCGACCAGGTGATCCGTCAACTGGGCTACAGCCGGATGCAGTTCCGTCAGATGCTGACCCAGGAAATGCTCATCGGCCAACTGCGCGCAGGCATTGCCGGCAGCGGTTTTGTTACCGACCAGGAAGTGCTGAACTTCGCGCGTCTGGAAAAACAGACCCGTGATTTCGCCACCGTCAGCGTCAAGGCCGACCCGGCTGCCGTGAAACTCACCGACGACGAGGTCAAGGCTTACTACGACCAGCACGCCAAGGAGTTCATGACCCCGGACCAGGTCGTCATCGATTACCTGGAGCTGAAGAAGGCTTCGTTCTTTGACCAGGTAACGGTCAAGGACGATGAGCTGCAGGCCCTGTACGAGAAAGAAACCGCCAACCTCGCTGAACAGCGTCGTGCCGCGCACATCCTGATCGAAGTCAACGACAAGATGACCGAGGCGCAAGCCAAGGCCAAGATCGAAGAAGTCCAGGCGCGCCTGGCCAAGGGCGAAAGCTTCGAGGCCCTGGCCAAGGAGTTCTCCCAGGATCCAGGTTCGGCCAACAATGGCGGCGACCTGGGTTTTGCAGGCCCTGGCGTCTACGATCCTGACTTCGAAACCGCCCTGTACGCCTTGAACAAGGACCAGGTCTCGGCGCCGGTACGTTCCAGCTTCGGCTGGCACCTGATCAAGCTGTTGGGCGTTGAAGCACCTGAAGTGCCATCGTTCGCCAGCTTGAAAGACAAGCTGACCCGCGAGCTGAAGACCCAGCAAGTGGAGCAACGCTTCGTCGAGGCGACCAAGCAACTGGAAGATGCGGCATTTGAAGCCTCCGATCTGGCCCAGCCGGCATCGGACCTGAAGCTGACCGTACACACCTCGGCGCCGTTTGGCCGTGAAGGTGGTGAAGGCATCGCGGCCAACCGTGCCGTGATCCAGGCTGCTTTCAGTCCTGAAGTGCTGGATGAAGGTGCCAACAGCACCGCTATCGAGCTGGATCCGGAAACCATCGTGGTCCTGCGCGCCAAAGAGCACCGCAAGCCTGAGCAACTGCCACTGGCAAGCGTGGAAACGGCCATCCGTGCACAGTTGACCAAGGAGCGTGCAAGCGCTGCGGCGAAGACTCACGCTGACGAACTGATCGCCAGCCTGCGCGATGGCAAGTTGCCATTGGATAAGCCGGTTGATGGCCAGGCCTGGAAAGTCACTGAAGCAGCCACCCGTGGCCAGGAAGGCGTTGAACCTGCCGTGCTGCAGGCTCTGTTCCGCATGGCCAAGCCGGCGGCTAAGGACAAACCGACCTTTGCCGACGTGACCCTGCCTGACGGCAGCTTGATGATCGTACGCTTGAACAGCGTCAACGAAGGGGCTGCGCCGACCGATGAAGAGAAGGAGCAGTATCGTCGCTTCCTCGCTTCGCGGGTTGGTCAGCAAGACTTCGCTGCGTTCCGCAAGGAACTGGAAGCCAAGGCTGATATCAAGCGGTTCTGATGGTGTGATACCGCTTCAAAAAAAGACCCCGGCCTGAAAGCCGGGGTCTTTTTTTGCCTGCTCATCAGCCCCGCCAAGCTGATGTAGGAGCGAGCTCGCTCGCGAAGAACCTGAGAGCGCCGTGATCGTTAACGTCTTTCGCGAGCAAGCTCGCTCCTACATAAGCTTGGCGCTTCGGGTCTGTAAGGTTGCGATCAACGCCAACATGGCCAAGCCCGCGACCACCCAGGGAAACGACATCACGCCCCATCCCTGAAGCAGTACGCCGCCTAGCAGCCCTCCGCCGGCAATCCCCAGGTTCCACACCGTTACCAGCATCGACTGTGCAGCGTCCGCCGAGTCATCTGCCGACTTGGCCAGTGCGGTTTGCAGCAAGGCAGGCAAGCCGCCAAATGCCAGGCCCCAGATGGCCACTGACAGGTAGACGACTTCGGTAGACGCGGTCCAGAGGCCCAAGGCCAACGCCGCAGCCGCAAACAGCGCGCAACTGATCACCAGCAAGGCCGCCAGCAGGCGATCAATCAACAGGCCGACGATCCAGATCCCCATCAGTGCGGCCAGGCCAAACACCAGCAGCACCTGGTCAATGTCAGCGGCGATCCCGGCGGGCACCAGGAACGGCGCGATGTAGGTGTACAGAATGTTATGCGCCAGCACGTAGGTAAAGGTCACCCACAGCACCGGACGCACCCCCGGCAAGCGCAGGACCTGGCGTAAGCCCAGACGCTGTTGCGCCCCTTGCCCGGCAAAATCGGGCACCTGCCAGCGTACCCACGCCAACAGCACCACGGTCAGCCCGGTCATGATCGCAAAGCTCAAGCGCCAGCCTACCGTCGTGCCGAGAAAGGTCCCGGCCGGCACCCCGAGGGACAGCGCCAGGGGGGCACCAAGCATCGCCACGGCAATCGCCCGGCCTTGCAGGTGTGGTGCCACCATGCGGCTGGCATATCCCGCCAGCAGCGCCCAGAGCAAGCCCGCAAAGACTCCGGCCAGCAAGCGCGCAACCAGGGTCAGCCAATAGACACTGGAAAGCGCCGTGACACTGTTGGCCAGCGCAAAGCCGCCAATGGCGATCAGCAGCAAGGGCCGGCGCCGCCAGCCACGGGTGGCGATGGTCAAGGGGATGGCGGCCAGCAACGAACCAAGGGCATACAGCGTCACGAGTTGGCCGACCAGCGCCTCGCTAACCCCCAGGCCGGCGCTCATCTGGGGCAGCAGGCCGGCGGGCATCGCTTCGGTGAGTATGGTGATGAAACCGGCGGTGGCCAGCGCCAGCAAACCCATCATGGGCAGGCGTTCGTGGGGGCTGGAAAGGCATTGGGTTGTACTGCTGTCGTTCATGTGGCTCGGCTCCGTATTCAAGGCATCAGGGCATTGGGGGCAGAGTAGGGGGCTGAAGCGTTGGGAAAAATAGGCTAAGGTTCCGAACTTATCGGATATTTATGTCCGTAATCAGCAGGAAGGGACTATGGACAGCCTGGGCAGTATTTCGGTGTTTGTGCAGGTCGCGGAAACTCGCAGCTTTACCCAGGCCGGTCGCGTGTTGGGGGTGTCTTCATCGGCCGTCGGCAAAAGTATTGCGCGTATGGAGCAACGCCTGGGTGTGCGCCTGTTTCATCGCAGCACCCGCAGTATCACCCTGACTGCCGAGGGCGCACTGTTCCTCGAACGATCGCGGCGGATCCTGGCTGAGGTGGACGCGGCGGAGCAGGAATTGATCGAAGCGACGGCCATCCCCCGTGGCAAATTGCGGATCAGCTTGCCCCAGGTCAGGGGCTTGTTGATGCCGGTGCTGACCGAGTTCATGCGGGCTTATCCGGATATCGAGTTGGACGTGGATTTTTCCGACCGCATGGTGGATGTGATCGAAGAGGGATTCGATGCCGTGGTGCGCACCGGCAAGCCCGAGGATTCGCGGCTGACGGCCCGACTGCTGGGGCACTATCGGTTGGTGTTGGTGGGATCGCCACAGTACTTCGCCCTACATGGCACACCGGTTTGTCCTACGGATTTGAATCGCCACGCCTGCCTGCGCCACAAATTCTGCGCCACGGGCAAGCTGGAAGCCTGGCCATTGCGCCTTCTGCCGGGTGAGCCCGAGCCGGTGTTGCGCGCGCCGCTGGTCAGCAGCACCATCGAGTCGTTGAACCATGTGGTGCATGAAGGCCTGGGGATCGCCTGCCTGCCGGACTTCATGGTTCGTGAATCCGTGGAACAGGGCCGCCTGCAACGGGTACTGGACGATTACCTGGAGCACCACGGCAGCTTCTGGATGCTATGGCCGTCAAGTCGGCATGCCTCGGCCAAACTGCGGGTGTTTATCGATCATATGAGTGCCAGGCTTTTTCCTACGCCAGGCGTCACGTCTGCCACTGGCGTTTTACCCACAGGAATCCGCGCGCAGACCACATGATCTGTTGCACAATACCGCCCTGACCGTTTTCCTCAGGATCATCAATGTCGACTTCATTTCACTTGCGTGGCCTTGCGCTTGCGCTGGTGCTGGCAGGCGCCACGGGCTGCTCGTCGCCCAAGACCGCTATCTACGAACATGAGAATTTCGACGACTCCGGTACGTTTTCACGCAATTACCCGGTCAGCGATGTCGCGGCCTGCGAAGCGGCACGCCGGGCGTTGCTCAGCCAGGGCTATATCATCACCAGCAGCGACCCCAAGCTGGTGAGCGGTAACAAGAGTTTCCAGCAGACCGGTGAGACCCATCTGCAGATCAGTTTCAATGTGGTCTGTGCCGAAGATGGCAGCGGTGAGCATCATGCGACCATGTTTGCCAACGCCCTGCAGGATCGCTATGCGCTGAAGAAGGTCAACAACTCCGCCAGTCTCGGGGTCGGCGTGCTCGGCTCGGTATCGATGCCGATTGGTTCCACCGATGATTCCATGGTCAAGGTGGCCAGCGAGACGGTTACATCGCCGAAGTTCTATGACCGCTACTTTGCGTTGGTGGACGTGTTCCTGCCGCAGGAGAAACCAGCGGCACCGGTGCCTGAAGCACCCAAGGCCGAATTGGGCGTGCCGGAGCCGAAGGCGGCCGAGCCGGTTGCGCCGATTGCACCGCTAGTCGAGCCCGAGGTTTCGCAGCCGTTGGCACCGCCAGCCGATGCAGCGCCGATTGCGCCAGAGCAACCGGCCGTCCCCGTGGACACCACGCCCACCTTGCCGGCTCCGACCGAAGCCATCCCGCCACTGCCAACCCCATAATCCCTGCAGGAGCTGGTAAGCCGGCTCCTGCATAAATTCTCAAGACGTTGCTACGTTTAATCCTTAAGTGCGGTTACACATCTTGACGCATACATTTTTCCGTCATGAAGGCACTTTAGGCTGGTGATGCGGGTCACTAAGCAGTCACCCACCTCAATGTAAGGAGCCGAGAATGGACGATTATCAAGAAGAGCTGTTGGAGTATCAGGCATTCGAGCTCGATCCCCTGGATCCGGCCGATGATGCCACCGAGCTGTAGGACAGACGTCAGGCGGAATGCCGCTGACTGCGGCGAAATTCCCCTGGGGTCTGGCTGTTCCAGCGCTTGAAGGCCCGTTGAAAGGCTTCCGCTGAGGCAAAACCGAGCAAATAGGCAATTTCCCCAAACGCCAGTTCCGTGTCGCGAATGTAGGTCATGGCCAGGTCGCGGCGGGTGTCGTTGAGAATCGCGCGAAACTGTGTGCCTTCCTCGGCCAGTTTGCGCCGCAAGGTCCAGGTCGGCAGCTTCAGGCGCGCGGCCACTTCTTCCAGGTCGGGCTCCCGGCCGCCATTGAGCATCGGCCCCAGCAAGCGAGTGATGCGCTCGCGCAGGCTGCGGGTGCGCGTCAGTTGTTCCAATTCCCTTTCACACAGTTGCAACAACAAGTGCCAGGTACTCGGGCAGTGCTGCGGGTTGCGCAGGCCCAGGCTGTGCTGGCTCAGGCGCAGTTGATTGAGTTCGGCGCCGAACTGCACCGGGCAATCGCCCAGCACGCTATAGCTGGCGCTGTAGTCTGGCGCGGCGAATTCGATTTCGATCCGCTCGGCCAGCACCGGCTGCTGGCACAAGGTCGCCATCTGATGCAGCCAGCCAGCGAGAATCGAATCCACCACGAAGCGGTTATAGGCGTTGTAGGGGCTGATGGAATAGAAGCGCAACCAGGCGCCCTGGGCGTCCTCATGAAAGCTGGATTGGCCACGGTAATTGGCACCGTACAGCGCCTCGAAGCGCGTCAGGGTGCGCACGGCTTCGCGCACGGTGGGGGCCTGGGCGGCGGTGACACCGGCCAGGCCGAGCTGGTTCATGCGACTGAATTGGCCCATGCGCAGGCCCAGGCCGGGATCGTTGGTCAACTGGATGGCCGCATGGCCCAGGCGCATGTAGCGGGGGATCGACAGGCGCGCACCGGGTTCGCTCAAACGTGCCGGGTCGAGGCCGTATTGCAACAGCAGCGGCTGCGGGTCCAGGCCATGGCTGAGGATGGCATCGGCCACGGTATGCACGATGCCCACCGATAAATCCCCGAGGCGCATCGGTGCCGGTTTCATGGGCTTATAGCCACACGTTCAGCAAGCGCGCACCACGCGCGTTGCCATCGGCGAAGACCTGGCCCTGGGCGCTGAGGAAACTCTGGCCGCTGGTGCCCTGGTCCCAGAATTGGCCGCGCATGAACACGCTGATGCCCGCGCCGGCCAGGCTGATCGGCGCCTGGCTGATCAGGCTCAGGCGATGCCAGGCCTCGCCTTCGCTGAGTTCTTCGGGCTTGAGGCTGACTTCCGGTGGCGTGGATACGCTCTTGAAACCGCGCCACGGCTTGTCCCAGGTATCCCGGCCAATCACCAACGCCGGCACCGCGACCAATTGCGCGCCTTGTTCGTTGAGCTTGCGGTAGTTGTCCGGGTACCAACTGTCGCTGCCGATCAGGATGCCCAGGCGCCCGGCAGGGGTGTCGATGACATTGACCACGCCTTCGTCACCCGGCGCGATAAAGCCGCGCTCATCAAAGATCGGGTAGAGCTGGCGTTGGGGCTGGCCCAGGGGCAGGCCATCGCGGTCGAACACTAGGCTGGTGTTGTACAGCGCACCATGGCCAACCTGCAGTTGGCCCTGGCTGACGCTCGGGTTGGGCAGGGCGATGGAGCCGGCCACCAGCGTCACCCCGAATTCCTTGGCCAGGCCGCCAAACAGCACCTGGTAATCGCGGGCCATGGCCGGGGCTTTCATGCGCAGGTAGGCGTCGTCCAGGCGGTTGTCGCCCTGGGCACTGATCAGTGCGCGCAGGAACAGCAATGGGTTGCTTGCCGACAGCCAGTTCATCGCCTCTTTAAGGCTGGTGGCCTGGTACAGCTCGTTTTTTTCGCCACTGACCATCAACCAGGTGCCGACATGTTCCGGCAGGACCACGATGGTTTTGTCGTTGAGCAGGCCCATGTCCCGGGCGTTGCGCAGGTACGCCGAGAGCTTGAGGTGCAAGCGCTCCAGGCTCTGGTAGTCAGCGGGGAACAGTTCTGGCTGGATGCCCAGCAGGTTGCCGTGATCGGCGGGCGTACCCTGGTTGACGGCCAGGTTGATCCGCAGGTCCGACAGGTAATGCCCCACGGGGCGCTCCTGGGTCCAGACCAGATAGGCGGAAACGGCGGCGACCAGGGCCATGGTGAGGGTCAAGGCAAGTAATTTACGCATGGAGAACAGACAACAGGCCGTGTGCAGGGTTCGCCCTCTAGGGTAGGGCGCGTTGTCACGCTTGCCAAGGGGCGTTGCACATTTGGATCAATAACTTGTCAGTTTCAGTCATTGAGCGCCAAGGGTATGGCTCTTAGTCTGTGGGACATAAACCGATGGCCTGCCATTCGAGCCTGCCACGTCCCGTGATGATCCGTTGTGGAGCTGTACCATGACCGCTGCTGCCTACCCGCACCTGCTGGCCCCGTTGGACCTGGGTTTTACTACCTTGCGCAATCGCACCTTGATGGGTTCGATGCACACCGGCCTTGAAGAAAAGCCCGGTGGCTTCGAACGCATGGCTGCTTATTTCGCCGAGCGTGCCCGTGGCGGTGTGGGCCTGATGGTCACCGGCGGCATTGGCCCGAACGATGAGGGTGGGGTGTATTCCGGGGCCGCCAAGCTGACCACCGAAGCCGAGGCGCTCAAGCACAAGATCGTCACCCAGGCGGTACACGAGGCGGGTGGCAAGATTTGCATGCAGATCCTCCATGCCGGGCGTTATGCCTACAGCCCCAAACAAGTCGCGCCAAGCGCGATCCAGGCGCCGATCAACCCGTTCAAGCCAAAGGAGCTGGACGAGGAAGGCATCGAAAAGCAGATCAGTGATTTTGTCACCTGCTCCGTATTGGCCCAGGTCGCCGAGTACGACGGTGTGGAAATCATGGGCTCGGAAGGTTATTTCATTAACCAGTTCCTCGCCGCCCACACCAACCATCGTACCGACCGTTGGGGCGGTGCCTACGAAAACCGCATGCGCCTGCCGGTGGAAATCGTGCGTCGGGTGCGCGAAGCCGTGGGGCCGAACTTCATTATTATCTTCCGCCTGTCGATGCTCGACCTGGTGGAAGGCGGTAGCACCTGGGAAGAAATCGTGCAACTGGCCAAGGCCATCGAGCAGGCGGGCGCGACGATTATCAACACCGGCATCGGCTGGCATGAAGCGCGTATTCCGACCATCGCCACCAAAGTACCGCGCGGAGCATTCAGCAAAGTCACGGCCAAGCTGCGTGGCGCGGTGCAGATCCCGTTGATCACCACCAACCGCATCAACACCCCGGAAGTGGCCGAGCAGATCCTCGCCGAAGGCGATGCCGACATGGTGTCCATGGCCCGTCCTTTCCTTGCCGACCCGGAGTTCGTCAACAAGGCCGCCGCTGGCCGTGCCGACGAAATCAACACCTGCATCGGCTGCAACCAGGCCTGCCTGGACCACACCTTCGGTGGCAAATTGACCACCTGCCTGGTCAACCCGCGCGCCTGCTACGAGACCGAGCTCAACTATCTGCCGGTCACCCAGGTCAAGAAGATCGCCGTGGTGGGTGCCGGCCCTGCCGGTCTGGCAGCCGCTACCGTCGCCGCCGAGCGTGGCCATCAAGTGACGCTGTTTGATTCGGCCAGCGAGATCGGCGGCCAGTTCAACGTGGCCAAGCGCGTGCCGGGCAAGGAAGAGTTTTTCGAAACCCTGCGTTACTTCAAGCGCAAGTTGCAGACCACCCATGTCGAACTGTGCCTCAACACCCGTGTGGATGTGGCGCAACTGGCGGCCGGTGGTTACGACGAGATCATTCTCGCCACGGGTATTGCGCCACGTACCCCGGCAATCCCCGGCGTGGAAAACGCCAAGGTGCTCAGTTACCTGGACGTGCTCCTGCAGCGCAAACCGGTCGGCCAGCGCGTGGCGGTGATCGGTGCTGGCGGTATCGGCTTTGACGTTTCGGAGTTCCTCGTGCATCAGGGCGTGTCCACCAGCCTGGACCGCGAAGCGTTCTGGAAAGAGTGGGGCATCGACACCCACCTTGAAGCGCGCGGCGGTGTGGCCGGCATCAAGCCCCAGCCCCATGCCCCGGCCCGTGAAGTATTCCTGTTGCAGCGCAAGGCTTCCAAGGTCGGCGATGGCCTGGGCAAGACCACCGGCTGGATCCACCGCACGGGCCTGAAGAACAAGCAGGTGCAGATGCTCAATAGCGTCGAGTACCTGAAGATCGACGATCAGGGCCTGCATATCCGTATCGGCGCCGAGGGTGAGCCCCAAGTGCTGGCGGTGGACAACATCGTCATCTGCGCAGGCCAAGACCCGCTGCGCGAACTGCAGGACGGCCTGGTCGCCGCTGGCCAGAACGTGCACCTGATCGGCGGTGCCGATGTGGCCGCCGAGCTGGACGCCAAGCGCGCCATCAACCAGGGCTCGCGTCTCGCCGCCGAGCTGTAAGACCCGGGAAGGGGCGGTGTTAGACTACCGCCCCTTTTTTCATGCAGACATGCCCTGATGGGTCCTTTCGATTGGCTTCCCCAGGCTCCCCTTGAACCCTTGCAGCTGGATTGGCTGAACGGGGTCGAGGTGGCCGTGCTGCGCCTGGACCGCATCGACCCGCTGATCAGCGGCAACAAGTGGTTCAAGCTCACCGAGCACCTGGCCCAGGCGCAACAGGCTGGCGCCACGGGCATCATCAGCCTGGGCGGGGCCTACTCCAATCACTTGCACGCCCTGGCGGCAGCCGGCAAACGCTTCGGTTTTGCCACTGTCGGCCTGTTACGCGGGCATCCCCAAGACACTCCGACGGTTCTTGACCTGCAAGCTTTGGGCATGCAACTGCACTGGCTGGGCTACGGCGGCTACCGCGCGCGCCATGCGCCGGACTTCTGGTTGCCGTGGTGCGAGCGCTACCCGCATCTGCATCCCGTGCCTGAAGGCGGCGGCGCATTGGCCGGGGCGTTGGGCTGCGGGGTGTTGGTCGAGCAGGCCCGACGGCAGTTGCATACCCTGGGTTGGGCTGATTACGACGCCTGGTGGTTGGCGGCTGGCACGGGCACCACACTGGCTGGGTTGGTGCTGGCGGAGGCGGGTGCCCACCCTGTGTATGGGGCACTGGCGGTGCCGGATGATCACGGCGTTGCGCAGAACGTGCAGGCCATCGTGCAGGGCGGGTATGAACTACTGGATGCCAGCCGTGGCGGCTTTGCCAAGGTCGATCAGCCATTGCTTGAGTTTATCGCCACTACTGAACAGGCCAGCGGCATGCCGTTGGAGCCGCTGTACACCGGCAAGGCACTGCTGGCGCTCAAGCAGCAGATCGAAGCCGGGCGTTTTGCCCCCGGCACTCGCTTGATCTTTGTGCACACCGGCGGCCTGCAAGGCCGCCGGGGTTTTGCGGACTAACGCTTGGGCAACATGCGCAACACGGTGTTATCGCGCATGAAGTAGTGGTGATACAGGCCAGCAGCTGCGTGCAGGCCGATCAGCCAGTAACCGATGGTGCCGCCCAGCACGTGCCAGCCTTCGATCTGCTTGGCCAGGTCTTTGTTTTCGCCGATCAACGGTGGCAACTCAAGCCCGTAGAACCACACCGAATGCCCTTCGGCACTGACGATCAGCCAGCCGAAGATCGGCATGCCGATCATGAACACATACAACGCCACGTGCATCAGGGTCGCCAGCAAGGTTTGCCATTGCGGCGGCGCGGGCAAAATCTTCGGCGCCACGCCAAGGCTGCGAGCAAACAGGCGCAGCCAGACCAGTACGAACACGGTCAGGCCGAACATGAAGTGCAACTCCTTGATTAACGTGCGTCCGCCACTGCCTTTGGGGAAAATCCCGCGAAATTCAATGGTGGCGTAGACCGCGACCAGCAGCACCAGCATCAGCCAGTGCAGGGCGATGGACATCGTACTGTAACGGGATTCACTGTTTTTCCACGGCATCGCGTCTTTCCTCACTCATCAGGGGCAAACCTCCGTTCTTTGGCGACGAAGTCCCTTCAGCCTAACCCTGTTATGCAAGGTTTGCCCGAGTGAGGGGCGATGTATTGACCGCTATCAGATGCCTTGCGGCATTTCACCGCGGGCCAGGCGCTGATTGATGTCGGCGATCACGCCGGGCAGGTCGGTGATGGTGTCGATTAGGTAGTGCGGGCGCGAGCCGGCAAATAGCGTTTCGATACGCTTGCGTTCGCTGGCCAGTGTTGCAGGGTCGAGGGCGCGGAACTGCTCGTAGGTCAGGCCCAGGGCGTTGCCCGAGCAGGTCAGCGCCACGGTCCACATCCCGGCGCGGCGGCCTTCGAGGATGCCCGGCACGGTGTCGTCGATCTTCACGCAGGCGGCCACGTCATCGATACCCAGGGCAATCACGTTGGCCAGGGCCTGGGCCGGCCAAGGGCGGCCATTGGGCACTTCGTCGGTGGCCACCACGTGGTCGGCGATATAGCCGTTGGTGGCGGCCAGTTCGACCACCTTGTCCATCACTTGCTTGGGGTAGCCGGAGCAGGAGCCGATCTTGATCCCTTGCGCACGCAGTGCGGCGATGGTCTCCAGGGCACCGGGAATCAGCGCCGAGTGTTCGGCGATCTTCTCGATCTGCAGCGGCATGAAGCGCTCGTAGATGGCGGTCACGTCAGCGTCGGTCGGCGTACGGCCGAAGGCCTTGCGATAGCGCTCGGCCACTTGCGGCTGATCACACAGGGTGCGGATGTGGTCCCACTTGCCCATGCCCATCGGGCCACGGGCTTCTTCGATGGACACCTGCACGTCGAACTCGGCGAAGGCCTCGACAAAAATCTGCGTGGGGGCGAAGGAGCCGAAGTCGACCACGGTGCCGGCCCAGTCAAGGATGGCGGCCTGCAGGGTGTTGGGGTTTTGATAGTTCATGGTGAAAATCCTATGGCTAATGGGGCGTTTTTTTGTAGGAGCGAGCTTGCTCGCGAAAAACCTGAGGGCGCCGCTGTGAACCAGGCTGCCCGCGTTATCGTTAACGATCTTCGCGAGCAAGCTCGCTCCTACAATTGGAATGGGGTGGATTAGATAGCGAGCACTTCCATCTCTTGCAGCGCCTGGGCAATCGCCGCCACCGCCGCTTGCATCTCGGCCTGGTTGACGTGACCGATGCAGCCGACGCGGAAGGTTTCGACCTGGGTCAATTTGCCCGGATACAAAATGAACCCCTTGGCCTTGACCCGCTCGTAGAAGTCCTTGAACTGGTAGCGCGGATCGTTCGGCGCATGAAAGGTGACGATGATCGGCGCCTGGATTGCTGCGGGCAGGAAGCTGTGCACGCCGATCTTGGCCATGCCGTCCAATAGCGTCTGGCAGTTGTCTGCATAGCGCTGATGGCGGGCCGGCAAACCGCCTTCCTCGTTGTATTGCAGCAGCGCTTCATGCAGCGCCGCTACGACATGGGTCGGCGGAGTAAAGCGCCATTGGCCGGTCTTGGCCATGTAGGCGTGTTGGTCGAACAGATCCATGGCCAGGGAATGGCAGTTGCCTTGGGCGGCGGCCAACGCTTGTTTTTTGGCAAAGACAAAGCCCATGCCCGGCACGCCTTCCAGGCACTTGCCTGATGCCGCGATCAGGGCGTCAAACGGCACTTGGGCCGCGTCGATGGGCAGCGCGCCAAAGGAACTCATGGCGTCGATGATCAGGCGTTTGCCGTGGTGCTGGATGACCTGGGCGATCTCCGGCAGTGGGTTGAGGATGCCGGTGCTGGTTTCGCAGTGGATCAGCGCGACATGGGTGATGCTGCTGTCAGCCTGCAACAGCCGATCCACATCAGCGGCGGTGGTGGGCTGGTCTTCAGCGGTTTCGAAGGTGCTGAACGGGCGGCCGAGCACTTCGCAGATCTTCGCCAGGCGCTTGCCGTAGGCACCGTTGATCAGCACCAGCACTTTGCCATCCCGTGGCACCAGGGTGCCGATCGCGGCTTCGACGGCAAAGGTGCCGCTGCCCTGCAAGGGCACGCAGTGATGGCTGTCGCCACCATTGATGATCGCCAGCAGTTGCTCGCAGAGGCTGGCGGTCAGTTGGTTGAAGCGGTCATCCCACGAACCCCAGTCAACCATCATCGCCTGGCGGGTGCGGGCGGACGTGGTCAGGGGCCCAGGTGTGAGCAGGATCGGCGCGGCAGTACTCATTCTCATGTCCTCGCAAAGCAGTGGGATGAAGCTACGGGACATAAATTGCAGTTTGGCTTGTCATCAATCAAATTGTTTGTTGTTATGCCAGCCATCAGTGAGGCCGATAGCTATGAATCTTTTCCAACTCCGTGCATTTGACGCCGTGGCCCGGGACGGCAGTTTTACCCGTGCCGCCGCGCGTCTGTTTATCAGCCAGCCCGCCGTGACCGGGCATATCAAGGCGCTGGAAGAGCACTACCAGATCACTCTGCTGCGGCGTACCGCGCGGCGGGTCGAGTTGACGGAAGAGGGGATCAAGCTTGCGGCCATCACCCGCAGTATCTTCGGCCAGGTGGATGAAGCGCAGACGCTGCTTGAAGCCAACCGGCAACTGCTGACTGGGCGCCTGGAAGTGGCGGCGGATGGGCCACACATGGTCATGCCGATGCTGGCGCGCCTGCGTGCGCGCTACCCGGGGATTACCGTCAACCTGCGTTTGGGCAATGCCCAGGAAACCCTGGCGGCGCTGCTGTCCGAGCATGCGGATGTGGCGGTGTTGACTGAGGTTGAACCGCGCAAGGGCTTGCATTTGCAGCCGTTGAGCGAGTCACGGATCTGCGCGCTGGTGCCCGCCGGCCACTCATGGCTGGCAGACCCGGCCGGTATCCGCCTGGAGCAACTGGACCAAGTGATCATGGTGCTGCGTGAGCCCAGTTCCATCACGCGCCGGACTTTCGACGACGCCTGTGCCGAGGCGGGCATCAATCCCCGGGTGCTGCTGGAGCTGGACAGTCGTGAGGCGGTGACGGAAGCGGTGGCCGCCGAGTTGGGGGTGGGTGTGGTGTCGTCGGTAGAAGTCAGCCGTGACCCGCGGGTGCATGCGATTCCTATCCAGGGCGAGGGCTTGCTGAACCAGCATATGCTCGGCTGCATGGAGCGGCGCCGGGAGTTGCGCTTGATTCAGGCGTTTTTCGAACTGGCCTCCAGTTGATGGGTGTTGATCAGACTCTGTGGCGAGGGGGGCCATCAATTAAGCGCAGATCCCACATTTGATCTTTGCTGCTTTGAGCATTGTGTTCGCTCAGGTATCGAGGCTCTCGCGGACAATCTCCAGAAAGGTTGCCACCACCCGCCGCGAACTCTGCTCTTTGAGGCACACCAACGTTTCCTTCATGCGCTGGGTGCAATCGCGAATCGGCATGGCATACACCCGTGAGTCCGCACCGAATTCCGACGCCGAGACCACGCCCACGCCAATCCCCACCACCACCGCTTCACGGGCGGCCTCGCGGCCTTCTACCTGGATCGCCGGGCGAATCCGCAGCCCGGCCTGGTGCATCTCCCGCTCCAGGGTCTGACGGGTTACCGAGCCGGTTTCCCGCAGGACCAGAGGTGTGTCATCCAGGTCCGCCAGTTCGATGAATTCACGCCCGGCCCACGGGTGGTTGCGTGCAACAAAGGCCAGCATCGGGTCATCGCGCAGCGGGATCGAGAGCAGGCGTTCATCGTCGACGTCGCGTCCCACCAGCGCCAGGTCAGCCTGATAGTTGTACAGGCGATACAGCGCATCATCGGTGTTGCCGGTCTCGATCTTTACCGTGATGCCCGGATAACGCTCGCAAAACTGCGCGATCTGCGGCAGTACATGCACCGGCGCATCCACGGCCAGGGTCAGGCTGCCGGTCTGCAAGGCCTTGGAGTCTTGCAGCAGTTCCTCGGCCTCGGCGGCGATCACAAACAGGCGCTGGGTGATACTCAGCAGGCGCTCGCCCAGGTCGGTCAGGCGCACGGAGCGCTTGTTGCGGTGGAACAACAGCACGCCGAAGCGCTCTTCGAGTTTGCGCACCTGGTCAGAAATGGCCGGCTGGGTGAGGAACAGTCGCTCGGCTGCCAGGGTAAAGCTGCCGTGGACCGCTACCGCATGGAAGGCTTTGAGTTGTGCATGGGAAACCGACATCGCATGACCTCTTACAAGCTGAGCTTATATTTGAAATACGATAAATCGATTTTACCTATTAGTCAGCCATTGCTTTGATAGCCCTCAGTCGCCGTAGGTTGAGTCCTACAACTTCGGCGATCATGGGTCGTTGCGTGCAACCTTGCAGGACTCATCTGACCAGTACCCGGCGCCCTGCGACCCGGTACTGCAGTGCAAAACAATAAAAACACAGGCAATTGCTTCTCGATTCTGCCGGCACACTCACACCTGAGGTCAGAACCACCATGAATATCCCTATGGGTAGCATCAAGCGTTGGCGCGTGCAGATTTTCGCCATCACCTGGCTGGCCTATGCCGCCTTCTATTTCACCCGCAAAGCGTTTTCCGTGGCCAAGCTCGGCATCGTCGACGACCCGAACTTCCCGCTGGACAAGATGATGATGGCCAACCTCGATGGCCTGTACCTGGCGGCGTACGCCGTCGGCCAGTTCACCTGGGGCATGTTGGCCGACCGTTTCGGGCCACGGGTGGTGGTGCTCGGTGGCCTGGTGATTTCCGCGCTGGCCGCGTTGGTGATGGGCACCTTTGCCACGTTGCCGATCTTTATCAGTTGCATGCTGATCCAGGGCCTGGCGCAGTCCACCGGCTGGTCGGGCCTGTGCAAGAACCTCGGCAGTTTCTTCCCGGCGCAACAGCGTGGGCGGGTGCTGGGGCTTTGGAGTTCCTGCTATGCCTTTGGCGGCCTGGTGGCGTCACCGTTTGCCGGGTGGTGGGCCTATACCCTGATCGGTAGCTGGCACGCAGCGTTTATTTCCAGCGCGGCGGTGGTGGCAGTGGTGGCGGTGCTGTTTTTCATCTTCCAGCGCAACACCCCGCAGGATGTCGGTTTGCCCGCCGTGGAGCCGGAGCCCGCCTTGAGTGCAGAAGAGGCGGCAGCAGCCAGCAAGGTCAGCATTCTTGAACCGTTGCGCGAGATCTTGCGCAACCGCACGGTGCTGACCCTGGGCCTGGCGTATTTCCTGTTGAAGCCGGCGCGTTACGCGATCCTGTTGTGGGGCCCGGTAATCGTCTACGAGCAGATGCCGTCGGTGGGCAAGGTCGGCGCAGCCATTGTGCCCACCGCGTTCGAGCTGGCGGGGCTGCTGGGGCCGATCATGATTGGCCTGGCGTCCGACAAGCTGTTCGGTGCGCGGCGCATGCCGGCCTGTGTCCTCAGCCTGCTGGCGCTGACTGTGTCACTGGCGTTGTTCATGGGCGCGTTGCACACCGGCAGTGTGTTGCTGGTGATGGCCTTGCTGTTTGTCATGGGCCTGACCCTGTACGGGCCGGACTCGATGATCAGCAGCACCGCCGCGATCGATTTCGGCACCGCCAAGGCCGGTGCCACGGCGGCCGGGTTCGTCAACGGCTGCGGTTCGGTGGGGGCGATCCTCGGTGGCCTGCTGCCGGGTTACTTCGACACGGTGACGGTGTTTATCGTATTTGCCGGTTGCGCGTTGTTCTCTTCGCTGGTGCTGATGCCTTACTGGAACGCTCGGCCTGCGGTATTGGCGCAAGTCGGGGACTTTGTGCCGGATCGCGCCATGGCAATCAAACCCCTGCGCACCTGAGCCACCTGTGTCGCTGGCCGGTTTTTTGGTGGAAGAGAGTGTTTTTGCCCTATAAACTCTGCCGCCAAAGCGCCGGCCACTAGACGTCTCGGCGCCACGGATATCAAGAGAGTGAGTCATGGGCGCACAGTGGAAGGTTAAACATAAAGAAGCGGCATCCAATGCCAAGGGCAAGATCTTCGGCAAACTGGTGAAAGAGATCACCATTGCCGCCCGCAACGGTGCAGACACCGCGACCAACGCCCACCTGCGTCTGGTGGTCGAGCAGGCCAAGAAAGCCTCGATGCCCAAGGAAACCCTGGAACGCGCGATCAAGAAAGGCGCGGGCCTGCTGGGCGAGACCGTGCAGTACCATCGCGTGACCTATGAAGGGTTCGCCCCGCACCAGGTGCCGTTGATCGTTGAATGCGTGACCGACAACATCAACCGCACCGTGGCGGAAATCCGCGTGGCGTTCCGCAAGGGGCAATTGGGGGCTTCGGGCTCCGTGGCCTGGGACTTCAACCATGTGGGGCTGATCGAGGCCTCGCCGGATACCCCGGATGCCGATCCGGAAATGGCCGCCATCGAAGCCGGCGCCCAGGATTTTGAAGAAGGCGAAGAAGAGGGTTCGACCCTGTTCATCACCGAGACCACTGACCTGGACGCGGTACAGAAAGCCTTGCCGGAGCAGGGTTTCACCGTGTTGTCGGCCAAGTTGGGCTACATCTCGAAAAACCCGGTCACTGGCTTGAGCGACGAGCAGATGGCTGAAGTCGAAGCCTTCCTGGAAGGCCTGGACAACCATGACGACGTGCAGGATATGTTCGTCGGCCTGGCGGGCTGACACCGGCCTGTAATCATGGACGCGGGCTAGTGTGGGAGCGGGCTTGCCCGCTCCCACATTTGCATGGCGTTTCAGAGTGAGGACAGCAGTGTCTCGATCTCTTGGAACGCCGGGCGCGTGAGCACCTGCGGTTGGCAGCAACTGTCACGCAGCGCCTCCAGCACTTGGCGCTGTTCATCGCTCAAGCCTTCGTCAATCCGCTCCAGCAACTCCCCCAGCAACACCCCGAACGCGCGCACTTCAATGCGTTGCAGCGCCCTGGTTTCCAAGGTGTCTGCCGTGGCGTGGAACGATGCCGCACCAAAATCCCCGAGCAAACAATCGCCCTCGGCATTGCACAGGATATTGTGGCCATACAGGTCGCCATGGGTAATGCCGTGCCGGTGCAGGTGGGCGGCCACCGAGGCGATGCCCCGCGCCATGCGCAATGCCACCTTGGCGCTGAAACGGGTGGCGGGGTCGTAGATGTCCCGGGTGCAGGACGCCAGGCTTGGCAGGCCGGCGAGGTTGCGGTAGCTCGGTTCGATCAGGTCCATCACCAGTGCGGCCTGGTCATCGGGGTGGCCGACCACGCGGCCTTGCACCCTGATCAGGTTGGGGTGCAGCCCGGCGGCAATACAGGCCTGCATTTCGTGCAGCGGCGAACCGTCGCTGGTGATGCTGCCCTTATAGAGTTTGACGGCGACAGGCGCATTCGAAGGTTTGCAGAGCGCCTTGCGGATCACGCCTGAGGCGCCTTCGCCCAGCACTTCGCCCAGCGCCAGTTCGGCCCAGGGAATAGTCGGCGTGTCGTCGTCATTGGCCACGTCCACCGCCATTTCCACCGGGTTGCCGGCATAGGCCAGCCAGGTCAGGCGCGGTAGCGTCAGCAGCCATTGCGGCAATTGCGCCAGACGGTTGGAGGCGATGCGCAGCAGTTCGAGGTTATGGCACTGGGCCAGGCTCGCCGGCAGTTGCTCCAGGCGGTTGCCGGCCAGCATGAGTTTTTGCAGGCGCGGCCGCTCGCCGAGTTCGTCCGGCAAGTGACTGATGCGGTTATCGGTAAGGATCAGCCAGCGCAGCTGCGGCGGCAGCGCGGCAGCGGGCACATGCTCGATCTGGTTGGCCTTGAAGCCGACCATGCTCAATTGCGGGCATTGGCCCAGGCATACCGGCAGTTCGGTAAAGGCGTTGTCCGAGCAAAACAGCACGCGCAGGTGGGGCAGGCGGTGCAGATCGTCAGGCAGGCTGCTCAGGGCATTGCCACTGAGGTTGAGGATTTCCAGGGAGTCGGCCAGGTCGAAGATTTCCCGGGGGAACTGCGTCAGGCCACAGGACAGGTCCAGGCGCTTGATGCCAGCCAGTTGGCCAGCCTTGAGTTGGGCAAGGGTATCCATGAACAGCAGCATCACTCGACAAAGGCAAAGGCGCTCATGATAACGGCTTGGGCGCGATCGAGCTGATTTGTTGCAACTGGCCCAGGCGGCTGCGGGTGCGCGCCAAGTCGATCGCCTGGCCCTCCAGGGCATCGTCCAGTGGCTGTTGGCCCAGCAGTGTCAGGTGCTTGTCCTGGTCGTACAGCACGTCGATCAGGTTGATAAACCGCTGTTGCACGGCAATCGGGCAGTCGTCCAGCCGGGGCAGGCCGTCGATGATCCAGTGGTCGAAGTCCTCGCACAGCAGCAGGTAATCCATCACGGCAGTGGGTTGTTCACACAGGTCGTTGAAGGTGGCGCCCAGGGTGCGCGCCTGATGCCAGCGCACCTGCAGTTGCCGTGCTCCCACTGCCAGGGCCAGGGGCGGGCCATCGGTGTCGGGCAGCCCCCGCTCACTGCGTTGGGCCGGGGTGGCGGGCCAAACGTACAGGCCATGGGTGAAGCGCTGTTGCCGATGGTTCTGTGCCAAGCCTCGATAGTCGTGGGGCGCGCTGACTTGCATGACGTCCATGCGCGCGCCGATCAAGTCGATCACTGGCTTGAAACGCTGGTGATACAGCGGGTTGGGCAGCAAGCCCTGTGGCGGGTAATTGGAGGTGAGCAGCACCAGGATGCCCCGTTGGAACAACGCCTTGAACAGCCGGGTGATCAACATCGCATCGCCGATGTCATGCACATGGAATTCGTCGAAACACAGCACCCGGCAGCCGTCGAGCAATTGATCCAGGGTGGCGGCCAGGGCGTCGGCCTGCTGGCGGTGAGCAAACATGCCTCGGTGCAGGCGGGCGAAAAAGTCGTGGAAATGCACCCGCTGTTTGTCCGGCCACGGCAAGGCCTGGTAAAACCCGTCGAGCAACCAGCTTTTGCCCCGGCCGACGGCCCCGTGCAGGTACAGGCTGCGGGTCGGACGCCGGGCCTGCAAGTGCGCGGTTTGCCGGGTCATGGCTGCGATCACCTGCAATTGGCTGGGGCTGAGGGTGTAGCCCTGTTGCCGGGCCTTGTCTTCAAAGAACCGCTGAATGGCTGGGGCATTATCGGTGGTGGTTGTTTTGCCCAGCAGCCGTTTGAACAAGGGCAGGCGACGGGGGCGGCTATCTCGAAAAGGCATGGCGTTGGCGTCCTAGAACCTTGTGGTCTGCTTGAGCAATTGGGTGGTCGGCTCGTCCTCTTGGCTGACCATCGCATAGTTGTAGCCGGGGCTGGACCAGTATTGGGCCTGGAGCCCGTCGGCATTGCGACTGCCCGGTGGCAGCAAGGTGTTCTGCGGGCCCGGCGGGCGAATGTAGAAACTGATGCGCCGGCCCTGCGGGTTCTCGTAGAGCACCATCGCCGCTGCGCCCTGGTCGGTGGTGAGCAGGCGCCCGCTGACCGGGTTGAAACCGGCCTGGCTCAGGTCTGGCAGGCGATGGGCCTGGGTGAAGTAACGGTCGAGCCAGGCTTGCATAGCGCCGCTGCCTTGCACCTGGTAATCGGCGGGCATGATCCGCTCCTGGGCGAACAGGCGATAGGCCTGCATGGCGTCGGTCATCGGCAGTGCCGTGGCCACAAGGGTTGCCTGCCGTGCTTGCCAGCCACCCAGGCCGCCCAGGCTGACGGCGAGCACCAGCATGGCGGCAGTGGCCAGTTGGCGGCGCGACTGGTGCTTGAGACGCTGGCGAATCAGTGCCGGATCCAGCTGCGGATTAGCCGCTGGCGCAGCGCCGAGTGCCGCGCGCAGGTGCTGGGCATCCTGTTGCCAGGCGTGGACCTGGGCCGCGACCTCGGGGTGGGCGGCGAGCCAGATCTCCAACTGGCGTCGGTCCACCTCCGAGAGCTGGTGGTCGACGTAAGCGTGCAGGTCGCGTTCGTTGGGGGGCAGGCTGATCATTTGAGTATCCGCAGGGAGGGGCGGTTGATGTCGCCGTCGCTGAGCTGGCGCAAGGCCTGGCGGGCGCGGGACAGGCGTGACATCACGGTGCCGATGGGCACGTCGAGGATATGGGCGACTTCCTTGTAGCTCAAGCCTTCCACCGAGACCCACAGCAACAGGGCGCGCTGCTCGCCGGTCAACTGGTCGAAAGCTTGCAGGGTCGACTGGGCGATCACCTCGCGTTCGACCGAGGGTTGCGTGTCATCGCGCCCGGTAAAGAACTCCAGCATCCGTGCATAGCGTCGCGAACGCCGGTGCGCGTCGAGAAACTGCCGGTAGAGGATCGAGAACAACCAGGCGCGTAAATCACCGTCGACGCGCTTGTCACGCCAACTGACGATGGCGCGCTCCAGGCTGGCCTGCACCAGATCGTCGGCGCTGCTGGGGTTGCGCGTCAGGGACAGGGCAAAGCGCCGCAGCCTGGGAAGGAGTTCACGCAACTGTTCGTCGAGTTCGTGCATGGGGGCCTGCGTGTCGTGGGCGGTGTTGAGGGAGACGCCTACCGGCAAAGGTTGTTCCATTTGTAGGAAAAATAAACGCTACAAATGGCCTTGGTCTTTATCGTTTGTAGGCTCCCGTAGCCCTGTAATGTCGTGAATCGTCCTCAGTCCAGCTCCCAGCCTGCCCGATCACTGTGAGGCAGGCGCCAGATGAGGAGTTGACACATGATATCGGCGACAGCAGCAGATAGCGGATTTGCTTGCACCAAGGCACTGGGCCATTTGCCCATCATTCAACGTAATAACCTTGAAAATTGGGGATGCGGGCCGGCACGGCCACTGCCGTACGCGTGTATACACCAGGCCTTCGAGGCGCACGCCGCAGCAGCTCCCCAGCAGATAGCCGCGCTCTGTCTGGAGCAGAGCATCAGCTATGAGCAGTTGAACCGCCAGGCCAATCGGCTGACCCGGCATCTGATCGAGCAGGGCGTGGTGGCGGGAGACACGGTGGCGCTGTTTGTCGAGCGGTCGATCCCCATGCTGGTGGGCATGCTGGCCGTGTTGAAAATCGGCGCGGCGTACGTGCCGCAGGATGCCAGGATCACTCCGCCGGCCCAGTTGACGATGATCCTTGAGACATTGTCGAGTGCCGTAGTACTGACCCTGTCCGGGCTCAAGGACCGATTGCCGCTGGCGGCGGGCCAGCCGTGCGTGTGCCTGGATGAGTTTCTGGCGCAACAGCCCTGGGTGGCCGAGGAATGCCTGCTGGACGTCGCCGCGTCAGACCCTGCCAGCCTGTGTTTTGTGCTGTTTACCTCCGGGACCACAGGCCGGCCCAATGGGGGGCGGGTGACCCACCGTAATGTCTGCAATATCTTGCTGACGGCGCCGGGAAACCTCGGCATCAAGCCCGGCATGAGCGTTGGGCAGATACTCAACATCGCGTTTGACATGGCGGCCTGGGAGATCCTCGGTTGTCTGGCCCATGGGGCGACGTTGCGTATCCGTCAGCAAGACATCGGGGAAACGGCACGCCATTGCCAGGTGCTGATCGCCACGCCGTCGATTCTCGCGACCCTGGATCCCCAGCAATGCCCCACGCTTGAGGTGGTCGCGGTGGCGGGCGAGCCATGCCCCCAGGCCCTGGCGGACCGCTGGGCGGCTCATTGCACGTTCTACAACGGTTGCGGGCCGACTGAAACGACCATCGTCAATACCCTGCATCGGCATGTGCCAGGGGCGCGATTGACCATCGGCAAGCCGACGCCCAATAACACCGTGTATGTGCTCGATGAGCATGGCCAGGCCTGCGCACCAGGGGCCGTGGGGGAGATGTGGGCCGGGGGCGATGGGGTGACGGCCGGTTATCTGCACAACCCGTTGTTGACTGCGCAACGCTACCGACCTGATCCATTCCTGGGGGCGGGCCGGATGATGTTTCAGACCCGCGACCTGGGCCGCTGGACGGACGAAGGGGCGTTGGAGCATCTGGGGCGGGTTGACGATCAGGTCAAGGTCCGCGGTTTTCGCGTGGAGTTGGATGCGCTTGCCACCACGCTTGAGGCCTGCGGTGCCTGTAGCCGGGCGGTGGCGTTGAAATTCGACAGCCAGCACCTGGTGGCATTCGTGACCCCGGCCACGGTGGATATCCCGGCAGCCAGGCAGTACTGCGCGCAACGGCTGGCCTACTACTGTGTGCCCGCGGTGATTTTCGCCCTGGACCACCTGCCGCTCACGGCGCGTGGCAAGGTCGACAAGGCTTTGCTGCTGCAATGGGCCCGTGACAGTGAGGAGGGGCGCCAGTTGCTCCTGAACGCCGGTGGCCGAGCATGATTGAACGGTGGATGGCCACGGTGCTGCCCGCCCGGCCTGGCGGGTGGCGGCGCTGGCGTGGCAGGCCGATATTTTCCCATTACAACTGTCTGGTGGCATTAGTGCTGATGGGCAACGGCTGGTTTGCGCTGGCGGGCTTGACCCTGCCCTTGATCGACGTGCAACAGGTGTCGCTGCTGGTGATGATTAACCTGTCCCTGGCGATCCTGGTGCGCCAGCAGTATGTAATCAACGGGCTGTTCTGGCTGGCGACGCGTATTCCCGTGAGCTGGCCGCTGTACATACGCCGCCGCGCCGCCAAGGTCTATCACCTGGGCGGGCTGCACAGCGGTGGTGCGCTGGCGGCCACGGTGTGGTTCGTGGTGCTGGTCGGCAGCCAGGGCTGGCGCTATCTGCAACAGCCTTCGAGTGTGTCGGTGCCGTGGTTGCTGGTCAGTGCGGCGCTGCTGGGTGTGTTGCTGTTGATGGTGGTGATGGCGCAGCCGGGGATTCGCCGCTGCTTTCACAATGGCTTTGAGCGCGTGCACCGGTTTGCGGGGTGGGCGGCCTTGCTGTTGTTCTGGGTGCAGACACTGCTGGCCGAGGCTCCCGCGGGGGCGGTTTGGGTATTGCTGGTGCTGACCCTGAGTATTGCGCTGCCTTGGATACGCTTGCGCAAAGTGGCCGTCAGTCATCAGCGGCCTAGTGGCCATGCTGTGATCAGCACATTGCGCCACACTACGCCCTTTGCGGGGTCGTCCACCGCGATCAGCCTGCAACCGCTGCTGGAGTGGCACTCGTTTGCCAATATCCCGACACCGGGCCAGCCGGGGTTTCGCCTGATTATTTCCCGGGCTGGGGATTGGACGGGGCGCTTTATCGAGCAGATGCCGTCCCATGTGTGGGTCAAGGGCATTACCACGGCGGGGGTGGCCAACGTCGAGACCTTGTTCAAGTCGGTGGTGTACATCGCCACTGGCAGCGGCATTGGCCCGGTGATGCCGCATTTGCTGGCCAGGCAGGTACCGATCCAGTTGGTCTGGTCGACCCGCAGCCCGGCCAAGACCTATGGCGAGGAACTGGTCGCAGAAATCCTTCGCGCACAACCCGGCGCAGTGATCTGGGACACCGATGTACGGGGCAAACCTGACCTGGTGCAACTGGCCTACGCGGCGGTGCAGGACTTCTCTGCCGAAGCGGTGATCTGTATCGCCAACCAGGCGGTGACGCAGCGGGTGGTCGAGGAAATGGAGGCTCGGGGGATACCCGCCTACGGGGCGATCTGGGACTCCTGAACAAGGCTCTGATGAAAATGCCTACGGCCCTGGGGGAATAAGCCCGCGCGAGCGGCGTCCTATTGCACCTATCCCCTGTGGCCGCAGGCCTCGGAGCACTTCATGCCAGATCACCCATCTCCACCACGCCCGCCGTTGGGGCGTGCCAGTCTGATTTTGCGCCTGGCGGCTATTGGCGTGGTTGTTGGTGTCGTGGCGGGGGCTTTTGCCTACGTCAACGGCACACTTGACCCACAGCGTTTGCGCCCCAAGACGTTGGTCAATGCCCTGGAAACCAACAATGGCGTACACCAAGGCTACCGACGCAATCACGCTAAAGGTGTGTGCGTAGCCGGCTATTTCGAGAGCAGCCCTGCGGCTCGCGCCTATTCCAGCGCACAGGTATTCAGTGAGGCCCGCACCCAGGTGATCGGGCGTTTCGCCCTGCCCAGCGGCAACCCTTATGCCCCGGACAATAGCGTGCCGATCCGCAGCCTGGCCGTGCAGTTCAATCAGGCCAACGGCCAGCAATGGCGCACCGGGATGAACAGCATGCCGGTGTTCCCGGTGGGCACGCCCGAGGCGTTCTACCAGATGCTCAAGGCCGGTGCCCCAGACCCTGCGACCGGCAAGCCGAACCCGGCCAGTATGCCGGCGTTTTTTGCCAGCCATCCCGAGGCCGCGCCGTTTCTGGCGTGGGTCAAGACCGCCAAGCCCTCTGCCAGCTATGCCACCGAGACCTATAACGCGATTAACGCTTTTTACCTGATCAATGCCACCGGGCAACGCCAGGCCGTGCGCTGGGGCGTGGTCCCGCTGAGCCAGGATGCCAGCGGCGCCATCACGCCTGAAGGGGCGGATTCCCTGCAGGCAGATTTGATCCAACGCTTGAAGGCCGGGCCGCTGCGCTGGCAATTGCAGATCACCCTGGCCAACCCCCCGGACCCGGTGGATGACGCCAGCAAGGCCTGGGCCGGCGCGCACACGGTGCTGAACGCCGGCACCTTGGTACTTGAAAGCAGCCAGCCACAACTGGACGGCGATTGCCGTGATATCAACTTTGACCCCTTGATCCTGCCCAGTGGTATCGAAGCCTCCAATGACCCGCTGCTGGCTGCACGTTCTGCCGCCTATGCCAGTTCATATTTGCGTCGCACCGGCGAAGTCAGCCAGTTGCACAGCGCCCCTCAGGAGTCCCGGCCATGACTGCCCAACCGCGTTTTTTTGCGCCGCTGGCGCGCCTGCTGCACTGGCTGATGGCGCTGATGGTGATCGCCATGCTGTTTATCGGGGCCGGCATGGTGGCGTCGGTTTCCGAGCGCCATGAATGGTTGTTGCACCTGCACAAGCCGCTGGGTATTGCGATTCTGCTGTTGGTGATCGTGCGGCTGGTGGTGCGCTTTTCTACCCGTCAGCCGCCGTTGCCTGTCGACTTGCCGGCGTGGCAGGTGCTGGCGGCCAAGGCTTCGCATGTGCTGCTGTATGGCTTGATGCTGATCCTGCCGTTGCTGGGGTGGGCGATGATTTCGGCGGCCGGTGATCCGGTGATGCTGTCCAGTGCCTTGCAGTTGCCCGGGTGGGTGCCGGCCAATGCGCAGTTGTTTGCGGTGCTGCGCAAGGCCCACGGTTACCTCGCCTACTTGCTGTTTCTGACGGTGTTGCTGCATTTGGCGGCGGCGTTGTTCCATGGCTGGGTTCGTCGCGATGGCGTGCTGCAAAGCATGCTCGGCAAGGACTGAGGTGCAAGGGTCGCCCGCCAGTAAACCAGGGCCAGCAGGTTGATGGCGGCGCCCAGGCCACACACGCCGAGCCAACCGGCCCAGGCGTACATCATCGTTGCCGCTACCGAGCCCAGTGCGCTGCCTGCCGAATAGAACAGCATGTAGCCGGCCACCAGCCTGCTCTGGGCTGCGGGGCGCACGCTGTAAATCAGGCTTTGGCTGGTGACATGCACGGCTTGCAGGCCGAGGTCGAAGGTAATCACCCCGAGCAGCAGCGCCCACAGCGAGGACTGGGTGAAGGCGATGGCCAGCCACGACAGCAGCATCAGCCCCAGGGCTGCGCCGCTGGTCCACTGGGCCAGGCCCCGGTCGGCCAGGCGTCCGGCATGAGCCGCGCCCAGCGCGCCAGCAGCCCCGGCGAGGCCGAACAGGCCGATCTGGGTGTGCGACAGCGACAATGGCGGGGCGCTCAAGGGCAGTACCAGTGGGGTCCAGAGCACGGTGCCAGCGGCAAAAATCAGAAACGCCAGGACCGCGCGGTCGCGCAGCACTTTTTCTTCACGCAACAGGCTGAACACCGAGCCGAGCAGTTGTCGATATGAACCTGGCGCCCGGGGCTGCTCGGTGGCCGGCAAGACGCGCCAGAGCAACAGTGCCATCAGCAGCGTCAGGCCAGCCGACAACAGGTACACCGAACGCCAGCCGGCCAGGTCCGCCATGACCCCGGACACCGTGCGTGCCAGCAGCAGGCCGACCACGATGCCGCTGGTCACCAGGCCCACCACATGGCCCCGTTGCTCGGGCCGCGCCAGGTTTGCGGCGTAGGCCACCAATACTTGTGCCACCACCGCGAGCAAGCCGGTCAGCAGCAGGCCCGCCAGAAACCACAGGCTGCTGCTGGACAGGCCGAGCAGCAAAACCGCGGCGGTGGACAACAGCAACTGGCCGACGATCAAGTGCCGGCGATTGAGCAGGTCGCCCAACGGCACCAGCAGCAACAGCCCCATGCCATAACCGACCTGAGTCAGGCTGATCACCATGCCGATGGTGGCGGGGTCCATGGCGAACGTAGTGGCCATGGCATCAAGCAGGGGTTGGGCGTAATAGACATTGGCCACCGACAAACCACAGGCAATGGCGAACAGCAGCACCACGGCGCCGCTCAAGGGGGAGGTTGGCATGCTGGATTCCTTTGTGGTTTTAAAATGAAACCTGTTGTACGGTAGATAGACTGGTTTTATATTGCAACTACATTTTTCATCAGGCAGGCGTTGCGCATGGTCAAACTCACTCGCTTTGAAAGTGCCGAATGCCCGGTGGCACGCTCACTGGAGGCCATTGGTGATGGTTGGGCGCTCTTGATCATTCGGGATGCATTCGATGGCATCCGTCGCTTCGGCGAGTTCCAGCGCAGCCTGGGGATGGCCAAGAACATTCTGTCGACGCGCCTGCGCAATCTGGTGGCCCACGGGATTTTCGAGATTGTCCCGGCTTCGGATGGCAGCGCTTATCAGGAGTATGTGTTGACGCAAAAGGGCAGGGGACTGTTCGCCGTGATCATTGGGCTGCGGCAATGGGGCGAGGGGTTTCTCTACGACGAGGGCGAGGCTCGTTCGGTGATGTTGGACCGTGAGCACGGGCAGCCGCTGCAGGCCTTGGCGGTGCGTGCAGCGGATGGCCGGGTGCTCGGGCCGCAGGATTGCCTGCGGGTGGCGGCGCAATCCGGGGGCTGAACCTGCCCCCCGGGGTGAGCAGGATCAGCGCAGCACGCCGACCATATCCGCCACGGTGCTCAGCACGTCCTTGCCCAGTTGCAGCGAGCGTTTGCCGGACCAGCCGGTATGCGGGTCGGGTGCATCGTCGTTGTCCTTGAACGGCATTTCCAGGGTCAGGGACAGGCAATCGAATTTCTCGCCCACGCTGTTGCATGCCAGGGTCATATTGGCCTGGCCCGGCAAGTCACGCGTGTAGCCATGGGTGGTCTGGAAGTCGCGGGTCAGGGCGCTCAAGTGGCTGCGGAAGTGTTTTTCCAGGCCTTCGATACGTGGTGTGTAACCGGGGTTGCCTTCACAACCGGCGGTGAACACGTAGGGGATTTCCTCGTCACCGTGGATATCCAGGAACAGGTCGACGCCGTATTGCCCCATTTGCTGCTGGACGAACAGCACTTCCGGGCTTTGTTCCTGGCTTGCACTTTGCCAGGCGCGGTTGAGGTCCTGGCCCATGGCGTTGGTGCGCAGATGACCGTGAAACGCGCCATCCGGGTTCATGTTCGGCACCAGGTAGAGGTCGGCAGCGGCCAGGAGTCTGTTCAGCTCGTCGTCACCGTGCTGTTGCAGGCGCTCGATGATGCCTTCCATAAACCACTCGGCCATATGCTCGCCCGGGTGTTGCTGGGCGATGATCCAGACTTTGCGCTGCCCTGCGCCACCCTTGCCACGGCGCAGGAGCGGGATATCACGGCCTTCGACGCTCTTGCCGGTGGCCAGCAATTGCGCACCGGCGCGGTTCAGTGCCCGGTCGATCAACCAGGCGTGACGCTCGCGGCTATAAGGTTCGAAGTAGGCGAACCAGGCGTGTTTTTGCTCGGTCTGGAGTTCGATGTGCAAGGTTTCGCCGTCAAAGCGCGTTGGCACTCGGAACCAGTTGATGTGGTCGTATGACGCCACGGCGTTGTAGCCGCTCCAGGCCTGTTTGTAGGAGGACTGGCCGGCGTTGCTCAGGCGGAAGGTATGGGTATGGCCAATGTGCATCCCTTCGGCCTTGAAGTGGAACCATTGGAAGTGCTGGCTGCGGGTATCGGGTTTGATTGCGAGCAACAATTGATGGGCATCGCTGGTGTCGAGCACCTGGATATTGCCGCTGTCGAAATCGGTGCTGATCTTAATGGAGGTCAAGGCCACGGTCATAGTCTGGTTGCCTGAATATGAGGGGTGTGGCGGGCAGTTTACACAGGCGCGGGGTAAAGTCTGGACGCAAATTTTTGCGAAAAAGGAGGGGGCGTCGTCCATGACGCAGCCGCAGCTTAGAGTCTGTGAGATTGATTCTCAAGTGCTAATTTGGAAAGATCCGGGCCAGAGCGTTTTATCGACTTTCTTTCCGCGATAGTCTTTTGCTACCATGCGCGCCATCAAGCAACACACAGTCTTCATTAGCCTGAAGCCACGCCAGAATAACTGGCAAAAAAAAGACCCGGCCAAAGAGCCGGGTCAAAAACCGTGATTAGCCTGATGAGGAGATATTCCAAGAGTCCGACCTAAGGTCTCTTGGTCTATCGACTGATCTCGCGACCAGCTGCTTGCAATAATAATCATTATCATTTGCAAGTCAAATGTTTTTATCAACCAGATAGAAATATTTTTTCTTTTGTTCCTGCATGTCTACCTGGCTATGGGGTTTTCCCGCCTGCCAGTTGCAGTGGACGCTCCAGCATGGCCTTGGCCATATCAATCAGGTACACCACCGAAAACGCCAGGTCCCGGGTGCCTCCCAGCTTGTTGTCGGCCAGTTCATAGGCGATGGCGGCAGCGCTGCGCAGCAGGTCCGACGCGTGGATCAGGGCTTCTTCACTGCTGACAGCGGGGTTTGCCTCGAACCATGCCACATCGTCCGATGCCAGGCCTGGATCTTCTTTCAAGTAGTAGTCCAACGCGCGCCGGGCAGCGTCGCTGCCCTGCAAGAGCTTTACTTCATCATCAGGTGTACCAGGCAGGTGATCCGGGGGTGTGGTCATGAGGTTGGTGCTCTGGGTGGGAAGGTGAACAGGTGGAGCTGATAATAATACGATCTGTATTTATGTCATTTGATTGATTACTACAAACTGTTTATTGTCGCGCTGAATACACCCGGTATCGTCTGCCCCCATGGATAAATGGATAGCGTTGGTCAAAGCCAACATGAAAGACCGCAAGGTCACGCAAGACCAGTTGGCCACGCGGCTGGGCATGTCCCAGGGCGGCATCGGCCACTGGCTGGGCAAGCGCCGTGTCCCCAGCCTCGCCGACATGAACCGGGTGCTCGAAGAACTGGGCCTGGGTTATCTGGAAGCGGCGCTGGTGATCCGCGAGAAGGGCGACGCCCCGGCAGACGACGAAGCCGCGTCGACCGTTCAATACAACCCGTATTTTCGCTATCCCGTGAAAGACTGGAAACAGCCCATCCAGGTGCACGAACAGCGGCCAGCCTATGGCCCGGCGCGTTTTCAGGCGAGCGACTACGATGCCGACGGCGAAGCGTTCTGGCTCCAGGTCTACGGCGATGCAATGACCGCACCCAGCGGGCCGAGTATCGCCGATGGGATGATGATCCTGGTGGACCCGGCCCTCGACGCCGAGCCCGGCAAGTTGGTGGTGGCCCAATGGGCCGGCAGCGGCCAGGCGACCTTTCGCAAACTGATCGAGGAAAGCGGCCAGCGTTACCTGGTGCCGCTCAACCCGACCTATCCAAAGGCGCTGCTGACCGATGCCTGCCAGATCATCGGCGTGGTGGTACAGGCCACGGTGAAGTTCTAGGCCAAGGCCTCCAGCTCCACCAAGGCGCTGCCTTCGCCGACCATTTCGCCTTCCTGGCAATACAGCGCCTTGATCACACCGGCATGGGGCGCGCGAATGCTGTGCTCCATCTTCATCGCCTCGAGCACCACCAGTTGCGTGCCAGCCTCGACCGTCTGCCCGACGTCCACCAGCACCCGCACGATGCTGCCGTTCATCGGCGCAGTGAGGCCGCCCTGATGCGCCTGCCCGGCATCGACGGCGGCGATCGGATCAAACAGCGTCACACTGCGCATTTCACCTTGCCAGCGGAGGAACAGCGTCTGCCCATGGCGCACAGCCAGGTGCGAACGGCGTAGGCCGGCATCCTCGATCAGCAGGTGCTCGTTACGCAGTTGTGGCGCGGCGCTGGTTTGCAGGGTCACCAGGCGGTCCTGGCCGTCGCAGCTCAAATGCAGTGACGTCTCGGCGGGCAGGCCCGCGCGAAAGCCCAGTGCCGCAGCCCACGGCGAGGCGAGGTCATCTTCGCGCAGCCGGGCTGGCTGGCTCTGCATGAAACCCTGGCCAGCCGCCTGCCAGAACTCATCGCTCAACTCACTGGCGCCAGGCAGCAGTTGCTCCTGATACCGCGGGATAAACCCGGTATCCAACTGCGCCGCAGCGAACGCAGGGTGGCCGATGATGCGTCGCAAAAAGCCCAGGTTAGTCTTCAAACCACCGACCGCAAACTCATCCAGCATGCTCAGCAGGCGCAGGCGCGCCTGTTCGCGATCCTCGCCCCAGGCAATCAGCTTGCCGAGCATCGGGTCGTAGAACGGGGAGACGTCGTCACCTTGCTCGACGCCGCTGTCCACCCGGCGTCCCGGGCCTGGCGCCGACTCGCGGTACAGCGCCAGGCGCCCGGTGGCCGGCAAGAAATCATTGGCAGGATCTTCGGCATACAGCCGCACTTCGATGGCGTGACCGCGCAACGGCACCTGATCCTGGGTCATCGGCAGCGGTTCGCCCTGAGCCACGCGAATCTGCCAGGCCACCAGATCCAGGCCGGTAATGGCCTCCGTCACCGGGTGTTCTACCTGCAAGCGGGTGTTCATCTCCATGAAAAAGAACTCACCACGCGCATCCAGCAGGAACTCCACCGTGCCGGCACCGACATAGCCAATCGCCTGGGCCGCACGCACTGCGGCTTCACCCATGGCCTGGCGCAGGGCAGGGCTGAGACCGGGCGCCGGCGCTTCTTCGACGACTTTCTGGTGCCGACGCTGGATCGAGCAGTCGCGTTCATTGAGGTACAGGCAATGACCGTGTTGGTCGGCAAATACCTGGATCTCCACGTGGCGTGGCTGGATCAGGTATTTCTCCACCAGCATCTGCGCGTTGCCAAACGACGACTGCGCTTCACGCTGGGCCGAGGCCAGGGCTTCGGCCAATTGGCTTTCGTCCTCGACCACTTTCATGCCCTTGCCGCCACCGCCAGCGGTGGCCTTGAGCAACACCGGGTAGCCAATGCGCGCGGCGGCCTGGCGGAAGGTTTCCAGGTCCTGGGCGGCACCGTGATAACCCGGCACCAGCGGCACGCCAGCGGTTTCCATCAAGGCCTTGGCGGCGGATTTGCTGCCCATGGCATCAATGGCCGAGGCGGGCGGGCCGAGAAAAATCAGCCCGGCGTCAGCAATTGCCCGCGCAAAGCCCGGGTTTTCGGAAAGAAAGCCATACCCCGGATGAATCGCCTGGGCGCCGCTGGCCTTGGCGGCGGCGATCAACTTGTCGATCTGCAGGTAGCTGTCGGCAGCCTTGCTGCCGCCCAGGTCCACGCGGATATCGGCTTCGCGGCTATGGCGCGCATCGCGGTCAGTGGCGCTGTGCACGGCGACGGTGGTCATCCCCAGTGCCTTGGCCGTGCGCATGACGCGGCAGGCGATTTCGCCACGGTTGGCCACCAGCACGCAGGTAATCAACGGTGAACTCATGAACGAGGCTCCTGGGACTGCCAACTGGGTGCACGTTTTTGCAAAAACGCGCGCAAGCCTTCCTGGCCCTCGGCGCTGACGCGGATGCGCGAGATGGCGTTTTCGCAGTAACGGCGCAACGCTGGAGTGAGCGCGCCGTTGCCGACTTCGCGCAGCAAGTCTTTGCTGGCACGCATGGCCGCCGGGCTGTTGAGCAGCAGGTTGGCGGTCCATTGCTCGACCTGTTGATTCAGCTCGGCGAGGGGGTAGCTTTGCGCCAGGAGCCCGATGGCCTGGGCCTGGTGGCCGTCGAAGCGCTCTGCGGTCAAGGCATAGCGCCGTGCCGCGCGCTCGCCAATCGCCTGCACCACAAATGGGCTGATCACCGCCGGGGCGAGGCCGATGCGCACTTCTGACAGGCAGAACTGCGCGTCATCGGCGCCAATGGCCATGTCGCAGCAACTGATCAGGCCCAGGGCGCCGCCATAGGCCGCGCCCTGGACCACCGCCAGTATCGGGATCTTCAGTTTGGCCAGGTTGTACATCAACTCCGCCAGCTCGCGGGCGTCGTCGAGGTTGGTGTGGTAGTCCAGCTCAGCCGACTGTTGCATCCAGGCCAGGTCCGCGCCGGCGCTGAAATGCTTGCCGCGCCCGCGTACCAGCAAAAAACGTAGCGCGGCATCGGCCTGGACCTGGTCCAGGGCAATGATCAGCTCACGGATCATTTCGGCGTTGAAGGCGTTGTTCTTCTGTTCCCGGCTCAACCACAGCGTGGCAAAGCCACGGGGGTCGTTCACCAGTTCCACGGTGTTGAAATCGCTCATGGGTGCAGCTCCAATTACATGCGGAACACGCCGAAGCGGCTCGGCTCGATGGGGGCATTCAGCGCGGCGGACAAGGCCAGGGCCAGCACGTCACGGGTCTGCAAGGGGTCGATGACGCCGTCATCCCACAGGCGGGCGCTGGAGTAATAGGGGTGGCCCTGGGTTTCATACTGGTCGAGGATCGGTTGCTTGATCTGCGCCTCTTCCTCGGCGCTGAACCCCTGGCCACTGCGTTCGGCTTGTTCGCGCTTGACTTGCACCAGCACACCGGCGGCCTGTTCGGCGCCCATCACGCCAATGCGGGCGTTGGGCCACATCCACAAAAAGCGCGGGTCGTAGGCGCGCCCGCACATCCCATAGTTACCGGCACCAAAGCTGCCGCCGATGATCACCGTGAATTTCGGCACCTTGGCGCAGGCCACCGCCGTGACCAGCTTGGCGCCGTGCTTGGCGATGCCGCCGGCCTCATACTTCTGGCCGACCATGAAGCCGGTGATGTTCTGCAAGAACAGCAGGGGAATCCCGCGCTGGCAGGCCAGTTCGATAAAGTGCGCGCCTTTTTGCGCCGCTTCAGCGAAGAGGATCCCGTTGTTGGCGAGGATCGCGATGGGATAGCCATGCAAATGGGCAAAACCGCAGACCAGCGTGGTGCCGAACAGCGCCTTGAATTCATCGAATACCGAACCGTCCACCAGCCGCGCAATCACTTCGCGCACATCGAACGGCTGCTTGGCATCGGCCGGGATCACGCCGTACAACTCATCGCTGGCATACAGCGGCGCGACCGGTGTGCGCTGTTGCAACTGCCCCTGTTTGCGCCAGTTGAGGTTGGCGATGCTGCGGCGGGCCAGGGCCAGGGCGTGTTCGTCGCTGTCGGCGTAATGGTCGGCTACCCCGGAGATCTTGCAGTGCACATCGGCACCGCCAAGGTCTTCGGCGCTGACCACTTCGCCCGTGGCGGCCTTCACCAGCGGCGGCCCGGCGAGGAAGATGGTCGCCTGTTGGCGCACCATGATCGCTTCGTCCGCCATCGCCGGCACATAGGCCCCACCGGCGGTGCAGGAGCCCATGACCACGGCAATCTGCGGAATGCCCTGGGCGCTCATGTTGGCCTGGTTGAAGAAAATCCGCCCAAAGTGCTCGCGGTCGGGAAACACTTCGTCCTGGCGCGGCAGGTTGGCGCCGCCGGAATCCACCAGGTAGATGCACGGCAGGCGATTCTGTTCGGCGATGGTTTGCGCGCGCAGGTGTTTTTTCACGGTCAGCGGGTAATAGGAGCCACCTTTTACCGTGGCGTCGTTGGCGACGATCATGCACTCGACGCCTTCGACCCGCCCGATCCCGGCGATCACGCCAGCGGCTGGTACGTCTTCACCGTAGACCTGATACGCCGCCAGTTGGCTGAGCTCAAGGAACGCCGAGCCTGGGTCGAGCAGGCGGTTGATGCGCTCGCGCGGCAGCAGCTTGCCACGGGAAGTGTGGCGCTCCTGGGCCTTGCTGCCGCCGCCTTGCTGGACCTGGGCAAGCAGGGTGTGCAGGGCATCGACTTGTTTGAGCATCGCCGCGCTGTTGGCGGCGAATTCAGCCGAGCGCGGGTTGAGTTGGGTGTGCAGGGTGGCCATGGTGCACTCCCTCAGCGGGTTTCGTTGAACAGTTCGCGGCCAATCAACATGCGCCGGATCTCACTGGTGCCCGCGCCGATTTCATACAGCTTGGCATCGCGCAGCAGGCGCCCGGCCGGGAATTCATTGATATAGCCATTGCCGCCGAGAATCTGGATCGCATCGAGGGCCATCTGCGTCGCGCGTTCGGCGCTGTACAAGATCACCCCGGCGGCGTCCTTGCGTGTGGTTTCGCCACGCTCGCAGGCCTGGGCCACCGCATAGAGGTAGGCGCGGCTGGCGTTGAGCTGGGTGTACATGTCGGCGACCTTGCCCTGAATCAGTTGGAACTCGCCGATGCTCTGGCCGAACTGCTTGCGGTCGTGGATGTACGGCACGATCAGGTCCATGCAGGCCTGCATGATCCCGGTCGGGCCACCGGAGAGCACCACGCGCTCGTAGTCCAGGCCACTCATCAGCACTTTGACGCCGCCATTGAGCGCGCCGAGGATGTTTTCTTCGGGCACCTCGACGTCATCGAAAAACAGCTCGCAGGTGTTGGAGCCGCGCATGCCCAGCTTGTCGAACTTGTTGCTGCGGCTGAAGCCTTTCGAGTCGCGCTCGACGATAAACGCGGTAATGCCGTGGGCGCCTTTTTCCAGGTCGGTCTTGGCGTAGATCACGTAGGTGTGGGCATCGGGGCCGTTGGTGATCCAGGTCTTGCTGCCGTTGAGCACATACACGCTGCCGCGTTTGTCGGCGCGCAGCTTCATCGAGACCACGTCGGAACCGGCATTCGGCTCGCTCATGGCCAGGGCGCCGATGTGCTCGCCGCTGATCAGCTTGGGCAGGTACTTGAGCTTTTGCGCGTGGCTGCCGTTGCGGTTGATCTGGTTGACGCACAGGTTGGAGTGCGCGCCGTAGGACAACGCCACCGAGGCCGAGCCGCGGCTGATTTCTTCCATGGCCACCACGTGGGCCAGGTAACCCAGGCCGGCACCACCGTATTCTTCCGGCACGGTGATGCCCAACAGGCCCATGTCACCGAACTTGCGCCACATATCCACGGGGAACAGGTTGTCGATGTCTATCTGCGCCGCCCGTGGCGCCAGCTCCTTGGCCACGAAGGCCTGCACCTGGTCGCGCAGCATGTCGATGGTTTCACCGAGGGCGAAGTTCAGGGTCGGGTAACTCATGGGAGGGCACCTATAAACATTATTGTTGTGGGGCTGGCGACGCCATTGGGCGATCACCTTTACGTTAACGTAAACTTGCGTTGCATGACTGTCAATCGTAGCTTACGTTAACGTCAAGCTCGCGCCTGACCGGCGCATCGTCCACCTACAAAAAAGACAATAGGGGTCGTCATGGATCAACCGAATCAGAGCTACAGCCGTGGCCCACAGGACAAGGCCCTGCTGGCCATGACCATTGGCCAGGAATTTGACCGCACAGTGGCGCAGTACCCGCAGGGCGAGGCCCTGGTGGTGCGCCATCAGCACCTGCGCTACACCTGGCGGCAACTGGCCGACGCCGTGGACCTGCATGCCCGCGCTCTGCTGGCCCTGGGTTTGCAGGCTGGGGATCGCCTCGGCATCTGGGCGCCGAACTGCGCGCAGTGGTGTATCAGCCAGGTGGCCAGCGCCAAGCTCGGGGTGATCCTGGTCAATATCAACCCGGCCTACCGCAGCAGCGAGCTGGAATACGTGCTCAAGCAATCGGGCTGCCAGTGGTTGATCTGTGCCGGTTCGTTCAAATCCTCCGACTACCACGGGATGCTGCAGGCGCTGGTACCGGAACTGGCGGAGCAGGGCATCGGCCAATTGCGCTGCGAGCTGTTACCCGAGTTGCGCGGGGTGATCAGCCTGGATGCGCGACCGCCCTCGGGGTTCCTGCCCTGGTCGCAATTGTCGACCCTCGGTGCAGGAGTCCCCGTGCAGCAGTTACACCAGCGCGAGGCCAGCCTGCACTTCGACCAGGCCGTCAACATCCAGTACACCTCCGGCACCACGGGCTTTCCCAAGGGTGCCACCCTCAGCCATCACAACATCCTCAACAACGGCTACATGGTCGGCGAAAGCCTGGGCCTGACTGCCCAGGACCGTCTGGTGATCCCGGTGCCGCTCTATCATTGCTTCGGCATGGTCATGGGTAACCTGGGCTGCATCACCCATGGCACCACCATGATCTATCCCAATGACGGCTTCGACCCGCTGCTGACCCTGACGGCAGTGGCCGAAGAACGCGCCACTGGCCTGTACGGCGTGCCCACGATGTTCATCGCCATGCTCGATCATCCGCAGCGCGGCGAGTTCGACCTGTCGACCCTGCGTACCGGGATCATGGCCGGCTCTACCTGCCCGATCGAGGTGATGCGCCGGGTGATCAGCGACCTGCATATGAGCGAAGTACAGATTGCCTACGGCATGACCGAGACCAGCCCGGTGTCTCTGCAGACCGGTGCGGATGACGACCTGGAGCGTCGCGTGACCACGGTCGGGCGCACCCAGCCACAACTGGAAAGCAAGATCATCGACGAGTCCGGCAACACCGTGCCACGCGGGCAGATCGGCGAGTTGTGTACCCGTGGCTACAGCGTGATGCTCGGCTACTGGAACAACCCCGAGGGCACCCGCGAAGCCATCGACGACGCCGGCTGGATGCACACCGGCGACCTGGCGAGCATGGATGAGCAGGGCTATGTGTGCATCGCGGGGCGCAACAAGGACATGATCATTCGCGGTGGCGAGAATGTGTACCCGCGGGAGCTGGAGGAGTTCTTCTTCACCCACCCGGCGGTGGCCGATGTGCAGATCATCGGCATTCCCGATGAGCGCTACGGTGAAGAGATCGTGGCCTGGATCAAGTTCCACCCGGGACATGTGGCCAACGAACTGGAACTGCAAACCTGGTGCAAGGGGCGCATTGCGCACTTCAAGACGCCGAAGCACTTTCGGTTTGTCGAAGCGTTTCCGATGACGGTGACGGGCAAGATCCAGAAGTTTCGCATGCGCGAGATTACAGTTGAGGAGCTGCGAACGCTGAAGCCCTGATCACCTCTATCTAAATTGTGGGAGCTGGCTGCCTGCGATAGCGGTGTGTCAGCTACTCAATTGTTAACTGATAAACCGCAATCGCAGGCAAGCCAGCTCCCACAATAACAGCGGCGTGTCAGGAGGCATTGTTTTCACCCAGACAGCACAAAGGGGAGCCGAAGCTCCCCTTTAATTTGTTGTTACGTGCTCTTTTTTTATTATTGAGGGGCGGTCTATTGTTGTTTTTGGCAACCGTGGCCCTTTACCGCTGTTTTTGGCGACCCCCATTCGGGGTCAAGAGCAAACGTATTTTTTTGAGCGCTGATCTGCTTCTTCGCACGCGATCCAACCAGTGGGTAGCTACCTTGAGGTAGTTTTATTGTTCTCTGCCCGGTTGCGAGTGGCGGCTTGCGCCGTACCCTGCGAAGCACATCTTCTCCAAAAAAATCTGTTAGCTGCGTCTCTGCCGTGTTGTTTTTGTTATGTCAGAGTCGTTACGTCTTATTTTTATTAGGTTTGGTGCTTTTTATTCTTGTTATGCCATAGAGATAGCAGAAGCCGTGCCAACTTTGTAAAACCCTTTAAAATCAATGGTTTGATTTTTTCGTGGGAAATTTACTTCAGGAAATGCGACAAAATATGTTCCCGTGTTACCCGATGTGTAGCCGCGAGGTAACACATCGTCACGGGTGCGCTACTCAATGGGCACTGCGGGCCTTGGCCACGCGTGAGCCGGTGGGGCGACCCAGGACCGTACAGATCTGTTGGCCCGCCACTATCAGCGTGTCCATGTCGATACCGGTCTCGATGCCCAGGCCGTTGAGCAGGTACAGCACGTCCTCGGTCGCCACGTTGCCGCTGGCGCCCTTGGCATAGGGGCAGCCACCGAGGCCGGCGATAGAGCTGTCGAACACCTCGATACCCTCCAGCAGGCTGGCGTAGACATTGGCGATGGCTTGGCCATAGGTATCATGGAAGTGCCCGGCGAGTTTTGCCCGTGGCACGTCCTTGCCCACCACCTCGAACATCCGCCGAGTGGCGCCTGCGGTGCCGGTGCCGATGGTGTCGCCCAAAGACACCTCGTAGCAGCCCATGGCATACAGCTCACGGGCCACTGCGGCCACTTGTTCTGGGGCGACCTGGCCTTCATACGGGCAGCCCAGCACGCAGGACACATACCCGCGCACACTGACGCCATGCTGCTGCGCTGCCGCCATGATGGGCGCAAAGCGCTCCAGGCTCTCGCTGATGGAGCAGTTGATATTGCGCTGGGAAAACGCCTCGGACGCCGCCGCAAACACCGCGACCTCCTTGACCCCGGCCGCCAGCGCGTCCTCGAACCCGCGCAGGTTCGGTGCCAGGGCGCCGTAGATCACCCCCGGCTTGCGCTGGATCTGCGCAAACACCTCGGCCGATCCGGCCATCTGCGGTACCCATTTAGGCGAGACAAAACTGCCGACTTCGATATAGCCCAGGCCCGCCGCACTGAGGGCGTCGACCAGACGTACCTTGTCGGCCACGCTGATCGGTTGCGCTTCGTTTTGCAGGCCGTCGCGCGGGCCGACTTCGACCAGGCGCACATGGGAGGGGAGAGACATGGGATCTACCTTTTTTATTGGGGTTGGCCGACCTGGCTCTGGATCGTCTGTTCCAGGGCCTGGGTGCAACGTTCTTCGGCGGTGTCCAGCTCCAGCTTCATCTGTTCGATGTCGAGCAACTGTTGTTCCAACTGCTCGCGACGTTCGCTGATTTTCGCCAGCATGCTGTGCAGCTGTTTTTGATTGCCGCTGGTGGGGTCGTAGAGCTCGATCAACTCGCGGCACTCGGCCAGGGAAAAGCCGATGCGCTTGCCGCGCAGAATCAGCTTCAGGCTGACTTTGTCCCGTGGCGAATAGATACGCTCCTGGCCCCGGCGTTCGGGGCTCAAGAGGCCTTGTTCTTCATAGAAGCGAATGGCCCGGGTGGTGATGTCCAACTCGCGGGCCAGGTCGGAGATGCTGTAGGTCGTGCTCATGGTGGCGCTCAAGAAGGGTCTTGGCGCTACGCTAATGGCTGCTTGACGTAAACGTCAAGCAAATCACCGCCTAGGGGTTATCCAACTTCTTCTCGCGCGCCGTGACCTGCTGGCACAACTCGATCATCTGCTCACGCATCCAGCGGTTGGCCGGGTCCTGGTCGGTGCTTTCATGCCAGTACAGGTGGGTTTCCACCGGCGGCACATCATTGACCGGCAGGTTGAACGAGTGCAGTTCGTTACGCCTGGCAAAGCGCTCGGGCACGGTCATCACCATGTCGGTCTGCTGCAATACCTGGGAGGCCATCAGGTAGTGCTGCGAGCGCAGGGCGATCTTGCGCTGGATGCCCATCTTGCCCAGTGCCAGGTCGACGTGGCCCAGGCCATTGCGGCGGCTGGAAATATGGATATGGGTCAGCCCCAGGTAGTCATCCAGGCTGAATTTTTCCTTGCCCGCCAGCGGATGCCCCTTGCGCATGGCGCACACGTAGCGGTCTTCCATCAGCTTGACGTGACGCACTTGCGGGTCAGTGTTGAGCGGTGCATCCACGGCAAAATCCAGGCGCCCGGCGGCCAGTTCCTTGGTGGTTTCCCGACGCTTGGACAAAAAGCTTTCGATGATCACCGTGGGCGCCAGGCGGCGCAGGCGCTGGAACAGGGGGGGCAGGATCACGGCCTCCGTGAGGTCGGTCATGCTGATGCGGTAGGTCTTGGCCGCTTGCAACGGGTTGAAGATCCGGCTTTCCTGCACCGATACCCGCAACAGCGACAAGGCGTTGCGCACCGGGCCAATGATGTTCTGGGCCATGGGAGTCGGCACCATGCCTTGGGCAGTGCGCACGAACAGCGGGTCGTTGAAGGTCTCGCGCAGGCGTGCCAGGGCGTTGGATACGGCCGGCTGGGTAATGCCGACGATCTGCCCGGCGCGGGTCAGGTTGGCTTCGGTGTAGATCGCGTCAAAGACGATGAAAAGATTGAGGTCGACCTTGCTCAGATTCATTTCGCTGCGCTCTTCTTGTTAGGTTTTCATGCGCCGATCATATATCGGTGATGAATGTTAATACACGCCGAGAATAGGCTAGGTAAATTATCAACGCTGTTCTAGCATCGATTGCATGACCTAAACAACCTCTCAAAGAAGGGAGCTGCTCATGGATTTTGCCTATACGCCCAAGGTTCAGGAACTGCGTGAACGCGTCACCGCGTTTATGGATGCTTACGTTTACCCCGCCGAGCCGGTGTTTGAACGCCAGGTCAGCGAAGGTGACCGCTGGCAGCCCACCGCGATCATGGAAGAGCTCAAGGCCCGCGCCAAGGCTGAAGGGCTGTGGAACCTGTTCCTGCCGGAGTCCGAGCTGGGCGCTGGTCTGACCAACCTGGAATACGCGCCGCTCGCAGAAATCATGGGCCGTTCCTTGCTCGGTCCGGAGCCCTTCAACTGCTCGGCGCCCGACACCGGCAATATGGAAGTGCTGGTGCGCTACGCCAACGAAGAGCAGAAACAGCGCTGGCTGGAGCCGCTGTTGCGCGGGGAGATCCGCTCGGCGTTCGCCATGACCGAACCGGATGTGGCTTCTTCCGACGCCACCAACATGGCCGCCCGCGCTGAACGCCAAGGTGACGAATGGGTGATCAACGGTAAAAAGTGGTGGACCTCCGGCGCCTGTGACCCGCGCTGCAAGATCCTGATCTTCATGGGGTTGAGCAACCCGGATGCGCCGCGCCACCAGCAGCACTCGATGATTCTGGTACCGGTGGATGCGCCCGGCGTGAAAATCGTCCGCCCGCTACCGGTGTTCGGCTACGACGACGCACCCCATGGGCATGCCGAGGTACTGTTCGACAACGTGCGGGTGCCGTACGAAAACGTCCTGCTGGGTGAAGGCCGAGGCTTTGAAATTGCCCAGGGTCGCCTTGGCCCCGGGCGTATCCACCACTGCATGCGCTCCATCGGCATGGCCGAGCGCGCCCTGGAATTGATGTGCAAACGCTCGGTCAGTCGCACTGCCTTTGGCAAGCCGCTGGCGCGCCTGGGTGGCAACATCGACAAGATTGCCGACTCGCGGATGGAAATCGACATGGCACGCCTGCTGACCTTGAAGGCCGCTTATATGATGGACACGGTCGGCAACAAGGTGGCGAAAAGTGAAATCGCCCAGATCAAGGTCGTGGCACCGAACGTGGCCTTGAAGGTGATTGATCGGGCGATCCAGATCCACGGCGGTGCCGGGGTCTCCAATGACTTCCCGCTGGCCTATATGTACGCCATGCAGCGCACCCTGCGCCTGGCCGACGGCCCGGATGAAGTGCATCGGGCGGCGATTGGCAAGTTTGAAATTGGCAAATATGTGCCTAAAGAGCTGATGCGCAGCGGCCAGTAAGACCGCGTCGCCTGTATCGCGGGAAAGCCCGCTTCCACACTGTGGGAGCGGGCTTTTCCGCGATAACGGTGGGCCAGTCAACACCCGTCTTCAGGCTTCAATAAACCCAGACCTCCACCCGACGATTCTTGATCCGCCCCTCATCCACGCTATTGGTCGCCACCGGCATCTCGGCGCCAAAGCCGCGAATATCGCGCAACACCACACCACTCTTGACCAGTTCCCGGCGTACCGCCATCGCGCGCAATTTGGAGAGCAATGCCGCGCGCTGCGGATCACTTTTGGCATCGCCAAATCCCACCAGCGTCACCCGTTTGTCGAGTTTGTCGTGGCTGCTGAGATAAGCCACCACCCGCGCCAGGTCCTGGCGTGCCTTGTTGTCCAGGCTGGCGCTGCCTTCTTCGAAGCGAAAGTTCACGGTCAGGCGCTGCGCCTCGCGGGCGATGGCCTGATAGGCAGCGGGCATCGGCGCCCGTGGCTGCACGGTGATGGCCTGGACCTGTTGGGCAATAAACCCATTGGCGGCAACGATGGCCTGGCCCTGGGCGCCTTGGGCAAAGTCCACCAGCGCTGCGGCCCAGGGGTTCGTATTATTGGGTGGCAGGTAGAAGAACAAGCGGCGCGACAGTGGGTAATCCTCGGTGGCGATCAGGCTGTTCTGCGGCAACATGGCCTGGGAGTCGCCGTCACTGATGGCAGCCGCCTTGGCCTGACGTACGTAGGGCAGGCCAATAAAACCAATGCCTTGTGGGTCGCGGCTGACCGCGTCGGACAATTGCTCGCTCGATTCGAAGCGCTTTGCCGTGCTGTCGAGGGTTTTGCCGTGACGGTTGAGCACCAGTTCCTTGAAGGTGTCGTAGGTGCCGGATTGATTATCGCGGGCGTATAGATGGATCTTGCCACCGCTGCCGCCCAAGGCTTCCCAGGTACTGATTTCACCGCTGAAAACCTGCGCCAGTTGCCCGCTGCTCAAGGTGTGTAGTGGGTTGCGTGAATGCAGGATGATTGCCAGGCCATCAATGGCGATCACCTGTTCGGCGCCAGGGCTTTTCAGGTCGCCCAGGGGTTCGAGCTCGACCAGTTCACGGTCCTTGATCGGGCGCGAAGCGGCGGCCAGGTCCGCCTCGGCATTTTTCAGCGCAACAAAGCCGGTGCTGGAACCATGGGCGGCGATTTCCACTGACACACGCTGGCCTTGGGCCGTACTGCCGACGATGCGTTGCTCATTGGGGCGGGGCGCCGGCTCGCGGTGTATGGCCTTGAGCCCCTGTTGTTCCATCAAGCCTTTGACCAGTGCCGGCCCCAACGCCGCGCCAATGGTGTTGGAGCCCTGGATGCGTAAGACCGGACCGTGTTCGGGAAAGGGAAGAGGAGTTGCAAGGACCACAAGAGGAAAAGTGCTGCAGAGTGCCAGCAGGTACAGAGCGCGCAGCATCATGCCGCCACCTTCTCAAGCCATAGGAAGTGCGGGCAGATTAAGTCAGTAAGGTTTCCATAATATGACTGGCACCCCACAGAGCCAAATGTATTCACAGATCTAAATGTGGGAGCGGGCTTGCTCGCGAATACGGTGGACCAGTCACCCGATACGTGACTGTTAAACCGCATTCGCGAGCAAGCCCTCTCCCACATTTTTTGACTGCGTTGTCGCAATAATCAGCTCAGTTCAAGCCAGATCGGCGCGTGATCCGAGGGCTTTTCCAGGCCGCGCAGTTCATAGTCCACGCCGGCATCCTTGATTCGTGGCAATAGGCCATTGGAGGCCATGATCAGGTCGATGCGCAGGCCGCGCTTGGGCTCGTCTTCAAACCCGCGGCTGCGGTAGTCGAACCAGCTGAAGCGATCCGCCACGTCCGGGTTCAAGTGCCGGAAGCTGTCGGTCAGGCCCCAGTTCTTCAGGCGGGCCATCCACTCGCGCTCTTCCGGCAGGAAGCTGCATTTGCCGGTCTTGAGCCAGCGCTTGGCGTTGTCGGCACCGATACCGATGTCGCAATCCTCGGGGGAAATGTTGACGTCGCCCATCACCACCAAGGCCTGGTCATTGCTGAACTGGCTTTCCAGCAGCTGTTGCAGGTCTTCGTAGAAGCGCTGCTTGGCCGGGAACTTGGTCGGGTGATCGCGGCTTTCGCCCTGTGGGAAATAGCCGTTCATGATGGTGATCGGGTTGCCATGCTCATCGGCAAAGGTGCCCCAGATAAACCGGCGCTGGGCATCCTCTTCGTCGCTGGCAAAACCCTTGTGCAGGGCCAGCGGTTCCTGGCGCGAAAGCAGGGCGACACCGTAGTGGCCTTTTTGCCCGTGGTAGTACACGTGATAGCCCAGGGCCTGGACTTCGGCCAGCGGGAACTGGTCGTCGTGGACCTTGGTTTCCTGTAGGCCGATCACGTCCGGTTGATGTTTCTCGATCAGGGCCGCCAGCTGATGAGGCCGGGCGCGCAGCCCGTTGATGTTGAAGGAGACGATTTTCATGGTCGGCAGTCCAGTCTGGCAAAAGGGCGATGCTAGCCGACAAGTCGGACGGGGGCCAGCGTGGCGGTAGGACAGATGCACTGCTAATGTCTCTCAGGGAGCCAATGGCAGGGAACGACTCAGTTGCCCCGGGCTCGTAACAATAAGAACGCGACCTGTTGAGTTGCGTCCAGGGGAGAGACGACTGATGCCCGACACCTCGACCGCTATTGCCCAGGTCCACCTGCTCGACAGCGGCTATTCGCGCGAAGCGCGTTCGCTGCTGTACCACGCCTATCGCCATGAGCCGACCTTTGCCTATCTGTTCGAAGCCGAGCGTTCCGGCTACGAGCAGCGGGTACGCGCCACCGTGCGCGAGTTGGTCAAGCAGCACTTTCTCCAGGAATTACCGGCCATTGGCCTGCTGGTTAATGACCGCCTGATCGGCATCGCCCTGATTGCACCGCCGCAGCGGCGCCTGGGCATCACTGAAAGCTGGGCCTGGCAATTGCGCATGTGGCTGAGCACCGGTTTCAGATGCACCCGGCGTTACCTCGACTACCATCAGGCGGTGTTGGCGTGCCTGCCGTCGGCGTCAGTGCATGTCTTGCCGTTGCTGGGGATTCACCCGCAATTCCAGGGCAAGCATTACGGCGAGCAACTGCTTGAGGCCGTGCATAACTGGTGCGCCGAAGACCCGCACTCCCAGGGCGTGGTGCTGGACACCGGCAATCCGTTGTACCTGGAATTCTACAAGCGCCAGGGTTATGAAGAAGTGGGCGAGGTGGCTGTAGGACCGATCCTGGAGCATGTGTTTTTTCACCCGAATCCACAGGTGTTACAACCTGCAACGCCTTAACACAGAATTATTCAGACGATTCCCGGTTCTAAGGTGCTCCCTTGCTCGTGTAGCATCCGCGCCTATGAAGTTTCCCAATAGAGTTACCAGCGGCTTGATTCTGCTGTTCACAAGCTGCGGCGCATTGGCGCAAAGCGAGTTGGACGTGCGCATCAAGCCTTCAAACGACGCGCTAAAAGCCAATATCGAAGGCTATATCGGCGGGGTTGGCGAGCGTGACGAGGAAGCCTTGCAGCGCTTCAGTCGTGGTGCCGAGGAGCAGGCCCGCAAGGCCGCCCAGGCACTGGGCTTTTACCAGCCGCAGATTGCCAGTGAGGTAAAGGGCGGCAAGAACCCGCGCCTGATCCTCAGCATCGACCCCGGCGAGCCCGTGCATCTGCGTAATGTCACGATTCGGGTCGACGGCCCGGCGGCCGAGCTCAAGTCCTTTCGTGTCCCCGACAGCAAAGACCTCAAGCCCGGCGCCGCTCTCAACCATGGCCATTACGAAGACGCCAAACGCCTGATCCAGAACCAGGCCTCGCGGTTCGGTTTTTTCAGTGGTCGTTTCAGCAGCCAGAAGCTATCCGTCGATCCCCAGGCCGGTGTGGCCGATATCGAGTTGGTCTACGACAGCGGCCCGCGCTACACCCTTGGCAAGGTCAGTTTTGCCGGTGATACACCCTTTGACGAAGAACTGCTGCAACGCATGGTGCCGTTCAAAAGTGGCACGCCTTACGACTCCGAATTGATTGCCGAACTGAACCAGGCGCTGCAATCGAGCGGCTTTTTCGAGAGCTTGCGGGTGGATGCCGCCCCGGCTGCGGCAGCCAATGATGTGATCCCGGTGGCCGTCCAACTGCAAACCCGCAAACCACGGACCATGGGCCTCGGTCTGGGTTACTCGACCGACGTCGGCCCGCGCGGCAAGGCCAACTGGACCCGCCACTGGGTCAATCCCCAAGGCCACAGCTATGGCTGGGAGGCCGAGTTGTCGGCGCCGCGGCAGAACGTCGGCCTGTGGTATGACATCCCCCTCGATCCGCCGCTGACCGACAAGCTGCGCTTCGCCGGTGGCTACCAGAACGAAGAACTGGCCAATACCGACACCGTGAGCAAGCTGCTCACCCTCGGCCCGGAATGGCACAGCAAGTTGCCCAGCGGCTGGACACGGGTGATCTCGCTGAAATGGCAGCGCGAAGAGTATCGCCTGGGCGATGACTCCGGCCTGAGCAATTTGCTGATGCCGGGCCTGAGCTATTCCTACCTGCGCAGTGATAACCGCATCGACCCGCATAACGGCTACCGCCTGCAATTCGACACCAAGGTGGCCAAGGAAGGGGTGGGCTCGGACACCAACCTGCTTTACGGCACCGCCATGATCAAGGGCTTGACCACCGTGTGGGACAAGCACCGTTTCCTCGGCCGTGCGCAGTTTGGCGGCAGTGCCACCAATGGCTACAAGTCCGTGCCGCCATCCCTGCGCTTTTTTGCCGGTGGCGACCAGAGCGTGCGCGGCTACGAGTACCAGACCCTGTCCCCGGAAAACAACAAGGGCGACCGCATCGGTGGCCGCTACATGGTGGCCTTGAGCGCCGAATATCAGTATTCCATCGCCGAAAAGTGGCGGATCGCGACGTTTGTCGACCAGGGCAACTCCTTTAACAACCTGGATTTGCCGAGCCTGAAAACCGGCGTCGGTGTGGGGGTGCGCTGGGTTTCGCCGGTCGGCCCGATTCGTCTCGACCTGGCCCACGCCCTGGAAGATCCGGGCGGTATTCGTTTGCACTTTTCCATGGGGCCTGAGTTGTGATGCGTGCTTTGAAAATAACGGGTTTGAGCGTGGTGGCGCTGATCGCCCTGGTGTTGCTGGCCGTGTGGACCGTATTGGGCACACAAGTCGGCAGCCGCTGGACCCTGGGCCAGGTGCCGGGGTTGGCCGTGGACAATTTCCAGGGCCGCCTCGGCGGGCAATGGAGCGCCGACCGCCTGTTGTGGCAACAAGACAGCAGCCGCGTGGAGCTCAATGCGCCGAAGTTCGACTGGTCGCCGGCGTGCCTGCTGCGCATGACCTTGTGTATCCAGCAACTGGACGTCGAGCAGGTCAGCCTGCAATTCCCGCCCAGCACCGAAGAAAGCAGCGGCCCGATTACCCTGCCGGACTTGAACCTGCCCGTAGCCATCGAACTGGGCGACGTGCGCGTCGGTAGCCTGCTGTTCAATGGCAGCGAAGAGCTCAAAGGCCTGCAACTGGCGGCACACTGGACTCGCGAGGGGATGAAGATCGACGCGGTACACCTGCAGCGCGACGGCCTGGTGTTGGACCTCAGCGGCTTGCTCAAACCCAGCGGCGACTGGCCGCTGACGGCGACCGGCAACTTGAGCCTGCCTTACGCCCCAGGCGGTGCGCCGTGGACGGTGGCACTGAACGTCGAGGGCGACTTGCTCAAGACCCTCAAGCTCGACGCCGACAGCAGCGGCTACCTGCCGGCCAAGCTCAGCGGCGAGCTGCAACCCCTGGTCGAGAACCTACCGGCGCAGGTGCGCATTACCGCCGATGGTTTCAAGGCTAGCGCCGACCTGCCGGATACCTTGCAGCTCAATCAACTGGACCTCACCGCCAAGGGCGACCTGGGCAAAGGCTATCAACTGCTGGGCAAAGCCGTACTGCCCGCCGAGAAAGGCCCGGTCGACCTGCTGCTGCAAGGCCGGGTCGATGCCAAGGGCGCGCAGATCGCCGGCCTGGACCTGACGGCCGGTGACAAGCAAAGCCTCAAGCTCAGTGCCCAGTTGGATTGGCAGCAGGGTTTCAGTGCTGACGCAAAAATCGACTGGCTGGACTTCCCCTGGCATCGCCTCTACCCAGTGATTGACGAGCCGCAAGTAGCGCTGCGTACCTTCAATGGTGAGGTTTCCTACAAAGACGGCAACTACCTGGGCAATCTCAAGGCCGATCTCGATGGCCCGGCCGGCAAGTTCAGCCTGGTCACGCCGTTCAGTGGCGATCTGACCCAAGTGTTCCTGCCGGAACTGAAACTGGTCGCCGGCCAGGGCAAGGCCGAAGGCCACCTGAACCTGAAATTTGCCGATGGCATCGCCTGGGATACCGCGCTGGACCTGTCGGCGATCAACCCGGCGTACTGGGTCGCGGAACTGCCGGGCACGCTCGCCGGGCCGTTGCGCAGCCAGGGCGAAATGAAAAACGAGCAACTCAAGCTCAATGCCGACCTCGACCTCAAGGGCCGTCTGCGCGGCCAAACCGCCGTGCTGGCCGCCAAGGCCGAAGGCGCGGGTGAGCAATGGACCCTGGCCAACCTGGATATCCGCCTGGGCGACAACCGCATCAATGGCAGTGGCAGCCTGCAACAACGTCTGGCTGGGCAGATTGATATCAAGCTCGCGCGCCTGGCCCAGTTGTGGCCGCAGTTGCGTGGGCAGGTCAATGGCCGGCTCGACGTGGCCGGTACCTTGAAGGCGCCGCAAGGCAAGCTCGACCTCAAGGGCCAGCAACTGGCATTTGAAGATAATCGCCTGCAAGCCCTCAGCCTGGACGCCACCCTGGATAATGCCCAGCGCGCGAAGATCGACCTCAAGGGCAGCGGCATCCAGGCCGGTGACACCCAGCTCGGCACCCTGACCGCCAGCGCCCAGGGCGATATCAAGAGCCAGAAAGTCCAACTGGACCTGATGGGGCCGATGGTCAAGCTGGCCCTGGCCCTGGACGGCAACCTCGACCAAGGCAACTGGCGCGGGCGCCTGGCCAGCGGTGATGTACAGGCCGGTGGCCAGGACTGGAAGCTGCAAGCCCCGGCGAAAATCGAGCGCATGGCCGACGGCAAGCTGACCTTCGCCGCCCATTGCTGGGTCTCCGGGCCCGCCAGCCTGTGTGGTGAAGACCAGCGCCTGATGCCCGATCCCAAGCTGCGCTACCACCTCAAGCAATTCCCTATCGATAGCCTGGCGCAATGGCTGCCCAAGGATTTTGCCTGGCAGGGCAAGCTCAACGCCGATATCCAGCTCGACCTGCCGGCCAGCGGCCCCAAAGGCCTGGTCTCGGTGGATGCCAGCGGCGGTACCTTGCGCGTCAAGGACAAGGACCAGTGGCTGGATTTCCCCTACGACACCCTCAAGCTGGAAACCACGCTCAATCCCACGCGCATTGATACCCAGCTGAATTTCCGTGGCGGCAAACTCGGTGAGTTGCTGTTGCAGGCTCAGATCAACCCACTGGCGAAGAACAAGCCGATCTCCGGCAATTTCAGCCTTACCGGCCTCGATCTTGCGGTAGCACGGCCGTTCGTGCCGATGGTGGAAACCCTCAACGGCAAGCTCAACGGCAGCGGGCGGATTTCCGGCGGGCTGCTGGCGCCGCAGGTCAACGGCAACGTCAACCTGATCGCCGGTGAGATTTCCGGACCTGAACTGCCCATCAGCCTCGAAGGCCTGAACCTGCAGGCGCTGATTGCCGGTGAAAGCGTGCAACTCAACGGCGGCTGGCGCAGTGGCAAGGCCGGGCAGGGCAGCCTCAAGGGCCAGATCGACTGGGGTCGCGCCCTGGCGGTCGATCTCAGCCTGCAAGGCTCGCAATTGCCGGTCACGGTCGAACCCTACGCGGAACTTGAAGTGGCGCCGGACCTGAAAATCACCCTCAAGGACGACAAGTTGGCGATTGCCGGCAAGGTCCACATCCCGCGTGGTGATATCACCGTGCGCGAACTGCCGCCGTCGACCGTCAAGGTCTCGGACGACACGGTGATCGTCGGCAGCCAGACCGAAGAGGGCAAGCCGCCGATGGCCATGGCCATGGATATCAACGTGGTGGTGGGCGAGGACCAGCTCAACTTTGCCGGCTTCGGCCTGACCGCCAAGGTCCAGGGCCAGGTGCATATCGGCGACAACATGGACACCCGTGGCGAGCTCTGGCTCAACGATGGTCGCTATCGTGCCTACGGCCAGAAACTCGATGTACGCCGTGCGCGCCTGATGTTTGCCGGGCCCCTCGACCAGCCGTATCTGGACATCGAAGCCATCCGCAAGACCGACGACGTGATCGCCGGGATCCGCCTGAGCGGTAGCGCCGAACAGCCCACCACGCAGATCTTCTCGGAACCGGCGATGAGCCAGGAGCAGGCGCTGTCGTACCTGGTGCTGGGGCGTCCGTTGAGCACTACGGGTGAAGACAACAACATGCTGGCGCAGGCAGCGCTGGGCCTGGGCTTGATGGGCAGTGCCGGGGTGACTTCGGACATCGCCAAGAACCTGGGGATCCAGGACTTCGAACTCGACACCCAGGGCAGTGGCAACAACACAGCAGTGGTGGCCAGCGGCAAGATCACCGAGAAACTCAGCCTGCGTTACGGGGTCGGGGTATTTGAGCCGGCCAGCACCATTGCCTTGCGCTATCTGTTGAGCAAGAGGGTGTATCTGGAAGTGGCCAGCGGCGTGGCCAGCTCATTGGATATCTTCTACAAACGGGATTTCTGACGGCCAGGCGCAAATCAAAATGTGGGAGCGGGCTTGCTCGCGAAAGCGGTGGATCAGTACCAAATTGGCTGGCTGATACGACGCTTTCGCGAGCAAGCCCGCTCCCACATTGTTTTGCAGTGTTTTTATAGCCTAGGGCTGGCACACCAGCGACACCCGCTCAAAGTTCAGCGCCTTGTCACGCTCTGCCAGCGCATAGGGCGCCTGGCATTGTTGCTCGCCCCACTTGATGACCAAGGTGCCTGAATCCTGCTCCATCAGCGCCAGTGCCTTGCCGCTAGGGTCGGCAATCGCGATCTGTTTGCCTGCCATGTCCTCGATGGCCGCGCCAAATGGAATCGGCTGGCGCTGGGCATCAAACAACGCGAACTGCACGCGGCGCCCGGTCTTGCTGATGTACCGCGCCAGTACCACTGCACCACGGCGTGGTACCACCTGTTGGGTGGCGTTATCGATCTCGATGTCTGCACCCAGGTCGCGGGTGTCCAGACTGATCCAGTTCACCCGATAGGGTTGGGCGTTGGACACCACGGCAAAACCGTTGCGACCTGTCTCGGCGCCGCTGTAGCTGCCAATCTTGACCCCAGCCACATCTGGTACTTCGGCCAGGGCAAAGGTCTCGCCCACGGTCTGCCCCAGGTTGATACCGCCTGCGTGGCCCACAATCGAGCCGGACAGGTTGAGGTTTTGCGAGTTGTAGCCGCTGCCCTGGCCATACCCTGCGCTGATGTCCATGACAGAGGTGCGGGTGCTGACGTTGGCCGAACCGGTGCTGCCGCCGTTGCTGCTATTGCCGCCTTGCACCGAGTAGTAGGTGTCGCTGTTTTCCGAGAGGTAACCGTTGATGCCCACTTGGGTGCTGTCGCTGTTCTTTTGCGTACTGGCAGAGACAAATGCCCGTGGCGCGCGAGGTGCCGAACCCAAGGGGAACGACAGCGACAAGTTGACCAGGGTGTCATTGTTCGCCGGCCCGTAATTGCCAACATCCTTGGAGTAGGTGGCTGACAGGTTGTAGCTCATTTCGCCCCAGTAGTTGCTGTAGCCCGCCGACACACTCTGGGAGCCGCCGCGTCCCCAATAACGCTGGTCGCTGGCGTTCATATAGACGTTGCCGTACTGCTGGTTGCGGCCCAGGCTCTGGTTGACGGTCAAGTCGGTACGGGTTTTCGAGTTGCCCGTGCGCTTGAGGCCATCGGCGCTCAGTTCCTCGACGTGGTCGGTCAGGGTCCGATAGCCTTCAGTGGAGTAGCGATAGGCGGCCAGGGTAAAACTGGTATCGGTGCCGGTGAACGTCTTGGCATACAGCGCCCGCAGGCTATTACCCTGGACTTTCTGGCCTTCGGTGCGGCTGGAGGAGTGCGTCACGTCCACCGAAACCGCGCCAATCGGCGTATTGCGCCCGGCGCCCAGGGACAGCGCCTGGAAGTTCTCCGTGGCCTGTACCCCGACAATCCCCGACAGGTTGCTGCTGATGCCGTAGGCCAGGGTGCTGCTGACAAACTGTGGCGTCGCTTGGTCGTCGTTATTGCTGTTGTATTTACCGGCCGAGACGCTGTATTTCACCTGGCCCTGGCGAACCATGATCGGCAGGCTGGAAAACGCCTGCATGGTCACCCGGCGCCGACCATCGGCTTCGATGACGGTCACTTCCAGGTCGCCGTTGGAACCACTGGGGTAGATATCGCTGATTTCGAACGGGCCCGGCGGCACGTTGGCGGTGTACAGGATGTAGTTGTTCTGGCGGATCTCCACGGTCGCGCTGGTCTGCGCCACGCCACGGATGATCGGCGCATAGCCGCGCTCACTGTCGGCGCGCATGCCTTCATCGGACGCCAGTTTCAGCCCGCGATAGCGCACGCTGTCGAACAGGTCGGCATCGGAGAAGATATCGCCGGCGCTGAATTGGCCCTTCAAGGCGGTCACGTCATGTTGCAGGTAACTGCGGTTGCTCTTGAAGGTGCTGGGCCGGCCGGTGCTGCTGCTGAAGTTCGATTCGTTGCGCAGCCGCCACGCGCCCAGGTTGATGCCGTTACGCAGGCCCAGGTTATTGGACAGCGTGGTGTTGTAGTCGGTGTGGTTACGGTTGCTGCTCAACTGATAGTTGATAAACGCCGCCGACACGCCGTCGTCCCACAAGGCCGGGTCCACGTAGCCACGACGGCCACGTTCCATGGCCTGTTGTGGCACGCTGACCAGCAGGCGCAGGCGTGGGACGTCGTAGCGCACGCTGGCGTGCTCAATCAGGGCGGGCAGGTCATAACAGGCTTGTGGGTCATCGAGGGTGAGTTTTTCACTGGCTTGCAGCTTGGCAAGGTCGATGCCCAGTTGTTGCAGCATTTCCAGGGTCAGGCAAGGATCAACCTTGCCGTTGACGGGGTTGCGGCGAAAGTCGATATCGCGACGGCCTACCAGGGTGTCGTTGCTGTAGAGGTCAACCCGGTAGTTGCCAGGCAACACACTGTTGGCTGCCAGCAGCAGTTGCAGGTCGACGGAGGACGGTGCGCCTTGCAGAAACGTGGTGTTGAACTGTTCAACGGACGCCTGCTCGCTGCCTTCGGCCAGGCACGTGCTGCTGGAGGTGATGACAATAAGCAGGGGCGCCCACTGAGTCAGCCGCCCACAGCGGTTCCCGCCAAGATTTAATCTGCTGCGCATAAATAAAAACATGTAGGAAACCTATATCACCTCCGATACGAACTAACGGAGCGAAGAGAAATACGGTAGAAGTACGTGTGCCAACCAGGCAGGTACGTTAAGGCGACTCTTTGTCTGGTGTGGCCTGGGAGTCGGCAGTGTTGGACAGTTTCGCGGTATATCGATCTTGTGCGCCGTAATCGTTGATGCTGCTAAATAGCAACGTGGCGGTGTGGGTGCGATCTAGCTGTTTCAGTGCAAACTCTTTTTGTTCGCCGGGTGCAATCATCGTTGAATCAAAAGGCTTATCTTTTAGTTGCCCTGACTCAAGTGTTATATCCGCGATTGAAACGTGATAAAGCCCCGGATTATTGACACGCAGGACGGTTTTGCCAGCACGCTCTTCCAGGCGCCATAACAACGCTACTGGGGCCTGATAGGCGTTGGATTCCAGCCCGGCAGGGCGGAAGAACACCTTGATGCGCTGGCGCACTGCAAGCTGCAAGGTGTTTTGTGTTTTCGAGGCCTGGGGGATTTCCTGGACGTTGAGCCAGACCACCGACTCTTTGTCGGTTGGCATGCCTTTGCCTTCGTAGATCACCCGCAGTAACTGCTGCTCCTGGCCACTGACCCGGGCCAACGGCGGGGTGACTGCAAAAGGCACTGAGTTTGCATCAGCGCTGTCGGTATCGATCCAGGACTGGATCAACACGGCGTCACCGCTGTTACGCACGGTAATGCCGGCTTCCTTGTGCTGGCCGTCGAACACCAGGCGGGTGGCGCTCAGGGAAATACTGGCATGGGCCTGGCTGATGGCGAACAGGCCAAGCAGGCCCAGGCACAATGACCGAGAGGAATGAGAAAACATGATGAGTACCGCTGGTTTGGAAGAAAGGGCGAGGCTGTAAAGCCCCGCACCAGGGTTCAGGCGTGTTGCAGATTTATTCGTATTGCAGGGTGAACGGCAGGGTAGCGTCAGCACGACCGGCAACCACGGTGTCCAGTGCAGCAGTGGTGACGTAGGCTGCGGAGAACTTCAGCGTTGCGTTGCTATCTTGCAGATTGCTCTCGATCTTGGCCGCGGCTGGCGAGCTCAGGTCGATGATCGCGCCATTGGCGTCGAGCAGGGCAATACCGACGTTCTTCGCAGCGCCCAGACCACCAATCACGTTCAAGACCTTGGTGCCGGCCACGATGCCCGTGCCTGCGCCTCGGGTGGGTTCAAAGAGCATCGCCACTTTGGTACCCGCGTTGCAGTTGATCTTCATGTCGAAGTTTTCAGCGCTCAGTTTGCCGCTGCCAATCGGTGCAGCAGCAGTGCCCATGTCCTTGATGGACACTTCACCCATTTCCACGGAAATGTTTTTGTTGAGGCCTGCGCCTTCAACGGAACATGCGTCGTTGTTGATCACGCCGGTGAAGTTGATGGTGCCGCTGCCGGCCTTGACAGGAGTTCCTTCAGCTGCATAAGCGGCGCCAGTGGCGGCGAACATCGAAAGGGTCAGAAGTGCGAGGGAAAGCTTTTTCATGCTCAATTCCATTGTTTGGGTTAAGAGGTTCTATGAAGTGCCAGAACACGATATAGAACCCCCCCAAAGGGAGGAATCAGACGATCCTTAGAAGCGCGGATTTGAGCGCTGCCGCAGGGTTTTTAGTTGTTATTGTTAGTTGAAAAGTTTGCGCTCGATACAGTAAGCAAGTAACGCCTGGTCGCTGGTAACTTCCAGTTTGCGCATGGCCGATACTTTTTGCGTACTGATGGTCTTGGCGCTTCTATTCAAACCCCGTGCAATCTCATTGACACTTTGCCCGCTGATGAACAGGCGCAATATTTCGTGCTCCTTGGGCGATAACAGGGTGAAGCGTTCGTCCAGGTCGACGGACTCAATGACCGAAGTCGATTGCGGCCCGGCACTGTGGAAAGGCGTGCCATTGGCGATGGACTTGAGCGCCACCTGGATTTCGTCGTGCAACTGGTTCTTCTGAATCACCCCGACCACCCCGAGCTCCTGCAACCGGGTCAGGATCAGCGGGTTGGAGATCATCGTCAGCACCAGGATATGCACCGCAGGAAAGTGCCGCGTCAGGTACTCCACCAGCTTGAGGCCGTCGCCGTAGGGGGAGTCGGCCGGCATATTGAAGTCGGTGATCACCACGTCGACCGACTGCTGCTCAAGCAGGTTGACCAGTTCGGTGGAGTCCAGGGCTTCGCCCACCACGTTGAAGCGCTTATCGCGCTCTACCAACTCGCGAACGCCCACCAGTACGATCGGATGATCGTCGGCAATGACTACGTTTAACTTTTCCATGACGCAATATCCATAAGGCGAAAAGACGGTGAAGTTACCCAAGCGTATCGATTAAAGCCTCCAGGCGTTCGAGCTGCACCCGAACCTCCTGTGCCAGGGCGGGGGTGACGCTCAAGCCCATCAACCGGCACTCAAGTTCAACAAAGGCCGTGGCCAGGTTTTCTGCCCGCACCGCGCCCAGGGCGCCGGCCATGCTGTGCAGTTGCTGGGCAACGGCATTGGCATCGGCACGCTCCAGTGCTGCGCGCACACCCTGTATATCGGCCTGCAGGGTGCTGGCAAACAGCTCACGCATTTTCGGCGATAACTGCACCTGGTCCACCACGACGATGCCAGGCTCTGCCACGTTTGCCTTGCAATGCAGCAACAGTTGCTTGCGCAAGGTCGACAAGCTCAGTGGCTTGACCATCCAGGCGTTCATGCCGACCGCCGCGCAGTGCTCACCTTCCTCGCGCAAGGCGTTGGCCGTGACGCCGATGATGGGTATATCGGCATCTTGTTGGCGCAGGGCCTGGGCCAGTTCATAGCCATTCATCAGCGGCATATTGACGTCGGTCAGCACCAGGTCGAACTGCCCAGGCCGCCACTGCACCAGAGCCTGCTCGCCGTTGATGGCGGTCACCACCGAGCAGCCGAGGGCTTCGAGTTGTTCCTTGATGATCGCCGAGTTGATCGGGTTGTCTTCGGCCACCAGGACCTTCAGGTTCAGGCGTTGCGTGTGTTCGGGCTGCGCTGGCCGGCTCGATCCTGTGCTGCCAGCCTGCGCCAGGCACACGGCCCAGGCAATCGCGCGTACATCATAGGCATCGACCTGCCAGGCGCCGCCCGCGTAGGCCGGCGGGTTTGGCCCGTCGGCGCTGGCGATGACCCGTGATCCCGGCCAGGGTGCATCTTTGGCGGTCGGCAATACATCCACCCACACGGCTGACGACAGGGCTGGCGGCAACTGAGGGTTGGCTTCCACGCCCAGGCGATTGAGCCAGGCGCACAGGTGCTGCGCCAACTCCGGCACTGGTGCGCGCACATAAATCGCAGGCGCCTGCGGCGCGAACTCGGGGCAGTCGGCCAGTGTGCCGGCTACTGGTTCAAGGTCCAGTTGCAGGGTAAAACTGCTGCCCAGGCCAGGCTCGCTGACCACGGTCAGCGCGCCTGCCATCAGCTCGCACAACCATTTGCAGATCGCCAGGCCCAGCCCCGCACCGGTTTGATGGCCGGTGCCGTGGACCTGATAGAACGGGTCGAACAACTGCACCTGCTGGGCCTGTGAAATGCCCACGCCCGAGTCGCTGACCTGCCATTGCAGGCGCGCCCGGTCGGCATCCAGTGAGCGTAGCCGCAGCACCACTCGCCCGTGGTCAGTGAACTTGATGGCATTGCTCAGCAGGTTGTTGAGAATCTGCCGGATCCGCAACGGATCGCCCCGCACCCGGTCCGGCACCGTCGCGTCGATGCAGGCATAGAGTTGCAAGCCTTTGGCCCGGGCAAAGGCGCTGTAGGTGCGCACGGTGTCCTCGGTCAATTCCAGGGGGCAGAAGTCCTGGGCTTCCAGGGTCATTTGCCCGGACTCGATCTTCGACACATCCAGCACATCGCTGATCAGTTGGAACAGTGTGGCGGAGGAGCGTTGGATGGTGTGCAGGTAATCCTGCTGGCGCGGTTGTAGCGGCGTCAGTCCGAGTAATTCCAGGGTGCCGAGTACGCCGTACAACGGGGTGCGGATCTCATGGCTCATGGTCGCCAGGAAGCGGGTCTTGGCTTCATTGGCTGAGTCGGCGGCGAGGCGGGCGTCTTCCAGGGCAATGGCATCTTCGATATGCCGCGTCACATCATGGAAGGCACACAGCCAGGCGTCCTGGCCTTGATAGCGGGTATTGATGAAGGCCACTTGCAGATGGCGCCCGTCGATCTCCAGGTCGGCCTGGCCGGACTCGCTGAGGTTGCAATGCTGGCACAGGGCATTGATCAGCTTTGGTGTGCCTTGCCATTGCCGCGCGCGCTGGTTTTCCAGCAGCACGTGATGGTCGCTGCGGCGTATCACGCACAGGCCGGCCGGTGCGGTATCGATCACGGCACGGCTGAAGGCTTCGCTTTCGGCAATGCTGGCGTGGGCCTGGTGGGCGGGCAGGATGACATGGTTTTTGTACCAGCGATTGAAGGCTCGGCCGCCGCCCAGGCCTGCCAGTATCAGCACGGCCAGGCACAGCAGCGGCCACAAGGCATAGCTCAAGAAACTCTTGAAGCCGATGACATAGATCGCCGTCCAGGGTTGTGCATCGGGGCTGGTCAGCTTGAACACCAGCCCATCACGGGTGAAGTTCACCCCGTTTTTCAGGACTTTTCCTGCGTTCTGGGCCCCGGCCAGCACTTCGCCGGACGGTGCGATCAGGGTGAAGTGGTCGTAGATCGACCACTGCATGAGGCGCTCGATGTTATTGACCTGGGACGGTGCCAGCAGCGAGGCGACCAGCACATGGCTGCTGGCGCCCTGGATATGCAGGCTTGTCGGGGCCAGGTCGATGTGGATGTAGGCGAGCAAGGTGGGGGTCACCGCGCTGCTGGAGGCGTCGCCGAAGGCTTTCCAGTGGACTTGGTTGTCCGGCGGTTGGCGAGGGTTTTCGTGCAGGCTGGTTTCTACCCGGTGCACCACATCGGCAAAGGCCCCGCCCTGGATCTGCCCTGCATCACGCAGGGCACCGGCTGAAGGTACCGAAATATCAAAGTTGTCCGGCCCGTTGAACAGCAGAACCTGGGGTGACTGATAGTGCGAAGCCGACCAGAAGGCGCTGTAGAAAGCCGTCAGGTGGGCGGCCAGGTCAAACACCTTGGTGCGTTGGCTGGGGGCAATACGTGCCGGGTTGAGCTTCACGCTGTAAGGCAGGGAATAGCTGAACTCCCGGCCTTCATAAATATTCGGCCCCTGCTCGGGCAACGCCCTGGGTGTGGGCTGCGCAGAGGTCTGCGGTGGCAACAGGTCGCCCTGGGCACTTTGCTGGGAAACCGTGGCCAGAAAGGCTTGTTGTTCCGCGATGTTTTCCATCAGCCGGGCGAAGTGAAAGCGCGTGGTGTCGCTCTGTTCGCCGATCATGCGTTGCACACCCACGTAGCTGATCCCCGCCAGTACCAGCACCAGGGCGCCGAGGACCATCAAGCTTTTATTCAGGCGCAGTGAACTGCTGGCCAGTTTCTCCAGGAAGGCATTGGGCTGATTCATTACGCGACCCGGCAGGCGGGAAGGGGAAAGCGGTCGGACACAATGGCCTCTGAAATAAAGTCTCAATAGGTGCTTGCCGGACCGTCCTGGTTCAGCAACTGCTGGAACTGGTCTGAAGAGACCGCGTGGGAAATCAGGAACCCCTGGACCTGAGTGCAGTCGATCTTACGCAACAGCGCAAGTTCTTGCGCGGTTTCCACACCTTCGGCCACTACGGTCAGGCCCAATTGTCGGCCGAGGGCGACAATGCTGGTCAGTGCCTGTGCCAGTTCTTCGTTGTCGTTGCAGCCCTGGACCAGTGCGCGGTCGATCTTCAGTTCGGTAAAGGGGGTGGATACCAGGTTCATGTACGAGCTGTAGCCCTTGCCGAAGTCATCCTGGGACAGGCCAAAGCCCTTGATCCGCAAACGGCAGGCGCCGGCGTAGAAATTACTGATGTCCTGGGGCACCGAGCACTCCATCAACTCGAAACAAATGCGCCCGGGAATGCCCTGGTGTTCCAGGACGAAAGCGAGGATGCGGTCGGCCAGGTCATAGCTGTTGAGCAGGTGCGTGGGCAAATTGATCGACACCGGGATGTCATAGCCCTGTACCCGCCAGCGGGCCTGGGCGGCGATGGCCTGTTCCAGTACCCGCCACAGCAGGCGCTCTTCCAGGCTGTAGGCCTTGAGTGCGGGCAGGAACGCACCGGGCAGCAACACGCCGTATTCGGGGTGGATCCAGCGCACCAGGGCTTCAGCGGCGACAATGCGCGCGTTGGCCAGGGCTTTTTTGGGTTGGAACCAGGCTTGCAACTCGCCGTTGTCCAGGGCTTCAAGAATGGCCTGGCGCTCGATGCCCGGCGCCGTTTCGGGCAGTACCACCTGGCGCAGGCCCAGCAATTGCTCGGTGAGGTTGCGCAAGGCTGCGATGTTCACCGGCTTGGAAATCAGCCCGATCACATTCACTTGCAGGTTGCTCGCCACCAGGCTTGCGCTCATCAGCATGCGTCGGGAGGCGGCGCTCATGATCGCCAGTGCCGGCTTGGCGCGCAGAGTGGCCAGGCCCTGGATAAATTGCACACCGTCCATGCCGGGCATCAGCAGGTCGGTCAGCACCAGGTCGAAAGTGCGCCGGCGCAGACAGGTCAATGCCTCTTCGCCATCGCGCGCCGATTCCACATGGAAATCCCCCAGCTCACTGAACAGGTGCTGCAGGTACTGATGCTGGAAGGGGTGGTCTTCGACGATCAAAATGCTACAGCGATTCATGGAGGGCTCGTTCATAGGGAGCCAGTTCGTTGAACAAGGCTCGCAGGGTGAAGGGTTTGACCAGGCAGTGATTCATCCCGGCCGCCAGGCATAAGGCTGCTTCGCCACGCATGGCGTTGGCGGTGGCGCCGATGATTGGCACGGTGCAGCCCAGGCGTCGTAATTCCTGGGCCAGTGCGTAGCCGTTGAGCTTGGGCATGTTGACGTCGCTCAGCACGATGTCGAACGTTCCGGCGCGCCAGCGTGACAGGGCTTCTTCGCCGTCCGAGGTGAGTTCCACGGTGCAGCCCAGCTCTTCCAATTGATCGCGCAGGATCAGTTGATTGATGACGTTGTCCTCGGCCACCAGGATATGCAGGTGCAACTTGCGCAGATGGCGCTGCTCATGGCTCGCCTGGGGTGTCGCCACCGGTATGCCCTGGGCCTGGCTCACCGCGTGGTGAATGGCGTGCAGGTCATTGAGGTTGACTTTGCAGCCGCCCAGCATGATCTGCGGCACTGTGCAGCCGTCGCTGCTGGCCAGCACCAGTGGCCCGTTCCACTGCGGTGCCAGGCGTAGCTCGGCCTGGCCGGGGTGCAGCTCGATCAACAGGCCCGCGCCGGCCGGGTCCATGGCCGATGGCAAGCCGATCTGCGGGCGGGCGCCCCAGCGGCGCAACCAGCCGCTGACGGCCTCGGCCAGTTCGCGGACCGGCGACACCACGTAAATGACGTCTGGCAACAAGGCCGTCATGCTGGCGGGCAACACGTCTTTGGCGCACTCCACCAGCGGCAGGGCCAGGGAAAAACTGCTGCCCAGCCCGGTCTCGCTGACCATGCGCAGGCTGCCATTCATCAAGTGTGTGAGGCGCAGGCAGATCGGCAGGCCCAGGCCGGTTCCCGCCACTACATTGGTGTTGCCGGCGGTCTGGTAGAACGGGTCGAAAATAAACGGTTGATCGTCACCGGCGATGCCTTTGCCGGTGTCCGAGACTTGCCATTGCACGCTGGCGCGCTCGCCATCGCGGCTCAACAACGTGGCCCGCAAGACGATGCGCCCGGAGTCGGTGAACTTCACGGCATTGCTCAGCAGATTGTTGAGGATCTGGCGGATCCGGCTGATGTCGCCGATGACCCGGTCCGGCATCTGTGGGTCGATGCAGGCATACAGGTGCAAGCCCTTGCTCTGGGCCGCCGCGGCATAGCCGTGGACCACTTCCTGGACCAGGGCCAGGGTGGAAAACTCGCTCAGTTCCAGGGCCAGTTGCCCGGCCTCGATCTTGGACACGTCGAGCACGTCACAGATCAATTGCAACAAGGTGGCGGAGGAGCCTTCTATGGCTTGCAGGTAGCTTTTCTGTTGCGGATCCAGATGGGTGCGGGCCAGCAGTTCCAGGGTTCCCAATACGCCATACAGCGGGGTACGGATTTCATGGCTCATGGTCGCCAGGAACAGGGTCTTGGCCTCATTGGCGGCGTCGGCCAGTTGTCGCGCCTGCTCCAGCGCCGCTTCGATCTCGGTGCGCGTACTGATGTCGCTGAAGGCGCACAGCAACACGTCCTCACCTTTGTAGCGGGTGGGCGCACAACTTAGGTACAGGTGGCGGCCGTCGGCGGTTTCAAAGTAATCGGAAAGCGTCGGCGCCTGGGTATCGAAGGCTTGGCGGATCCAGCCAGGGCTCAGTTGTTCGCGTTCACCGCTCTGGCCCAGCCATTGCTGGCACAGGGTGTTTTCCAGCACCACTTGGCCGTCGGTGCGGCGCAATACACACAGGGCCACGGGGGCGGTCTGGATCACGTCACGGCTGAACAGCTCGCTTTCCACCAGGGCCTGGATACGATGGATCGCGGGCGCAATGAAGCGGTGCTCGATGCGGCGGGTCAGCAGCCACACCAGGCTGATACCAAACACACAGAACGCCAGGGCGCCGAGCAGTTGTGGCCATAACGATAACAGCACCGCACGCAGGTCGATGGAGTAGGTCAGTTGCCAGTCCGAGGACTTCAGCTGTTTGCGCAGCACCAGTTGCTCGGGCAGCCATCCATTGCCGACAAAACCAAAGAAGTCATGTTGCAGCAGGCGCGGCAAGGCCTGGTTGGCCTGGGGCCGGGCGCTGTTGCTGAACAACGGCAACCCTTGGGAGTTGAACATGGTGAACTCCCCGGCGCTGTGATCGCTCAGGGTGTTGGAGACTTCGCGGTCGTCCATTTCCAGGCCCAGCCAGCCGGAGTCCGCATCGCGCTCGTCCAGGCGAATGAAAATATACAGCTGGGAGTGACCCTGGGTGCTTTGGGTCAGCCACAGTTCTTGCAGGGCTGGAGGGTTTACCTGTTTCAGGTGGTCCAATTGCTTGAGCAGGTCCTTTGGCAAATCACTCGCTGGCGGGGTGGCGTTGTACAGGCGCAGCACCTTGGCCTCGGCGCCACTGGTAACGTAGATCAGGTTGAGTTGCTTGTCCTTGAGGTAATCGCGCATGCGCTGGGTCAGCCAGATGCTCCATTGCTTGGCGGGGCGGGTGCCCAGCAGCAGGTGGATTTCTTCGGCGGACACAGCACTTTCGGCATTTTTAACGCGCCGGGTGGCCGACAGGCTGAGGCTTTCGAGCAGGGATTCTCGGGTGGTGAAAAACGTATGGGCTTCGGCAATGGCGCTGCTCATATAGCTGCGGCGCTGGGAAATTTCATTGTTGAACGTGAACAGCAGGAAGCTGTACACCCCACCCAGGATGCCCACCAGCACCACCAGCGCAAAAATGCGCAACAGGCGGCGGGCGGCGTCGGGGGTAGACAGAATCGGGCTGATCTGGTGCAGGTAGGTCTTCAATCGCATGCCGGCACTTTAGGTGTCGCCGGGTGTAGGGAAAATCAGACGATCCTTAGTTTGCTACAGGTAGTTCACGATAAACGTCACGCTGGTGTTGCCGTTGCCGGCCTTGAGTTCAGTGCTGCCCAGGCGGTAGTAGGCCGCCGACAGCGGGATGTTGAAGCTGGTGCCGCTCGTGGTGAAAGCGTCGAAGGGATAGGTGGTATCCAGTGCCAGGGGCTGTCCGGCCTGATTCATCAATTGCAGGGCGATGTCCTTGGCGTTGGTCTTGTCGTTGCTGAGCGCAACAATGCCTTTGGCTGCGTCGATGACCGGGGTGTTGGCCTTGATCGAATAGGTCACCTTCTTGATGCCGGTCTGGCACTGGTTCAGGGCAATGTTGAAGGGCACTCGACGTTGGGTGGGACCAATTCGGGGGAAGTCTTCGAGGGTGTAGTCGATCCCCATGTCCACCGGGACGGAAGGGGTCTGGCAGGAGGCGCTGTTCAAGACGATGGCATTGGTCAGGTTGAATCTTTTCAGGATCAGATAATCGTCTTGCAAAGTGCCCAGGAGGCCTGCACTGATCCTGACTTTATCCGTCAGTTCGCCAGTCTTGATGATTTCCAGGCGCACCGACCCCGCAGTGATCCCGTAGTTGCCGTTTGGGGCGATTGGCTGCAAGGAGAGTTCGTAGCGGTTTAACGAATCCATCCAGATACGGTAGGAGAGCCCGCTTTTGCCCAGGGGGAAGATCGATTCCCTGCCGGTGATCGTCCCGTGCGACGGATTGAGTAATACGCCGTATTGTGAGGTTGCCGTGCACCCCCAGGTATGAGCGGTCCCGGACAGGGTCTCCTGATAGACCACGGTGCCATTGGGTGTGTCGGCGGGTATCGTCAGGCCAGCACTGGCCAGGCTGCCACCGAAGTAGAGGTCTTGCGTGGTGGAATTGTTGGCCGTGCAACTGTTTGCGATCGCGACTGACGAGCATGTCAGCGTCATCATGACGATGAAGGCGAACAAGGGGAGCGGTAGTTTTGAACGCTGCATGAGGGATATACGTGCTGGAAAAGAAGGGCTACACGGTAATCACGCCATCCGCTGCTGCCTATCAGGTGATCCTTAGAACACACCGTTGAGTAGTCAATTGCCAAGCAAGCTAAGCATTTTGTTTGACATTCACTGCCTAGGCAGTAATATTTGGTCACATATTCGCTGCCTAGGCAGTAATAAGGTGACTTGCCGATGGATCACTTCACCCCGCAAAACTTCCACAACTGCCACCTCGGGCTGTTGCTGGGCCGCGCCGCGATCCTCAAGGACCGCATCATCGACACCCATATGGAACCCCACGGCATCACCGCCGCGCAGTTCAAGGTGTTGATCATCATGGCCCAGTTCGGCGTCGATACCCCGGCAGAACTGTGCCGCTACCTGTCCCTGGACAGTGGCTCGATGACCCGCATGCTCGACCGCCTGGAGCAAAAGGACCTGCTGGCGCGCAAGCGTTCCGAACAGGATCGGCGCCAGGTGCAGCTTGTGCTCACTGCTGAAGGCCAGCGCCTGGCAGACCTGTTGCCGCAGATCGGCGCCCAGGCCCTGAACCAGTTGGCCGGCGTGCTGGAACCCGGCGAGTTGCAGACCCTGGAACGCATCCTCAAGAAAATCCTTATCGCTGCAGGTGATCCCATCACGCTGCAGCGCGTAGGGCGTACTGATTAACCCAAGGTACTTGTCATGGCGACTGCCCAAGCAAACAACACCGCTGAACCCCAACCCAACGACAGCAACCCGCGCAAACGCAAAATCATGCTGCTGGGCCTGACCCTGATCGTGGTCCTCGGCATCGTCGGTGTGTGGGGTTGGCACGAACTGTATGGCCGCTGGAGCGAAAGCACCGATGACGCCTACGTCAACGGCAATGTGGTGGAAATCACCCCGCTGGTCACCGGTACCGTGGTCAGCATTGGTGCCGATGATGGCGACCTGGTGCATGAAGGCCAGGTGCTGATCAACTTCGATCCCAACGATGCCGCCGTCGGCCTGCAAAGTGCCCAGGCCAACCTGGCGCGTACGGTGCGCCAGGTGCGTGGCTTGTACAGCAATGTCGATGGCATGAAGGCCCAGGTATTGGCGCAAAAAGCCCAGGTGCAAACCGCCCAGGACAACTTCAACCGCCGCAGAATCCTCGCCCAGGGTGGCGCGATTTCCCTGGAAGAACTGTCCCATGCCCGCGACGCCCTGAGCGCGGCGAGCAATTCCCTGGCCAACCTGCAACAGCAACTCAATACCTCCACCGCGCTGGTGGATGACACGGTGATTTCGTCCCACCCGGATGTGCAGGCTGCCGCTGCGCAATTGCGCCAGGCCTATCTGGCCAATGCGCGCAGTACCCTGATCGCACCGGTCACCGGCTACGTCGCCAAACGCACCGTGCAACTGGGCCAGCGTGTCGAACCGGGCACCGCATTGATGGCGGTGATTCCCCTGGACCAACTGTGGATCGACGCCAACTTCAAGGAAACCCAACTGCGCAATATGCGCATTGGCCAGCCGGTGGACATCGAGGCCGATCTCTACGGCAGTGACGTGAAGTACAGCGGCACCATCGACAGCCTCGGCGCCGGAACCGGCAGCGCCTTTGCCTTGCTGCCGGCGCAGAACGCGACCGGTAACTGGATCAAGATTGTGCAGCGGGTGCCGGTGCGCATTCATATCAATGCCGAGGAGCTGGCCAAGCACCCATTGCGGGTGGGTTTGTCGACCCAGGTAGAAGTCAACCTGCACGACCAGAGCGGCCCGGTGCTGGCGCAACAGCCGCCGCAAAAAGCCTCGTTCAGCACCAATGTGTATGACCGCCAGTTGAGCGAAGCCGACGCGATGATCACCCAACTGATCCATGACAACAGCGTGGCCGTGCCCAAGGCAGCGCAACGCTAATGAGCAATAACGCCTCCTTCACACCACCCAGCTTGTTGATGGCCACCATTGGCCTGTCCCTGGCGACCTTCATGCAGGTGCTCGACACCACCATCGCCAACGTGGCGTTGCCGACCATTTCCGGCAACCTGGGGGTGAGTTCGGAGCAGGGCACCTGGGTCATCACCTCGTTTGCGGTGAGCAATGCGATTGCCTTGCCACTGACCGGCTGGTTGAGCCGGCGCTTTGGCGAAGTGAAGTTGTTTTTGTGGGCCACCCTCCTGTTTGTGCTGGCCTCGTTCCTGTGTGGTGTCTCCACCTCGATGCCCGAGCTCATCGGGTTTCGGGTGCTGCAAGGCCTGGTGGCGGGGCCGTTGTACCCGATGACCCAGACCCTGCTGATTGCGGTGTATCCGCCCGCCAGGCGCGGCATGGCCCTGGCGTTGCTGGCGATGGTCACGGTGGTGGCGCCGATTGCAGGTCCCATTCTCGGCGGCTGGATCACCGACAGTTACAGCTGGCCGTGGATCTTCTTTATCAACGTGCCCATCGGGATTTTTGCGGTGATGGTGGTGCGCTCCCAGCTCAAGAAACGCCCGGTGGTGACCAGCCATCAACCGATGGATTACGTCGGGTTGTTGAGCCTGATCGTCGGGGTCGGGGCCTTGCAGATCATCCTCGACAAGGGCAACGACCTGGACTGGTTCGAATCCAACTTCATCATCATCGGCGCTGCCATCTCGGTAATCGCCCTGGCGGTGTTCGTGATCTGGGAAATGACCGATAAACACCCGGTGGTCAACTTGCGGCTGTTTGCCCACCGCAATTTTCGCATTGGCACTATTGTGCTGGTGCTGGGCTACGCCGGGTTTTTCGGCATCAACCTGATCCTGCCGCAGTGGTTGCAGACGCAGATGGGCTACACCGCGACCTGGGCCGGATTGGCCGTGGCGCCGATCGGGATTCTGCCGGTGTTGATGTCACCGTTTGTCGGCAAATATGCGCACAAGTTCGACCTGCGCCTGCTGGCCGGCCTGGCATTCCTGGCGATTGGCCTGAGCTGCTTTATGCGCGCCGGGTTCACCAATGAAGTGGATTTCCAACACATCGCCATGGTGCAACTGTTCATGGGCATCGGCGTGGCGCTGTTCTTTATGCCGACCTTGAGCATCCTGATGTCCGACCTGCCACCGCACCAGATCGCCGACGGCGCAGGCCTGGCGACGTTCCTGCGGACCCTGGGCGGCAGCTTTGCGGCGTCGCTGACCACCTGGATCTGGATTCGCCGGGCCGATCAGCACCATGCCTACATGAGCGAGAGCATGAGCACCTATGACTCCGCCACGCGGGATGCACTCAATGCCCTGGGCGGTGCCGGGCACAAGGCCTATGCGCAACTGGACCAGGTCCTCACCAGCCAGGCCTATATGATGTCCACCGTGGATTACTTCACGTTGCTGGGGTGGATGTTCATGGGCTTGATCCTGCTGGTGTGGCTGGCCAAGCCACCGTTTACCGCGAAGACGGGGCCGGCGGCGTCAGGTCACTGATCTTGCCGCACATGCGGTCAAAAGTGTGGGAGTGCCCCAACATTCACCGAGTCACTAAAGAACCACCACCGCGACCAACCCACACACCACCCCCATCAGCATGGTCAGCCCAGCCACCGTCACCAGTACCCGCGCATCGAAATCCTTGCGCAGCATCAACAGTGACGGCAGGCTCACGCTCGGCAGGGTCATCAACAGCGCCACCGCCGGCCCGGTCCCCAGCCCGAGGGCCATCATGGTTTGCACAATCGGGATTTCCGCCGCCGTCGGGATCACAAACAAGGTGCCGACAATCGCCAGCGGCACCAGCCACAGCAAGCTGTCGGCCATTGCGCCATCCACATGGGGAAACAGCCACACCCGCGCCGCGCCCAGCAGCAACACCGCCAGGATGTACACCGGGATGGTGCTCCAGAACAACTGCCACAGGGTGCGCAACCAGCGGCTGAGGAACGGTTGGGTCTCGGTAGCGCTGACGTCGGCTACGGCGTCCAGCGCCACCTGTGGCACCTGTTCAGGGCGAGCGATACGTTGGGCGATCAGCGCCACACCAATCACCAGTACGATCCCGGCCACCAGCCGCAGCGCGGCAAAGTCCCAGCCCAGGACAAAGCCCATGAACACCAGCGTGGCCGGGTTGAGCACCGGGTTGGCCATCCAGAACGCCAGTGCTGCCCCCACCGAAACCTGTTGGCGGCGCATGCCGGCTGCCACCGGCGCGGCGCAGCAACTGCACATCATGCCCGGCAGGGCGAACAGCCCGCCGCGTACCGTGGAGCCAAGCCCGGCGCGGCCGAACAGGCGCAACAGCCAGTCCCGTGGAATCAAGACCTGCAGCAACGAGCCGAGAATCACCGCCAGCACGGCGGCTTTCCAGATCGCGAGGAAATACACCTGGGCATAGGCCAGGGCCGCCGCCAATGGCGAGCCTTGCTGGTCATTGAGAATCGAGTTGCCGATGCTATGGCTGTCGGCCGCGACGAAGGCCTTGAAGTAGTAGGGCGACCACTTCACGTAATACAGGCCGACGCAGGCCACCAACAGGAACAGCGCCGGTTTCCACCAGAAGGACCAGCCGCGTGCAGGGCTGGCAGAGGTGAGGTTAGACATGGTCAAGATCCGCAGATAAGTCGATAGCGACGCATCATACGCGGTCCCGCCCCCTGTAGGAGCCGGCTTGCCGGCGATAGCGGTGTGTCAGGTTCTACACGATCAAGTGTCAGCGTTTACATGCGTCGCATCCGGGCAGGTGTGCAAGCCGTTATCCAGGCCTTGCTTGTAGTTGCGGCTGAGCAGGCTGGCCTTGCCGTCGTGCCAGGTCAGGGTCAGCACGTACAACGTGTCGAAGTCACCGCCGGACCAGTCTTCGGTGATGGTGTACTTCTCACCGACGGCTTCGCTCGCCACCTTATTGATCAACTCCGGCAGGTAGCCGTGGGACCAGGCCGTGTAGATGGTGGAGTTGTGGTATTTGTCTTCCATCAATTCGTCAGCCAGGTCGCTGGTATCGTTGGCCGAAAACTCGATGTTGACTGGCAGCCCAAGTTTGATCGCGCTGGGGCTGATGGTCATCAATGGACGAATATAGCTGTAGGAATTGTCGAACTCGCCTTCCTCGACATTGCGCGTCGGATTGGCGGCGAACACGAAATCGGCGGCGCCGAATTTTTCCGGCAGCACCGTGGCCAGGTTCATCGCGCGGTTGAGGCCCTGGCAATTGAGCTGGCCCAGGCCGCCGGCGGGTTTTTCGCCATGGCGCAGGAAGACCAGGGTCTGTACGCCGTTCTTCGGCTCGGCACTGCTTTCGCGAGCTTCGAAGGCCAGCATCAAGGCGCCGCCTACGAAGAACATCGGTAGCATGTAGTAAGCATATCGTTTAAAGCGTTTACCAAGGCACAGAGGCTTGATTGTCATTAGGTTCGAGTCTTCAGTGCTTTGGATCAAGACCGCAAGGCCCAGCCACAGCGACGCTCCAAGCATCGTGCGGTTTTCCATGAGTATGGCGGTATGCCTCCATTCAACCGTTCAAGCGCTTCTAAGAGTGCGCCATAGCGTTTTGGTTCGCTGAAATCCGAGATTAGCGCGCCGATGTTGCGGATTGAAGACCAATGCAGCCTGGCCGCTAGATGGCTATCATGGGTTTTTCTCAGCTTGGGGTATATCGATGATTTCACTCGCAGCGTTTCCGATTATTACCAAATGGCCAGCCCAGCATCCCGAGCGTTTGCAGCTGTATTCGCTGGCGACCCCCAATGGCGTCAAGGTATCGATCATGCTCGAAGAGGTGGGCCTGGCGTATGAGGCGCACAAGGTCAGCTTCGACACCCAGGACCAGCTTTCCCCGGAGTTCCTGTCCCTGAACCCCAACAACAAGATCCCGGCGATCATCGACCCCAATGGTCCTGGCGGCGAGCCGCTGGCGTTGTTCGAGTCGGGTGCGATCCTGATCTACCTGGCTGAAAAAACTGGCCAACTGCTGCCCCTGGCCCCCGCTGCGCGCTATGAAACCCTGCAATGGCTGATGTTCCAGATGGCCGGGATCGGGCCAATGTTCGGCCAGGTCGGTTTCTTCAATAAGTTTGCCGGCAAGGCCTACGAAGACAAGCGCCCCCGTGACCGCTACGCCGCTGAAGCCCGGCGCCTGCTCGGCGTGCTGGAAAAGCACCTGCTGGGCCGTACCTGGATCATGGGCGATGAGTACAGCATCGCTGACATCGCCACCTTCCCCTGGATCCGCAACCTGATTGGTTTCTATGAGTCCGGCGATCTGGTGGGCATTACCGACTTCCCCAATGTATTACGGGTGCTGGATGGCTTTGTCGCCCGGCCAGCGGTGATCCGTGGTCTGAATATTCCGAGCTGACCCATGCCGACTTTCGATTTCAAGCAACTGGACGTGTTCAGCAGGGTTGCACTCAAGGGCAACCCACTGGCTGTAGTGCTGGGCGCCGATGGCCTCAGCGACCAGCAGATGGCCGACTTTGCCCAATGGACCAACCTCAGCGAAACCACCTTCCTGCTCCAGCCCCGGGACCCGCGTGCCGATTACCGAGTGCGGATTTTTACCACTGTGCAGGAACTGCCCTTCGCCGGCCATCCGACCCTGGGCAGTTGCCAGGCATGGCTGCAAGCCGGTGGCGTGCCCCGGGGCCGAGAGATCATCCAGGAATGCGAGATCGGCCTGGTGCGCATCCGCCGCGAGGGTGACGAGTTGGCGTTTATCGCCCCGCCCTTGATCCGTTCGGGCCCGTTGGATGTTGAGTTGCTGGAGCGTGTGCGCCTGGCCCTGAACCTTGAGCCCGAGGCGATCCTTCGCAGCCAATGGGTCGATAACGGCGCGGGCTGGCTGGCCCTGATGTTGACTGATCGGCAGGCGGTACTGGCCTTGCAGCCGGACTATTCAAAGTTGCTGGGGCTGGCGGTGGGCGTGATTGCCCCGTGCGACCCTGCCTACGATGAGGTTGATGCGCAGTTTGAGGTGCGGGCGTTCATTGCTGGTGATGGGGCGCCGGAAGATCCGGCCACTGGTAGCCTGAATGCCGGCCTGGCGCAGTGGTTGCTGGGCGAAGGCTTGGCGCCCGATGCGTATGTGGTCAGCCAGGGCACTACCATGGGGCGTGTAGGGCGAATCCGTGTCGCCCGGCAAGGTGATGAAATCTGGATCGGTGGTGCCGTGACGGTCTGCATAGAGGGCTGTCTACGGCTGTAGGTCAATGCAATTGTTACCGCCAGGGGAATAAACTGTTGTTCCCCAGCGTTTGTTCTGATGGGTGCGTAGGGCATAAGCTTTCGCCCCTAGGTTTTTTCGCCTGTTTTTTTCAGGAGCATTCATGTCCAGCCAGTTCCCCGAAGCCCGTCCTCGCCGCTTACGTCGTTCCCCCGAGTTACGCAGCCTGTTCCAGGAAACCGAATTCACCCTCAACGACCTGGTGTTGCCGATTTTTGTCGAAGAAGAAATCGACGATTTCGTACCGATTACCAGCATGCCCGGTGTGATGCGCATCCCTGAATCGAAACTGGCCAGTGAAATCGAGCGCTTTGCCCGCGCCGGGATCAAGTCGGTGATGACGTTTGGCGTGTCTCATCACCTGGACGCCAGCGGCAGCGACACCTGGAACGAGCGCGGGCTGGTGTCGCGCATGTCGGCGATCTGCAAGGACGCGGTGCCGGAAATGATTGTGATGTCCGACACCTGCTTCTGCGAATACACCGACCACGGCCATTGCGGTGTGATGCACGGTAATGAAGTGGACAACGACCGCACCCTGGCCAACCTGGGCAAGCAAGCAGTGGCGGCCGCCCGCGCCGGTGCTGATGTGATCGCACCGTCGGCGGCGATGGACGGTCAGGTCCAGGCTATTCGCCGGGCCCTGGATGCGGCCGGTTTCAACCATATCCCGATCATGGCCTATTCCACCAAATTCGCTTCGGCCCTGTATGGCCCGTTCCGCGAGGCGGGCGGCAGTGCGCTGAAGGGCGATCGCAAAAGCTACCAGATGAACCCGATGAACCGCCGCGAAGCCGTGCGCGAATCCCTGCTCGACGAGCAGGAAGGTGCCGACTGCCTGATGGTCAAGCCGGCCGGCGCCTACCTGGACATCATCCGCGATATCCGTGAAGCCTCGCGCTTGCCCGTGGCGGCCTACCAGGTCAGTGGCGAATACGCGATGATCAAGTTCGGTGCCCAGGCAGGGGCCATTGATGAAGCACGGGTGGTGCGTGAGACCCTGGGCTCGATCAAGCGTGCCGGTGCGGACTTGATCTTCACCTACTTTGCGATGGACCTGGCGCTTTCCGGGATCTGATCCTGACGCTACACCCTTGTAGACGCCGGCAAGCCGGCTCCTACAGGGGCGGGTGTGGGTTTGTGAGATAGTGGGTGCTTTAACTGGCCTACAGGACACCCCCGCATGCTTTCATCCCGGATGATTCTCTGCCTGGCCGCCTTGTTGGTCATGGCCGGCTGTTCAACCCAACGCAGCCAGCAACAGCCCGAGCGCAGTGAGGCCGAGGTCAAGGCGCAGATCGTGCGGCTGATGCCGGCCAAGGTGTCGGATCGCGCCGGTTGGGCCCAGGATATCTACACCGCCTTCGACAGCCAGAACATCTACCCCAGCACTGAGAATATCTGCGCGGTACTGGCGGTGACCGAGCAGGAGTCCACCTACCAGGTCGACCCGCCGGTGCCGAACATGGGCAAGATCGCCCAGGATGAAATCCTCCGTCGTGCAGGCAAAGTGCATGTGCCGGCCGTGCTGGTGCGTACCGCGTTGCAGCTGCGTTCGCCCACGGGCAAGTCCTACGCCGAGCGCCTGAGCGCTGCGCGTACCGAAAAAGACCTGAGTGGCATCTTTGATGATTTCATTGGCACTGTGCCATTGGGGCGTACCTTGTTTGGCAGTTTCAACCCCGTGCATACCGCAGGCCCGATGCAGGTGAGCATTGCCTTTGCCGAGAAACAGGCCAGGGGCTATCCCTACACCGTGGACGGCAGCATTCGCCGGGAAGTGTTTACCCGACGGGGTGGCATGTACTTCGGCATCGCCCATTTGCTCGGCTACCCGGTGAACTACAACCAGCCGCTGTACCGTTTTGCGGATTTCAACGCCGGTTGGTACGCCAGTCGCAATGCGGCGTTCCAGGCTGCCGTCAGCCGCGCCTCGGGCACGCGTCTGGCGCTGGATGGGGATCTGATCCTGCATGGCTCCATCATGCCCGGCACCACGGAGCTGGCGGTGCGTTCATTGGGCAAGAAGCTGGACATGCGCAACCCGAGCATTCGCAGCCAGCTGGAGCAGGGCGATCGCCTGGATTTTGAAGAGACCACCCTGTACCAGCGAGTGTTTGCCCTGGCCGAGAAAGCCGAAGGCAAACCGCTGCCGCGGGCGATCCTGCCGGGTATTGTGCTCAAGAGCCCGAAGATCACCCGCAACCTCACCACGGCCTGGTTCGCCAAGCGTGTGGATGAGCGTTACCAGCGCTGCATCAAGCGCTGAGGTCAGGGGCGACGCTTGACCAGCTTGCGCCACAACCAGACCCACAGCCACAACACCGGGAACGCGAGGATCACAAACGGCAGCACATAGCTGGAACGCTCCAGGGCATCGGCGGTGCCATCGACCAGGTTGTCGCCCAGGTTGCCGAACATCCTGGCAAAGCGCGATTGCTGATGCTCGCCGTCCGAGGGCTGGAAGTTCAGGGTCACGCGGTTGGTGTCCAGGCGCCGCTGTTGGCCGGCGGCGATCTGTGCCAGTTCCTGCAGCTCGTTTTCGATGGCGGCCTGTTCCTTGCTGAGGGTGATCAGGTCACCCACGGTGATGTCCTTGCGCGCAGCCAGTTCATCCAGGCGTTTTTGCTGGGCCTGCAAGCGTTCCTGGCGACGGCGCACATCGGCCACGGCGTCGGCCAGGTCCTCGGCGCTGGTGATGCGCTGGCCCAGTTGACCGCCCTCGGCCGCCATGCTCACCAACGGCTCGACACCGTTTGGAACAATGCGTAGCACGATCATGCCGCCGTCGCTGTTCTCTTCGATACGCAGGATATTGCAGGCGCCGAACTGCGCCGACTCACAGGCTTGGCGAGTGGCCTGCATGCGCGGTGCCAGCAGGGCTACTGGCATCGCCAGGCTCAACTCATGCTCATAGGCCAGCAGCGCGCCGGCCCGGCCCTGTTCGCCACTGATGGCCGTGGCCTCGGAGTACTCCTTGGGCGAGCAGCCGCCGAGCAGCAGGCCAGTCAATAACAACAGTGCAGTGAATCTGCCTTCCAGATGGCGCATTACAGTTCCTTCAAGTGTGCGGGATAAAGTGCGCGGCGATTAAAGCGGGTTTGCCCGGCGAACGCAAAGCGGGCGTAGGCTTATCGCCACAGATTTGCCGCATTGATCTTGATGGCTGCAACGCGCGCCCAGGGTTAAACCTTGTGTCTGCACACAAGGACGATCCGACCATGACTGTTACTCCTGAAGGTTTTATCCCATTGCCCCGCAGCAGCCCGCTCCTGGATTTGCTTGGCCCGGTGTACTGCCGTGGCGAAGGCCTGCAACTGCAACTGGGGCTGCGCGCCGACAATCGCCATGCCAACGGACGCGGCACGGTCCACGGTGGCGTGCTGGCGACCCTGGCGGATGTTGGCATGGGTTACGCCATGGCGTTTTCCAGCGCCCCGCCGTTGCCGTTGATTACCGCGAGCATGACCCTCGATTATCTGGGGGCGGTGCAGGTGGGGGAGTGGATCGAGGTGCACTTGGAGCACCACAAGCGCGGGCGGCAGATGGCGTTTGCCACGGTCAGTTTGCAGGTGGGAGAAAAGGTCGTGGTGCGGGCCAATGCGGTCTTCGCCGTGCCCCAACCTGGCTGACGATGGAGATCTATTGTAGTCGCTGGCTTGCCAGCTCCTACATTGAAGGGCGCTTACAAATCAGAAGGCAAAAAAAGGCCCGGTTTTCGTGGAACCGGGCCTCTTTCATGTTGCTCGTTGAATCAGCCGCGCTCAAGGGCCAGTGCCACGCCCTGACCGCCGCCGATGCACAAGGTGGCCAAGCCTTTCTTGGCATCGCGCTTGATCATTTCATGCAGCAGGGTCACCAGCACGCGGCAGCCTGAAGCGCCAATCGGGTGGCCGATGGCAATCGCGCCGCCGTTGACGTTGACCTTGTCCGCATCCCACTCCAGTTCCTTGCCCACCGCCAGTGCCTGTGCGGCAAACGCTTCGTTGGCTTCGATCAGGTCCAGGTCGGCCAGTTGCCAGCCGGCCTTGTCCAGGCAACGGCGGGTCGCGGACACCGGGCCAATGCCCATGATTGCCGGGTCGACACCTGCGTTGGCGTAGCTGGCAATACGCGCCAGGACCGGCAGGCCGAGGGCCTTGGCTTTGTCGGCGCTCATCAGCAGCACCGCAGCGGCGCCGTCATTGAGGCTCGACGCGTTGCCGGCGGTGACGCTGCCGTCTTTCTTGAAGGCTGGCTTGAGCTTGCCCAGGGATTCGGCGGTGGTGCCGGCACGGGGCTGCTCGTCCACGGCAAAGGCAATCGGGTCGCCCTTGCGCTGGGGAATCAGGATCGGCGTGATCTCGTCGGCAAAGCGCCCGGCTTCAATCGCGGCGGCGGCTTTTTGCTGGGAGGCGGCGGCGAACGCGTCCTGGGCTTCACGGCTGATACCGTATTTGTCCACCAGGTTTTCCGCAGTGATCCCCATATGGTAGTCGTTGAACGCATCCCACAGGCCATCGGTGATCATGCTGTCGATCATCTTCGCGTGGCCCATGCGCAGGCCGGTGCGGGCGGATGGTAGTACGTAGGGGGCCAGGCTCATGTTCTCCATGCCGCCAGCGATGATCACCTCGGCGTCACCGCAGCGGATGGCTTGCGCGCCCAGGTGCAGGGCCTTGAGGCCCGAGCCGCAGACCTTGTTCAAGGTCAGGCTCGGCACCGCATGCGGCAGGCCGGCGAGGATCGATGCCTGGCGCGCCGGGTTCTGGCCGCTGCCTGCGGTCAGCACCTGGCCGAGGATCACTTCATCCACTTGCGCAGGATCGAGACCCGTCTGCTCCAGCAGGCGGCGGATCACCGCAGCGCCCAGTTCCGGAGCCGGGATGCCGGCCAGGGCACCTTGGAAGCTGCCAACGGCGGTGCGGGTGGCAGCAACAATCACGACGTCTTGCATGGAATCTGTCCTCACTGGAAATGCATTTCTGGAACGTGGTCCGGGACGATCAGTTTACCGGCGGTCTTGCTGACAATCTCTTCAACGCTGACGCCAGGTGCGCGTTCCTTGAGGACAAAAGCGCCATTTTCGATTTCCAGGTAGGCCAGGTCCGTCAGCACGCGCTTGATGCAGTTGGCACCGGTCAGCGGCAGGCTGCATTGGCTGAGCAACTTGGACTCACCGTCCTTGGAGGCGTGGGTCATGATCACGATGATGTTTTCTGCGCCGGCCACCAGGTCCATGGCGCCACCCATGCCCTTGACCAGCTTGCCTGGGATCATCCAGGACGCGATGTTGCCGTGTACGTCCACTTCAAAGGCGCCGAGTACCGTGAGGTCGACATGCCCGCCACGAATCATGGCGAAGGATTCGGCGGAAGAGAAAATCGAGGCGCCGATGCGTGCGGTAACGGTCTGCTTGCCGGCGTTGATCATGTCGGCGTCGATGGTGTCTTCGGTAGGAAACGGACCCATGCCCAGCAGGCCGTTTTCCGACTGCAGCATCACTTCCATGCCGTCGGGGATGTAGTTGGCCACCAGGGTCGGGATGCCGATGCCGAGGTTGACGTAGAAGCCGTCCTGCATTTCGCGGGCGACGCGTTGAGCCATTTGTTCGCGGGTAAGAGCCATTTTATGTGTCCTTATTATTCGGGCTAGAGGATTACTTGCGGACGGTGCGCTGTTCGATGCGCTTCTCGAATGTGCCGCAGATGATCCGGTCGACGTAGATGCCTGGAGTGTGGATCTGCGCCGGGTCCAACTCGCCCGGTTCGACGATTTCCTCGACTTCAACCACGGTGATCTTGCCGGCGGTGGCCGCCAGTGGGTTGAAGTTTTGCGCCGTGTGGCGGTAGATCACGTTGCCGAAATGGTCGGCTTTCCAACCTTTGACGATGGCGAAGTCGCCGGTAATGGACTCTTCCATCAGGTATGGGCGACCGTTGAATTCACGGGTTTCCTTGCCTTCGGCGACTGGGGTACCGACGCCGGTGGCGGTAAAGAAGGCCGGGATGCCGGCGCCGCCTGCGCGCATTTTTTCCGCCAGGGTGCCTTGGGGCGTCAACACCACTTCGATTTCGCCGCTGAGCAGTTGCTTCTCGAACAGGGCGTTTTCACCGACGTAGGAGGCGATGACCTTGCTGATCTGTTTTTCTTCCAGCAACACGCCCAGGCCGAAACCGTCGACGCCGCAATTGTTGGAAACCACCGTCAGGTCACGGGTGCCTTTGCGCTTGATTTCGGCGATGAGGTTTTCCGGGATGCCACACAGGCCAAAACCACCGGAGAGTACGGTCATGCCATCTTCCAGGCCTGCCAGCGCTTCTTCATAGGACGCCACGCGTTTATCGAAACCTGCCATATGCACCTCTTTTATTGTTTGTGGTCCAGCCAGTGAACCGAGTGTTGCGCCGACGGATTGATTTGTTAAGTTGTTTTTTAAGGTTGATTGATTTAAAAAACAGCATAATCAGTTTCAAGCCGCAAGCAACAAGAATAGTCCCGCGGCTTTTTCACTTGCAGCTTTCAACTTGCCGCCTGGAGCTTAATGTATGACTGTTAAACAGATGCGGGCCTTCCTTGCCGTGGCCCAAAGCCTGAGTTTTGCCGCCGCCTGTGAGCGCCTGCATTTGTCCCAGTCGGCACTGAGCCTGACCATCAAGGGCCTGGAAGAGGGCTTGGGCGGGCGCCTTTTCAGTCGCAATACCCGTAACGTGGCACTGACCCCTGAAGGTGAATCCTTGTTGCCGCTTGCGCGTCGTCTGATTGCCGATTGGGACAATGCCGAAGATGAATTGCGCCAGCGTTTTACTCTGCAACGTGGGCGGGTAACGGTGGCGGCGATGCCGTCGTTTGCCGGCAACCTGCTGCCGCCGATCTTGAAGATCTTTCGCGCGTGCTTTCCTCAGGTCAACGTGACGGTGCATGACCTGATCAACGAACAAGTGCTGGAAATGGTCCGTGATCGCCAGGTGGAGTTGGGGGTAGCGTTCGAACCGGCGCCGGGGTCGTCGCTGGCATTCACCCCGCTGTACCTGGACCGCTTTATCGCCGTCGTGCCCGGTGATTCGCCATTGGCGCAAATGGCCGAGATCGATTGGAAAACCCTGCTGGTGCAACCTTTTATCACCCTGCAGCGGCCTTCCACTGTGCGGGTGATGCTGGAAGAACACCTCGGTGCCTTGCAAATGAAGTTACCCGTGGCCCTCGAAAGTCATCAACTGGCCACAGTGGGCAAGATGGTTGCCAATGGCTTGGGGGTCAGCGCGGTGCCGGCGTTATGCGCGCAGCAGATGGAGGAGGCCGGCGCTCATTGCATCACCTTGACAGGGCCGGTGATCGAGCGGCCGATTGGTGTGCTGACCAAGCCGGGGCATGAGCTGTCGGCGGCGGCGCAGGCACTGTTCGATATCTTTCTGGCTGAGGCGGGGAAGGGGCATTACCCCAACTGTTGAAGTTGCACACAAACACATGTGGGAGCCGGCAAGCCAGCTCCCACAAAGGTAGCGTTATTCTTAGTAGTAGCGGTCGATTACTTTAACTTGCGAGTTGTCCTTGAAGGACTCCCAGGCATTGTTAAGTGTATCGAACACTTGCTCGATAAAGTTGCGATCGGCTGCCGCTTTCTTGCCGACATAACCCTGGCCACGGCGGTACATCTTCAGGCGCGCCGCCAGTTCACGGTTATTACGGTCGAACTCGGCTTCTTCGGTATGGGGCGCCAGGCAGTCAATTTGCACTTCGCCCGATTTGCCAATCCACAGGATATGGTCGTCGAGTGTGTCTTTCTGCGCTGCGAACATCTCAGCCAATTCGTCGATAGTTGGTTGGTTGTTCAGATTCATGTGTAAGCCCCTTGACCAGTTGGCGATCTTCAGTTGATTCGTTAATACACTTTTAAGTTGTCTCCGGTTCCGAAAACCGGGCGTCAGTAACGGTCTGCCGAATACGGGCAGGGTCTTGAACCTGATGCATGTAGTGTTGCTGATGACCTGCTACGCAATGGTTTCATAACGAAGACAAGCAGCATTTGAGCTTCTTGTACCGTGCCTTTCGGTTCGGTCAGCTTCATCAATCTGCCTTGTGGGCAGTGCACATCCGGAAAAACAGCTCGGCGGTCAGACGAGCCTGTTCAAAACGCTTGTTGCCAACGCTCCCGATCCGGGAGACGTCTGAATCATGCAAGGTCAAAATGGTTACGTCAACGGTTATGTAGTGATTATTTTCACGCACTACATAATTTTTTTTGTGCAGGGGAGGGTGCAGGGGAAGGTGACTTGGGCGTCACTTTTTGTGCCGGTGGGTCGCATGCAAGGCCGGGTTCAGCAGTGATCCATGTAGGCGCTGGCTTGCCTGCGATGCAGGCGCCTCGGTGCATCAGTTACACCGAGGTGATGCCATCGCAGGCAAGCCAGCTCCTACATAAGCCAGTTCTCACCGGGGGCGTGGTGGTGTTGAGAGCAGGGTCATTCGCCGCGGATGTACTGCTCCAGTTGCTGGATCAGGGCCGCCTGCTCAGCGATGGCTTCCTTGACCAGGTCACCGATGGACAGCAGGCCCAGCAGTTCTTCGTCTTCCACCACCGGCAGATGACGCAGGTGGCCGTCGGTCATGATGCCCATGCAGTCTTCGACGCTTTTGTGGGTGTCCACGGTGATCGCCGGTGAACTCATCACCTGGTGGACCTGTGTGCTCGTCGAGGACAGTCCGTGGAGAATCAGTTTGCGCGCGTAGTCGCGCTCACTGATGATGCCGACGACTTTGTCGTCCTTGACCACCGGCAAAGCGCCGACGTTCTTCGCTGCCATCACCACCAGCGCCTCAAACACGGTGTGATTCCACTGGATGGTATGCACTTCCTGATTTTTCTGGTCCTTGGACTTGAGCAACTGTGCGACGGTTTTCATGGCGGCCACTCTGGTGTTGTTATTAGGGCTGTGCCTACAGAATCCTAGACCGCAGGCGCTGGGGCAAGACCCAAAGCGGCGTATATCCCGTCAAAAAGCGTCATTTCCTGGATTTTTTCACCCAATTAGCCCTTGCTCGCCGGTTTTGCCGCCCGTTTCGGGCTGGTGCCAGTCTTGCGCTTGGCCGGCTTGCGTTTGTTTTTCCAGGGCGTGGCAGCACGACCTGCCGGGCTGGCCGGGCCGCTGATGGTCATTTGCAGGCCATTGCAGCGCGCCACTTGTTTGCTCATCCAGGCTGCCTGTTTGGCGACGAACTCCTCCAGGCTCATCTCACCGCTTTGCACCATATCCAGGGCCTGTTCCCAAATGGCGGTGGTGCCGGGGTCGGCAATGGCCCTGGGCACCGCGTCGATCAGGCTGAAGGCCGCTGGTGTGGCTGACAATGCCTTGCCATTTTTTACCAGGTAACCGCGGTCCAGCAGGCCCTGGATAATCCCGGCCCGTGTCGCTTCGGTGCCGATGCCGGTGGTGTCCTTGAGTTTCTGCTTGAGCAGCGGGTCGTCCACCAGCTTGGCGACGTTTTTCATGGCCTTGATCAAGTCGCCCTCGGTGAAGGGTTTGGGCGGCTGGGTCCACAAGTCCTTGAGGTTGACCTTGGCCACTGCGTAGTCCTGGCCTTGCACCAATGGTGGCAAGGGTTGTGGGGCCGGCGCCTCGCGACCCTTGCTTGGCGCCAGGGCTTCGGGCAAGGCACGCTTCCAGCCTGGCTCCACCACCACTTTGCCCACGGCGCGCAAGGCTTCGCCGGCACAGTTGAAGTCCGCCTGGGTGCGGTCGTATTCGTGGTTGGGCAGGAACTGCGCCAGGTAACGGGCGCGGATCAAGGTGTAGACGGCGCGGTGCTTGCCGGCCAACTGTGCCAGGTCCTTGCCGGCCCCGGTGGGGATAATGCCGTGGTGGGCACTGACCTTGGCGTCGTTCCAGGCGCGGGAGCGGCGTTGCGCATCGATGTGCGGCATCAGCGCATTGACCGCCGGATCGGCCCGGCCCAATGCCGCGAGAATGCTTGGTGCGTCGCCATGTTGGCTGACGGGCAGATAGCCGCAGTCACTGCGTGGATAGGTGATGACCTTGTGGGTTTCGTAGAGGGACTGGGCGATATCCAGGGTTTCCTGGGCGCCGAGGCCGAGTTTTTTCGAGCAGATTTCCTGCAGGGTGCCCAGGTCGAAGGGCAGCGGCGCCACTTCGCGCATGCGCTCTGTGCGCAACTTCACCAGCCGGGCACTGGCCGCGTTGCTCATCGCGCTGGCGGCCTGTTGCGCGCGTTGCGGGTTGAGGCAGCGGCCCTGGTCGTCGCAGATATCGTCGGCGGCGCGCCATTGCGCGATAAAGCTCATCGACTGATGGCGCAATTCGACATCAATGGCCCAGTACGCCACGGGGACAAAGTCGGCAATGCTGCGGTCACGGTCCACCACCAGGCGCAGGGTCGGGGTTTGCACCCGACCCACCGGCAGCACGCCCTGGTAGCCGGACTGGCGGCCGAGCAGGGTAAACAGGCGGCTCATGTTCATGCCGATCAGCCAGTCGGCGCGGGAGCGGCCCAGGGCCGAATGGTAGAGGTTGAAGGTCTCTGCGCCAGGCTTCAACGACGCCAGCGCCTTGCGGATCGAGGCGTCGTCCAGCGCCGACAACCACAACCGCTGGATCGGCCCGCGATAGCGGCAATGTTCGACCAGTTCCCGGGCGATCATCTCGCCTTCGCGGTCGGCGTCGGTGGCTATCACCAGTTCCCGGGCCTCGCCCAGCAGGCGCTTGACGGCCTTGTACTGGCTGGCGGTCTTGGGCTTGACCGTCATCTTCCATTTTTCCGGGACGATGGGCAGGTCGGCCAGCACCCAGCGTTTGTACTTGGCGTCGTAGGCGTCGGGCGGGGCGGTTTCCAGCAGGTGGCCAATGCACCAGGTGACTGTGACGTCGGTTCCCAGCCAGCAGCCGTCGCCCCGGCGCCTGGCGCCGAGCACGGCCGCGATATCCTTGGCCTGGGAGGGTTTTTCACAGAGATACAGCCGCATGCTCAGCCCATTCGTTACACAGTTGAATGGGAAGCAGGATGGGCAAAAGAAGGGGATTGAGCAACCTTTATCTGGATGGATGTACAGCTAAAAGCTTCAAGCCGCAAGTAAAAAGCCAAGTCGCTTTCATCTTGCAGCTTAAAGCTTGCCGCTTACCGCTTAATTCTTATCAATATCCACGTTCTTGGTTTCCTTCAGGCACAGCAGCCCGACAATCAGGCTGACCCCGGTAATCACCACCGGGTACCACAGCCCGTAGAAGATATCGCCGGTGTACACCACCAGGGCAAACGACACGGTTGGCAGGAACCCGCCAAACCAGCCGTTGCCGATGTGGTAGGGCAGGGACATGGAGGTGTAGCGGATGCGCGTCGGGAACAGTTCTACCATCAGCGCGGCGAGTGGGCCGTAGCACATCGCAGCGATCAGGATCAGGGCGACGATCAGCACCACCACCATGGTTTTGTTGACCTGGGCCACGTCCGCCGATTTCGGGTAGCCGGCCAGGGTCACGGCGCCGCGCAGGGCGTCTTCGTCGTAGCCGTCGATGCGCACATCGCCCACGCTGACCTGCACTGCGCTGCCGGCAGGTGCGGCTTCGCTGTTGTAGGGCAGGCCCTGTTTGACCAGGAAGGTCTTGACCTTGTCGCAGGGGCTGTCAAACCGCGCCTTGCCCACCGGGTCGAACTGGAAGGTGCAGGTAGCCGGGTCGGCCAGCACCGTGATCGGCGCCTGGCGGCTGGCCTGGTCCATCGCCGGGTTGGTGTAGTGGGCCAGGCCCTTGAAGATCGGGAAGTACAGCGCGGTGGCCAGCAGCAGGCCGACCATCAGCACCGGCTTGCGCCCCAGCTTGTCCGACAGCCAGCCGAAGAAGATAAAGAACGGCGCGCCAATCACCACGCTGATGATCAGCAGCATATTGGCCAGGGCCGGGTCCATCTTCAGGAACTGGGTGAGGAAGAACAGCACATAGAACTGTGCGGCGTAGAAGGTCACGGCCTGGCCGGCGTTGATGCTGAACAGCGCAATCAATACCACCTTGAGGTTTTCCCAGTTGCCGAACGACTCGCGGATCGGCGCCTTGCTGGCCTTGCCTTCCTCTTTCATTTTCAGGAACGCGGGGGATTCGTGCAGGCTCATGCGGATCCAGGTGGAAATCCCCAGCAGCACGATGGACAGCAGGAACGGCAGGCGCCAGCCCCAGACTTCAAACTGATCGCCGGTGAAATACCGGCAGGCCAGTACCACCAGCAGTGACAGCAGCAGGCCGAGGGTTGCGGTGGATTGAATCCAGCTGGTGTGGAACCCGCGTTTGCCTTGTGGCGCGTGTTCGGCCACATAGGTTGCGGCGCCGCCGTATTCACCACCCAGGGCCAGGCCCTGGAGCATGCGCAACACCACCAGGATGATTGGTGCGGCGATGCCGATGCTGGCGTAGGTCGGTAGCAGGCCCACACAGAAGGTCGCCACGCCCATCAGGACGATGGTGGCGAGGAACGTATATTTACGTCCGATCATGTCCCCCAGGCGGCCGAACACCAGCGCGCCGAAGGGTCGCACCACAAAGCCGGCGGCAAAGGCCATCAAGGCGAAGATAAAAGCCGTGGTGTCGTTGACCCCGGCAAAGAACTGCTTGCTGATGACTGCCGCGAGGGCGCCATAGAGGAAAAAGTCATACCACTCGAACACCGTCCCCAGGGACGAGGCGAAGATGACCTTTTGCGACTCTTTGCTGGTGACAGTGGCGCCGACGGTGGCGTCCAGGGGTTGAGCTCGTTCTGACATGGGGTAGCCCTCACAGTGATTATTTATTGTTGTTCCACTGTCGGCGCCAACTTCAGCGCCGCTTTTACCCTGTTGGCGTGAGCTTGCTCGCGGAAAGCCTGAGAGCAACGCGTTTATCCAGGATGCCCGCGTTATCGTTGGCGATTTTCGCGAGCAAGCTCGCTCCTACAGGTCATGCCGGTGTTGTCAGTTCTCTTTCGGGGGTGAGGTTCCTTGTGTGAGGAGACAGGATCAGTTGCGCGGCTTTTTCCGCGATCATCAGTGTGGGTGAGCAGGTGTTGCCGGAGGTGATGCGCGGCATGATCGAGGCATCGGCGATGCGCAGGCCGGGAACTCCGTGCACGCGCAACTGGGCATCGACCACCGCGTCCTTATCGTGGCCCATGCGGCAGGTACCGACCGGATGGAAGATCGTGGTGCCGATCCGCGCCGCGGCTTCCTGCAATTGTTCGTCGCTCTGCAGGGCTTCACCGGGCAGGTATTCCACCGGGTTGAAGGGGCGCAGGGCCTGGGCGCCGACAATGCGCCGGGTCAGGCGGATGGCAGCGGCGGCCACGCGTAAATCTTCAGGATGGCTCAGGTAGTTGGGCTGGATCAGCGGCGGCACAGAAGGATCTGCCGAGCGGATATCAATGCGCCCACGACTCTGTGGGCGCAAGTCGCAGACCGACGCGGTAAACGCCGGGAACGCGTGCAGCGGCTCGCCAAAGCGCTCCAGCGACAGTGGTTGCACATGGTATTCGAGGTTGGCCGTGGCCTGTTCCGGCCCCGAGCGGGCAAAGGCGCCGAGTTGGCTGGGGGCCATGGACAGCGGGCCGCTGCGGTCATACAGGTATTGCAGGCCCATGCCCATCTTGCCCCATACGGAGCCGGCGATCTGGTTCAGGGTGCGGGCGTTTTCCAGTTTGTAGATCAGGCGCAGTTGCAGGTGGTCTTGCAGGTTGCCGCCGACTCCGGGCAGCTCGTGCAGCACTTCGATGCCCAGTGGCCCAAGGACGCTGGAAGGGCCGATACCGGAGCGTTGCAGAATGCCCGGCGAACCCACGGCGCCGGCGCACAGGATGATTTCCTGGCGTGCTTTCCAGGTGACGGCTTGCCCATGCTGGCGGCCAACCACGGCACTGGCGCGGCCGTCGTTCAATAACACGCGATCGACCTCGACTTCGGTCAGCACCGTCAGGTTGGAGCGCTGGCGAATCGGCTTGAGAAATGCCTTGGCCGCGTTCCAGCGCACGCCGCTTTTCTGGTTGACCTGGAAGTAACCGCAGCCTTCGTTATCGCCCTGGTTGAAGTCGTCGATATTGGCGATGCCACTTTGCTTGGCCGCTTCGCGGAACGCATCGAGGATTGGCCAGTGCAGGCGCTGTTGCTCCACGCGCCACTCGCCGCTGTCGCCATGCAGGGGCGAGGCACCGGCAAAATGGTTTTCGCTTTGTTTGAACAGCGGCAGCACATCGTCCCAGGCCCAGCCCGGATTGCCTTCGGCGGCCCAGCCGTCGTAGTCGTTGGCCTGGCCACGCATGTAGATCATGCCGTTGATCGACGAGCAGCCGCCCAGCACCTTGCCCCGTGGATAGCTCAAGGCGCGGCCTTGCAGGCCTTCCTGGGCTTCGGTCTTGAAGCACCAGTCGGTGCGCGGGTTGCCGATGCAGAACAGGTAGCCGACGGGGATATGGATCCAGGGGTAATTGTCGCGGCCACCGGCTTCGAGCAGCAGCACGCGATGGGCGGGGTTGGCAGACAGTCGATTGGCCAGCAGGCAGCCCGCAGGGCCGGCACCTACTACCACGTAATCGTATTGCTCAGTTGCAATAGTCATCTGGGTCTCGCTTGTTTTTCTTATTGGCTCCATCCTAGTTGTTAGTTTTCGTCTTAAAAATGTTAGTTTTTACCCAGCTGCTGTGCGTTTTTAAACAGTGCTGTTCTCATGGCCGGGAAGGGAGGCGACATGTTCGACTGGAATGACCTGCGGTATTTTCTTGAGTTGCAGCGCAGCGGGCGCCTGCTGACCGCTGCCCAGCGCCTGAAAACCACGCATGCGACCGTAGCCCGGCATATCGAGGCCATCGAGAAAAGCCTCGGCACTGCGCTGTTTGTGCAGCATGCCCAGGGTTATGAACTGACGCCGTCGGGTGAGGCGCTGCTCAAGCATGCCGAGGCCATGGAAAACGTCGCGCTGATGGCTGAGGAAGAACTGACCCATTCCGCTGCGCCCCTGGGCAAGATTCGCCTGGGAGTGGCCGAAGGGCTGGGGGTGATGTTCCTGGCCGGGCGCATGGGTGGCCTGTTCGAGCGTTATCCAGGGCTGGAAGTGGAGCTGGTGGCGGTGCCGCGGTTTGTCAGCATCCTTAACCGCGAGGCCGAGATCAGCATCCACCTGGAGCGGCCCAGCGTCGACCAACTGGTTACGCGCAAACTCACCGACTACCGCCTGGCGCTCTATGCCAGCCGCAGCTACCTGGCCCGCACGCCGCCTATCGAGAAGCGCGAAGACCTGGCCGCCCATGCCTGGATCGATTACGTCGACGACCTGTTGTTCAGCCAGGAGCTCAAGCTCCTCAGCAGTTTTTGCCGCAACCCCAGGGTGGTGTTCCACAGCACCAGCGTGATCGCCCAGCACCAGGCGGCGCGTTCGGGCCTGGGGATTGCCGTGCTGCCGTGCTTTATGGCCGCAGGCGACCCGGACCTGGTGCCGTTGTTGCCGCAGGAGGGCATCCAGCGCAGTTACTGGATCAGTTCCCGGCGCGAACTGCACAAGTCGGTGCGGTTGCGGGTGTTGTGGGATTACGTGGTGGAGTTGTGTGCCAAGGAGCAGGGGCTGCTGTTGGGCGAGTAGCGAAGGGCGTGATGATCAAAATGAGGAGGATGTACAACGCTCAAACTGGGGGGAGCAAATCAGATGCGAGGGTGTACAGAGATCAAATGTGGGAGTCCCCACTACCTCTTCGACGTAGCGCTGTCGCGCAGCAAACTGGGGGCGCCTACGAATGTGGGAGCTGTCGAGCCCCGGCGAGGCTGCGATAGCGGTGGATCAGGTGACA